>JAZTWZ010000039.1:0-19445 GCA_045636165.1 Eubacteriales bacterium
CAGAAAAAACTTTCAATCAACTTTTATACATCTATTCTTCATTTTATATTCCAGTAGTAAACAAGTCTGATACAACTTAAGGAACAGTCTCAAATTGTAGTAAAATCGTTTTTGCTAAAACCATCAAAAAGTTGTCAAAAACTTGTCAATCACAAAATTAAATTTGTGCGCATTCATAACGGAAGCTCCGTGTGCGCAGAGCGTCCGTTTTGTATTGCAAAAGCAATACAGCTATAGTATAATTAAGGAGGATTATTATGAATAATTCAAACAATACGTGGATTTATGAAAACCCACTATTAAAAAACAAAAACCAGCGATACTATTACGACTTCGGAACAGGAAAACAAGTTGAACGCGAAGAAGTCAAAGAAAAAAGAGATGCTTTTCTCGACACCGCAAGCAAAACCTCGACCGAACCCCAAAAACAGAAGAAGGATGATTTCTTAGAGGGATTCAATGACCCGTACGGAGAAAAAAGGGAGCAAGAACGTAAGCAGAAAGAGCAAGAGCGAAAAGAAAGGCTTGCAAAAATTCGTGCAAACGCCGACAAGCGAGCATGGACTTCGCAGAGCACGACCGACCCTTTTCTCGAAGGCTTTAATGGAACGTCATCCGAAGAAAACAAATGGATGCGTGCGGTAGATACAATAGGTCGTGTATCCCGTGCATATGAGGATTTTCAGGACAAAATTTCACCATATGTTCAAAAAGCTTCCCTTTTCTCTCCCGCTACTCAACTGCGTTTCGCAACTGATATAGCGGTGGCGCCATTAAAAAACGCCCACTATTCAAGAAACGAGAAGAATGTCCCTGTGCCGAAAACAATCGATGAAGCGAAATCTTGGGGTTGGCAAATAGAAGATTTGGATTATTGCCATAACTTTGATACCCCGGATATCAGCAACTCCAAATATGTTCCTTCAGATGGGGGAGGCGAACAGATATTTAATTCAAGTGAAAAACCTGTTACCTCACCCGAAAACATGCCAACATATAATTTCTTCCACCCCAGCAAAGAAAAATTTATGCATTTCCTCGCAGATGTTGCTCCATGGGTTTTGTGGGGAAACTCTCCGGATGACCCTACATCAATGTTAGAAAGGATTGTGACCCCCTTTGTTCTCCAATATTATGAAGAAAACGTTCTTAATCGTAACGGTGATAGTTCTGGTGTTTCTGGCAGGTAATGCCATAACCGTTGGCTTTGAGAAATACCAATGTTCCCGTATGCTTGATGCTATTGAAAACAATGATATGGAAAAGCTGGAAAGTGCTTTAAAATACGGTAACCCGAATTCTATTCCCGGAATCCCTTTCCTCGAAGCGCTCGCGCAATTTCCGTACAGGAAGACCCCTTTGCAATTAGCTTGTTCAAAAGGTGATTTTGAACTGGTGAAGTTTCTGGTTGAAAATGGAGCAGATGTTAATTACGTAAAGGTAAATGCACTTGTTTATCCTTTGCGCTATGCCGTCAGAAGCGACAATCCTGAGATAGTAAGATATCTGCTCGAAAAAGGTGCGATCCCATACACCCTGAAAAGACCTATACTGGATATAATTAGAAATTTTGAACTTCCTCCGAACGGAATGGAAATTATCCGTGAACTGGTGAATGCCGGAACGGATATGAGCTATAAAGGGTATCTTTACAGTGCATGTTATTGGAAACACGAAGAGCTAATCCGATATTTTGTTGAGGAATGCGGATATGATGCATCTGATCCGTATTATCTTTGTGGATATTGTTTTGGTGTCGATAAATATTCATATGAAACACTTGAATATTTTTTGCAACGTGGCGCAAACCCCTATACAAAGAGTTTAAATGACAAGAGCGCAATTGAGCACCTCAATGAAAAATCTCCCGAATGGGCGGAAAAGCTTATTGAACTGGCGGCAGAATATGGTATAACTGAATAACACCACAAGACGGGCGAAGATTCGCCCGTCTTTTTCTTTGTTACTCGCGCAGCACAAAAGAACAGACACACCAACTTGACGGATGGGACAAAAAAGGGCTCCCACAAAACCTGCTTTGTGGGAAGAAGGAGGAGCAGTGCAAAAAATGAGCTCCGTTTTACAAAAAAACGGAGCGAGTCAAAACACTCGCTCCGACGTGGTGGAGATGGTGGGGATCGAACCCATGACCTCTTGAATGCCATTCAAGCGCTCTCCCAGCTGAGCTACACCCCCGTATTTGAAGTAAGAGGTAAGAGTGAATAGTGACGAGGTTACCTCTTAAATACTAACATATTATAATATACAGGGAAAAAGCTGTCAATAGTTTTTTCTTTTGTGCTTGCAAGCAGGGCAGATTTGTGATAATATAATTACATCTGAATATTTTTTATGAGGTGACGATATGAAAACAGTACAGCAGGCAACTATCGATACCATGCGCGTTCTCGCTGCAGAAGCTATCGATAAGGCAAAATCAGGACATCCGGGTATCGCTCTTGGCGCAATGCCGATGGCATACGCTCTCTGGGCAGACAAGATGAAGCACAGCCCGAAGAACTCAAAGTGGCAGAATCGCGACCGCTTTGTTCTTTCTTCAGGTCACGGCTCAGCTATGTTCTATGCTCTTCTCCACATGTTTGACTACGGTCTCACAATCGACGACCTTAAGAACTTCCGTCAGGAAGGCAGCAAGACTCCGGGTCATCCGGAATACCGCGAAGTAAACGGCGTTGAGATTACAACAGGTCCGCTCGGACAGGGTATCGCAAACGCAGTTGGTTTCGCTATGGCAGAGCGCCATCTTGCTACAGCTTTCAACCGCGACGGTTTCGATGTTGTTGACCATTATACATACGCTCTCTGCGGCGACGGCTGCCTTATGGAAGGTATTGCTTCAGAAGCTGCTTCCATCGCAGGTACTCTCGGCCTCGGAAAGCTCATCGTTCTCTACGATTCAAACTCAATCACAATCGAGGGCAGCACTGACATCGCATTCACAGAAGATGTCTGTGCTCGTTTCGAAGCTTACGGCTGGCAGACTCTCGAAGTAGCAGACGGCAACGATATCGAAGTTATCGCTGCTGCTATCGACGAAGCTAAGGCTGAAAAGAACAAGCCGACTCTCATCAAGATTACAACAGAGATCGGTTACGGCGCTCCGAACGCAGGCACAAGCCAGGTCCACGGTGAAGCTCTTGGCGCTGAGAAGCTTGCAGCTCTCAAGGCTAACCTCGAGATGCCGACAGAAGAATTCTTCGTATCAGACGAAGTACGCGCTCACATGAACGAAGTTGTTGCAAATCTCAATAAGAACGAGGACGAGTGGAACAAGCTCTTTGCTGACTATGCTAAGGCATATCCGGAACTTGCTAAGGAGTGGGAAGCTCTTATGTCAGGTAAGCTCCCGATGGAAGCACTTGACTCTGAAGAGTTCTGGAGCTTTGAGAACAAGGCTAACGCTACCCGTAACCTCTCAGGCGAGATGATCAACCGCCTTGCAAAGATTATGCCGAACCTCTTCGGTGGTTCTGCTGACCTTGCTCCGTCTAACAAGACAAACATCAAGGACGGCGGCGACTTCTCAAAGAACGACTACGCAGGTCGCAACATCCACTTCGGCGTTCGTGAACACGCTATGGGCGCTATCGCAAACGCTATGGCAGCTTACGGCGGCATTCATCCGTTCGTTGCTACATTCTTCGTATTCTCTGATTATGTAAAGCCGGCTATGCGTCTTTCAGCTCTTATGGAGCTCCCGGTTACTTATGTATTCTCACATGACTCTATCGGTGTTGGTGAAGACGGTCCGACACATCAGCCGATTGAACAGCTCGCAGCAATGCGTTCTATCCCGGGCTTTGTTGACTTCCGTCCGGCTGACGGTCACGAGACTGCTGCTGCTTGGTACTATGCAGTTACAAACGGCAAGCATCCGGTAGGTATCGCTGTTACCCGTCAGAACCTCCCGTACTACGAGGAGACAGGTCGCGAAGCACTCAAGGGCGGATACATCGTCCGCGACAGCAAGGATGCAAAGGTTATCCTTATCGCATCAGGTTCTGAGCTTGAGCTTGCTTACAAGGCTTATGATGAGCTCGCAGCTGAAGGAATCGCAGCTCGCGTTGTAAGTATGCCGTCAGTTGCTCTCTTCGAGATGCAGGATGAAGCATACCGCGAGAGCGTTCTCCCGAAGAGCATCCGCGCAAGAGTATTTGTTGAAGCAGGCTGCGGCTTCGGTCTTGACCGTTATGTAGGTCTTGACGGTGCGTTGGTTTGCATGAAGGGCTTCGGCGCTTCTGCTCCGTACTCAAAGCTCTTCCCGAAGTTCGGCTTTACTGTTGACAATGTTGTTGAAACAGCAAAGGAGCTTGTAAAGTAAGAAACTGAAAATCAAAAAGGATGTGGAAAATTTCCACATCCTTTTTTTACTGTGAACAATGTGTAACATTCGGATAAGATATATTGATTTCGGGGTAAAATTTGTGTAGAATACAAGTATAATCATTTCGGAGGCGAAATTATGCGCGGCTTTTTTGGGCGTTTAAGTAATACAATACAGTATTTTATGCAGGGGCGATACGGTATAGACGAGCTTGGAATATTCCTTCTCATTGTGGGCTTCGGCCTTTCGTTTCTTTCGCTTATCGGTCCTCTTGCGATTTTATCCATTCCGTCGTTTATAATAATAGTATGGGCGTATGTGAGATGCTTTTCCAAAAACTTTGATAAGCGCCGCCGCGAGCTTTTAGCGTATATGCGGATCAAGAAGAAGGCAAGCGACAGAATAGCTCTCTTAAAGAGAATACGAAGCGAGAGAAAAACGCATAAATACTTTAAATGCAAAGCTTGTAAAACCCGTCTTCGTGTTCCTCGCGGTAAGGGCAAAATCGAAATAACCTGCCCGAAGTGCAAAACAAAAATAATAAAGAAAACTTAAACAAAGCCCGTTGGCACAAACTACCAACGGGCTTTGACTATATTGTATGTGTGTGATATAATGAGGGTGCAGTCTCTTACATACTTTCCCTTAAAGTAAGAAAAAATAAAAGGAAAGCTTGTGAGAGGGGATGCGTTTTATGGACTACAGAAGCCTTAAACTTGATTTTAAAGGTAAATTCGGAGAAACAAACGGGATACAGCTTTATAGTGCGCCGGGAAGAGTTGAGCTTTCGGGAAACCATACCGACCACCAGGGCGGTGTCTGCCTTGCGGCGGCGATAAATCTCGAAACGGCAGTTGCTGCGGCAAAAAGCGGAGAAGATACCATCCGCGCATATTGTGAAGGGTTCGGAGAATACGAAATTTCGTTATCAAACCTTTCTCCGCGTGAGGATGAGAAGAATTCCACAGTTGCGCTTATCCGCGGAGTGGCAAAGGGACTTTCTCTCCGAGGGGCGGAGCTTTCGGGCGTTGATATGTATATCTCCTCCGAGGTGCTCATCGGTTCCGGGCTTTCAAGCTCTGCGGCGTTCGAGGTTGCGGTCGCGACTGCGCTTTCCGATTTTTGGGGTCTCTCGCTGTCTCCGTTTGAGATAGCGGAAGTTTCAGGCTTTGCCGAAAGAGAGTTTTTCGGAAAGCCCTGCGGGCTTATGGACCAGATGGCGTCAGCGTTCGGCGGCGTTGTCGAGATAGATTTTGCAAATAGCCCTGCAGAGGTCAGAAAAATAGATTTTGAGCTTGACAAAGAAGGGTATGACCTTGTTATAATTGATGTTGGCGCGGATCACGCAGACCTCACGGGCGAATACGCCGCAATTCCATCAGAAATGGGGCAGATTGCATCGTTTTTCGGAAAAACTCGGCTTTGCGAAGTCGATGAAACGGCGTTTTATGAAAATATAAAGGAACTCAGAAGCTTATATTCTGACCGCGCGGTTATTCGTGCGCATCATTATTTTTCGGAAACAAATCGAGCGAAGAAACAGGGAGAGTGTCTTCGGAAGAATGATTTTGAGAAGTTTTTAAAACTCATACGCGAGTCGGGAGATTCGTCTTTTAAATATCTCCAGAACATATACCCGTCTGGCGCGACAAAGAGTCAAGATATGGCTCTCGGGCTTGCGCTTTCGGAGAAGCTTCTTGGCGGTCGCGGTGCCGTGAGAATTCAGGGCGGCGGCTTTGGAGGAACTCTTGAGGCGTTTGTTCAGAGAAGCTTTTGCGATGAGTTTATAAAAGAAATTGAAACTGTGTTCGGAAGTGGAAGCTGTAAGGTTTTATCGTTTCGCGCTTCCGGCGGAATAAGAACAGAGAAGGTGCATTAAATGAGTGTTTATGCGGATATAGCGGCACTAATTTCTTATGCGGAGGAAAGAGAGCTTATCTCGCCTCTTGATCGAACATATATGCGAAACAGACTCTGCGACATTCTCGGACTTTCCGAATTCCGTGAGGAAGAGCCGTCGGAAAAGGGGCTTGAGGAGATTCTGGTATCGCTGTGCGAGGATGCCGCAGAGCGCGGAATCATAGAAAAATCGCAGACGGCGTTTGACCTTTTCGATACTCGCATTATGGGTGAGCTTACGCCGAGACCGTCTGAAGTTGTAAGCCGTTTCTGTGAGCTTTATCTTGAAAGCCCGGAAGCTGCGACGGACTGGTACTATAAGTTTTCAAAGGACACAGACTATATCCGCCGATACCGCATAGAACGCGATGTCAAGTGGACGGTAGATACGGAATATGGCGAGCTTGATGTTACGATAAACCTCGCAAAGCCCGAAAAAGACCCGAAGGAGATTGCGCGTCTTCGCGACCTTCCGAAGTCGGGCTATCCTGCGTGTGCACTTTGCCCCGAGAGCGAAGGCTATGCCGGAAGAGCTGATTTCCCGGCACGAGAGAATCACAGAATAATTCCGATTGAAGTCTGCGGTGAGCTGTGGAATTTCCAGTATTCTCCGTATGTATATTATAATGAGCATTGTATCGTGCTTAACCACGAGCATCTGCCGATGGGAGTGGACCGCGATATATTCAAAAAGCTATTTTCGTTCCTTGATGCATTTCCGCACTATTTCATAGGCTCGAATGCAGGGCTTCCCGTTGTCGGTGGCTCAATTCTTTCGCACGAGCATTTTCAGGGCGGGAAATACACCTTTGCGATGGAACGCGCAGAGGTTGAGAAAGTCTATACAATAGACGGCTTTGAGGATGTTTCAGTAGCACGCGTAAAATGGCCGATGCCGGTTATCCGTCTGAGAAGTGTGGATAGGGAAAAGGTTATCGCGCTTGCAGAGAGAATATTCGACGCGTGGTGCAAATATACTGATGAGAGCGCATTTATATTTGCTGAGACTGACGGAGAAAAGCATAACGCAATAACTCCGATTGCAAGAATGAAAAACGGAGAATATGAACTTGATATAGTCCTTCGCAACAACATAACGACGAAGGAGTTCCCACTCGGAGTTTTCCATCCCCACGAGGAGCTTCACCACATAAAGAAAGAAAATATAGGTCTTATCGAAGTTATGGGGCTTGCAATTCTCCCTGCGCGCCTGAAGCGTGAGATTGCACTTCTTTGCGAGTGTGCGAGAGAAGGAAAGAGCTTTGATTCCTATGAGGAAACAAAAAAGCATGCGCCTTGGGCAGAAAAGATTATGTCAAAGTATAAACACGGTGAGGACTTAAACGAATTTTTCCTCAGAGAAACAGGTTATGTGTTTTTAAAGTGCCTTGAGGATGCAGGCGTTTTCAAGCGCACGGAAGAGGGAATAAAAGCATTTGAAAGGTTTATGGAGAGCATTTAGAAAGTTGTTTTTATGAAAAAAGTCAAGGTAATAACGCGCGTTTTAATTATAGTGTTGCTTGCATTTCTTCTCGCTTACAAAGCGTATGTGAAAATCGGGCATCGCACTGTGGAGAGCCTTCAGGTAAAGGGCGTTGATGTTTCTGCATATCAGGGTGATATTGACTGGGAAACTCTTGCGGCAGAGGATATTGAGTTTGCATTTATCAAAGCAACTGAGGGAAGCTCATTCAAGGATCGGTTTTTTGAAGAAAATATCAAAAATATCAAAAAGACGAACCTTGCAGCAGGAGCGTACCACTTTTTAAGCTTTGAGAGTGACGGCAAATCGCAGGCGGAGAACTTTATTTCTTCTGTAGAAAAGGAAAGCATTGAGCTTCCGCCCGTAATCGACCTTGAATTGTACGGCGATTACAGCAAGAACCCACCGCCGGCATCCAAGGTGCGGAAGATTCTCGATGAGATGATAAAAGAGCTTTATGTTGAGTACGGAAAGTATCCGATTATATACACAAACCGCCGCGCGTATCTTCTCTATATCTCAGGGGAATATAACAAATGCGATTTGTGGATATGCGATATCGTAAAGAGACCGAGTCTTCCCGACGGAAGAGTTTGGAAATTCTGGCAGTATTCGCATACCGAAAAGCTACCCGGATATTCGGGCGAAGAAGAATATATTGATATGAATGTTTTTAATGGAAGTAAAAAAGAGTTTCGAGAATATATAAAAAAGTGACTGCAAGCAGTCACTTTTTCTATTTACCAACGCAGAAGCGAGAGAAGATTTCTGATATTACGGAGTCCTGAGCGAAGTTCCCTGTTATCTCGGCGAGAGTGTTTATCGCAGCCTCGATGTCGCTCACTGCAAGGTCTGCAAAAATTCCGCCTGCAAAACCGTCGGCAGCCTTTCGGATAAGGCCTTCCGCACGGTCAATCGCAGATGCGTGGCGCGGATTCGTGATAATCTTACCGTCGCACGGAAGCTCGGCGATGCCGATTGTCTCCGTTATGAGGTCGGAAAGCTCATCTGTACCAAGTCTTTCCTTTGCGGAAATTTCGATAGTTGTGAGATTTTCAAAGAGAGCCTTGTCGATTACGCTTTCAAGGTCGTTTTTATTTATTACACAGATGCTCGTTTTCTTCTTTGCGAGCTCGAGAACTTCCATATCGTAATCGCTCATCGCCTCACTTCCGTCAAAAACGGCAATCAGAAGGTCGGCGTTTTCTGCAGCACGACGGCTTCGCTCAATACCGAGCCTTTCGGGTTCATCCTTTGCATCGCGAAGACCTGCGGTATCGATAAGGTGGAGCGCTACGGAGTTTATGGAAACAGATTCTTCAACCGTGTCACGCGTCGTTCCCTCAATATCGGTTACGATGCTTCTCTCGCATCCGAGAAGAGCGTTCAATACAGAAGATTTTCCGACATTCGGTTTCCCGATAAGCGCAACGCGGACTCCGCTCCGAAGAAGCTTTCCTTTCACAAATGTGCCTGAGAGTGACTTTGCATCGTCGGCAATTTTGTAGAGAGAAGATGCTATGTCGTCGCGCTCGGTCTGTTCGATTTCGTCGTCAGGATAATCGACAAACGCATAAAATTCTGCGGCGATTGCAGTAAGCGCAGAAGAGATTCTTCCTATCTCGCGCCCCAATGCACCGCCCATCTGTTCGGCGGCGTTTCTTGCCGAAAGCTCGGTTTCAGAGTCGATAAGGTCGATAACTGCCTCGGCTTCAATAAGATCCATCTTATCGTTTAAAAACGCGCGGCGCGTAAATTCTCCCGCCTCGGCCGGACGCGCACCTGCGGAAAAAAGAGCTTTGAGAACGGAGGCGAGAACGGCAAGAGAGCCGTGGCAGAAGAATTCAACGCTGTCTTCGCCCGTAAAGCTCTTCGGTCCTTTGAAGAAGCACGCCATACCGTAGTCAAGTATATCGCCACTCTCCGAAAAAAAACGGCCGGTAACCATTTCGCGCGGTCGGCTTTCAAGGGGAGAAGAAAAAACGCGGCTGCATATTTTAAGCGCATCGTCGCCGGATATGCGGATAACTCCGATTGCGGCGCGTGCAGGCGCAGTTGCTATGGCGGCAATAGTATCGGCCAAATTAAACACCTCCGAGAATTTGTTATTTAATTATAACATACCCGAAGGATGCGAGTCAAACGAAAAAGAGGTTTACGAGAGCGCAGAGAATAATGCCGAGAAGCGTCGGGATAAGGAGCGCGAGAAGTGTGTGCAGAAAGCTTCCCGTCTCTTTTTTTACGGTAAGGAGCGTTGTTGAACAGGGCCAATGAAAGATGGAAAAGAGCATAAAGGAGATGGCTGTTGCGCGCGTCCAGCCGTTTGAGATAAGAAGAGAGGATACTGAGGCAAGGTCTGAAATCTCGGTAAGTACTCCGCCTGAACTGTATGCCATAATTGCGAGGGGGAGAACAATTTCGTTTGCAGGAAAGCCGAGTATAAAGGCGGTAAGGATAACTCCGTCAAGCCCGAGAAGGCGACCGAACGGGTCGAGCAGATTCGAGAGGTGAGAAAGAAGAGTTTCGCCGCCGAATGTGATATTCGCCATAAGCCAGATGACAAGACCTGCCGGTGCGGCAACTGCAACTGCGCGACCGAGAACGAAGAGCGTTCTGTCAAAAATCGAACGAATAAGAACCTTTACTATCTGTGGACGGCGGTACGGTGGAAGCTCGAGCGTGAAGTTTGAGGCGTACCCCCGGCAGAAAGTGTGCGACAGAAGCTTTGAGATAAGAAAGGTCATCGCGATTCCGAGAAGTACGAAAAAAACGAGGATGAGAGCTGCCGTTGCGGACTTGAAAATTCCTGAACCGTGACCTATAAAAAATATAGTGATTATTGAAATGAGTGCCGGGAATCTGCCGTTGCACGGAACAAAAGAGTTTGTAAGAATTGCGATGAGCCGCTCACGGGGCGAGTCGATTATGCGACATCCAACTACCCCTGCCGCGTTGCAGCCAAAACCCATACACATTGTGAGGCTCTGTTTGCCGCAGGCGTTACACTTTAAAAATGCGCGGTCAAGGTTGAAGGCGACACGAGGAAGATATCCCGAGTCTTCGAGCAGCGTAAACAGAGGAAAGAAAATCGCCATCGGCGGTAGCATAACGGAAACTACCCACGAAAGAACTCTGAAAACGCCGTAGGTAAGGGCGTTTGAAACGACCTCGGGCAGTCGGAGAAATGTAAGAAAGTTATATAGCGGAGATTCTAATTTTGAAAAAAGTGAGGAAAGGTATGTTGACGGGTAATTTGCGCCTTCGATAGTCAGCCAGAAAACGAGAGCTAGCCCTAAAAGCATAATAGGAAAGCCGAAAACGCGGCTTGTTACTATGCGGTCGATGCGCTTCTCGCGGTCAGTATAACCAACGCCGCCTGAAACTGCCTTGTGATAAATTTCAGAGGCTATAGTGGGAAAATCTTCCGAAAAATCGCCGACGATTTCGTTCGATTTTCCTGATGAGCGCAACAGGGCATCGCAGAGAAGAGAAAGGCCTTTTCCGCTTCTTGCCTCTGTTGCTACAACCTCAACACCAAGCTCTTTTTTCAGCACTTCCACATCAACGGTTATGCCTTTTTTTCTCGCTTCGTCCATAAGGTTTACGCAGACAACAATGTGTGGCGTTATCGCGCGTATCTGCAAAACAAGAGCGAGGTTTCGCTCAAGGCTTGTCGCATCGCACACGACGGCAACACAGTCATAATCTCCTGAGATCAGAAAATCACGGGCGACCTCCTCCTCGGGTGATGCTGGAAGGAGAGAGTATGTACCCGGAATATCAACAAGAACAAAGCCTTGACCTGTATGCTCAAAGTATCCGGCTGCATTTGAGACCGTCTTTCCCGGCCAGTTTCCCGTGTGCTGATTCATTCCTGTCAGCTCGTTGAAAACCGTACTTTTACCGACATTCGGGTTGCCGGCAAGAGCGATAACAAGGTCAGATTCTTTTTTCTTTTTTATCTTAAAGACATCACCTGACACTCTGTCACCGACAGAGCTTCGCGTAAGTCCCATTATATCACCTCAACAAGTATTTTCTCCGAGTGAACCCTCCGCAGGGCAATGAGAGTTCCGCGGACAAGGTATGCAACAGGGTCGCCGAGCGGGCTTCTGAACATACAGACGACTTTTCCACCTGTGACAAAACCGAGGTCGGAAAGACGCTGCTTTCCGTCGCCAAGGTCTGAGAGTGAGGCTATTTTCGCCGTCTCTCCGCATTTCATATCGCAAAGTCTGACTGTCTTCACCGTCGGAAACCTCCAATTTACATTCTCGGTTCAGTCTATGTACAAAAAATAAAAGAGGTTACAAAAAGCGGCAGCTCTTTCCGAGCTGCCGCTTTGGTTTGTTAATTCTGTTTTCTGACGATTGTATATTCATCTCCGGGGTGATAGTATGGGCATCCGCGCTTTGAGAAAATGTCAAACCGGCCTGCATCGTCCTCGTCCATATCTATAATGCAGTAGTAATCGCCAAATTCGTCGTCGTATTCGTAATTCAGACAGTATTCACACATAAGCTCGTTCACCTAAATCACCTCTTGATTCAATTATACCAGTATAGTAGTGTAAGGTCAAATGTAAACTTGACAAATGGCGAAGAAAACTATAAAATTATATGATAGAGAACTATGTAAAGGAATGAAAGAAATGAAAGAAATGAGAGAAGGAACAAAGTGTCTTCACAGCGGATATGTGCCGGGAAACGGCGAGCCGAGACAGCTCCCGATAGTACAGAGCACAACCTGGAAATATGCAACAAGCGACGAGATGGGTAAGCTCTTTGACCTCGAGGCAGAGGGCTATTTCTACACCCGTCTCCAGAACCCGACAAATGATGCTGCGGCGGAAAAAATCCGCGACCTTGAGGGTGGCGTTGCAGCAATGCTTACCTCATCGGGTCAGTCAGCTAATTTCTATGCAATCTTCAACATCTGCGAAGCAGGTGACCACTTTATTGCATCGTCATCAATTTACGGCGGTACATATAACCTCTTCGGAGTAACCATGAAGAAGATGGGAATTGAATGCACATTCGTTGACCAGACTCTTCCCGAAGAAGAGCTTGCAAAATACTTCAGACCCAACACGAAGGCAGTATTTGGCGAAACGATAACAAACCCGACCGTTACGGTCTTTGACTTTGAGAAGTTTGCCCGTCTTGCACACAGCCACGGCGTTCCGCTTATAGTTGATAATACATTCGCAACTCCGATTAACTGCCGTCCGTTTGAATGGGGCGCAGATATCGTAACTCACTCCACAACAAAGTACATTGACGGTCACGGCGTAAGCGTTGGCGGATGCATCGTTGACAGCGGAAATTTTGACTGGACAAAATATGCAGACAAATTCCCGGGACTCACAACTCCCGATGATTCTTACCACGGAATTACATATACCGAGCGTTTCGGTAAGGGCGCATATATAACAAAGGCTACGGCTCAGCTCATGCGCGACTTCGGCGCAATTCAGTCACCGCAGAACGCTTTCTATGTAAACCTCGGTCTTGAAACTCTCCATATCAGAATGCAGCGTCATTGCGAAAATGCGCTTGCAGTTGCAACTTACCTTAAGAATCATCCGAAGGTTGCATGGGTTCACTATGCAGGTCTTCCTGATGACGAATACCACGCGCTTGCCCAGAAGTATATGCCAAACGGCACTTGCGGCGTTCTCGCGTTCGGTCTCAAAGGTGGCAGAGCAGAGTCTATCGCGTTTATGGATAAGCTTAAGCTTTCCACAATCGCAACGCATGTTGCAGATGCAAAAACCTGCCTTCTCCATCCGGCAAGCCATACACACCGTCAGCTTACCGAGCAGCAGCTTGAGGAAGCGGGAGTATCTCCTGACCTTATCCGCCTGAGCGTAGGTCTTGAGGATGCAAAAGATTTGATTGAAGATATCGAACAGGCACTTAACGCTTAAGCCGAAACAAAATTTTGGAGGTTTTGTAAAATGGATTATAAGAAATTACAGAACGGCAGTGACATCCGCGGCGTCGCAATCGACGGCGTTGAGGGTCAGCCGGTTAATCTTACAGAAGCAGCAAGCCGTGATATCGGTCGCGGTTTTGCGCTCTGGCTTCTTGCTAAAACTGGAAAGAAGAGTGGCATCCGCGTAGCGGTAGGTCGCGATTCGCGCCTTTCAGGTGAGGCTCTTTCAGGCTTCATCTGTGAAGCTATGGCAGCAGAGGGTATTGAAGTTACCGACTTCGGTATGGCAAGCACTCCGGCTATGTTCATGGCATGCGTAACCGAGGGATATAAGTTTGACGGTACGGTTATGATTACTGCAAGCCATCTCCCGTTCAACCGTAACGGCTTTAAGTTCTTTACAGCAAACGGCGGTCTTGAGAAGGCTGATATTAAGGAGATTCTTGAGTTTGCAGAGAGCGACAAGAAGACAGGTCTTCCTGAAGGAAAGATTGTAAAAGGCGAGTTTATGGATACTTATGGTGCTATTCTCGCAGACAAGATCCGCAAGGCAACAGGCGAGGAGAAGCCGCTTGCAGGCTTCCGCATTGTTGTTGACGCAGGTAACGGTGCAGGCGGTTTCTATGTAGATAAGGTGCTTCGCCCACTCGGCGCAAATACAGACGGCAGCCGCTTCCTTGAGCCGGACGGTTCTTTCCCGAACCATATCCCGAATCCCGAGGATAAGGATGCTATGAAGAGCATTCGTGATGCTGTAAATGAAACAAAGGCAGATCTTGGTATCATCTTTGATACTGATGTTGACCGTGCCGGTGCTGTTCTTTCTGACGGTAGCGAGCTCAACCGCAACCGCATTATTGCTATGCTTGCTGCAATTCTTCTTCGCGAGCATCCGGGAACAACTATCGTTACTGACTCCATAACTTCAGAGGGTCTTGCAACATTTATCAAGGAAAAGGGTGGCGTTCACCACCGCTTCAAGCGCGGATACAAGAATGTTATCAACGAGTCTATCCGCCTGAATGGCGAGGGTAAGGATAGCCAGCTTGCTATCGAGACTTCAGGTCACGGCGCATTCAAGGAAAACTACTTCCTTGATGACGGCGCATATATCGTAACAAAGCTTCTTATCGAGCTTGCACGCGGAAAGAAAGAGGGATATACTCTCGAATCTCTTATCGCAACTCTTCGTGAGCCGGCTGAAAGCGTTGAGTTCCGTATGAACATTCTCCTTGATGACTTCAAGGCATACGGTCAGAATGTAATCGATGAGCTTACTGAATATGCAAAGAACAAAGAGGGTTGGAGCCTTGCGCCAAGTAACTACGAGGGCGTTCGCGTAAATCTTGATAAGGAGTACGGCAACGGCTGGTTCCTCCTCAGACTCTCGCTTCACGATCCGCTTCTTCCGCTCAATATCGAAAGCGATGATGTCGGCGGCGCAAAGAAGATTGCAGCTGAGCTTTCAGTATTTATTAAGAATTACGACAAACTCTCTGCTGACAAGTTCATAGAATTTGCAAAATAAAAGCGGAGGCGTTCGTTTCTGTTTACAAATCAAGGAGAAGTGAAGATAAATGAAATTAGGTATAGTAGGACTTCCGAATGTAGGAAAGAGTACGCTCTTTAACGCTATAACAAACGCAGGAGCTGAAGCTGCAAACTATCCGTTCTGCACAATCGAGCCGAATGTCGGAACTGTTACGGTTCCCGATGCGAGAGTTGATGCTCTTTCAAAGCTCTACAACACGGAAAAGACAACTTATGCAACTGTTGAGTTTGTTGATATCGCGGGTCTTGTAAAGGGTGCGGCATCGGGCGAAGGTCTTGGAAACAAGTTTCTCTCACACATCCGCGCAGTTGATGCGATTGTTCACGTTGTCCGTTGCTTTGCTGACGATAACATTGTTCATGTAGAGGGCGGAATTGACCCCATCCGCGATGTTGATACCATAAATTACGAGCTTATCCTTTCGGATATCGAAATGCTTGAACGACGCCTTGACAAGACCCGTAAGGCGGCAAAGGGCGATAAGAAGCTTCTTGTTGAAGTTGAGCTTTTTGAGCGTCTTGCAGCTCATCTCGGTGAGGGAAAGAGCGCAAGAAGCTTTGAAACAAACGAGGAAGAGGCAGAAGTCATTTCAACTGTTGAGCTTCTTACTGCAAAGCCCGTTATTTATGCGGCTAATATGTCGGAGGACGATTTCGTATCGGGAATCGATTCCAACGAATATTACAACAAGCTTAAAGTATTTGCTGAAGCTGAGGGATCGCAGATTATCCCGATTTGTGCAAAGCTTGAGGAAGAGATTTTAGAGCTTGCTGAAGACGAGCGCGAGATGTTCCTCTCAGAACTTGGACTTACTCAGTCGGGTCTTGATCGTATGATTCAGGTCTGTTACTCTCTCCTCGGTCTCATTTCGTACCTCACTGCAGGAACTCCCGAGGTTCGCGCATGGACGATTACCAAGGGAATGAAAGCTCCGCAGGCTGCAGGTAAGATTCATACTGACTTTGAACGCGGATTCATCCGTGCAGAGGTTATCAGATATGAAGATCTTATTGAGTGCGGTTCAACTGCAGTTGCCCGTGAACGCGGACTTATGCGAAGCGAAGGAAAAGAATATGTCGTTGAAGACGGCGATGTAATTCTCTTCAGATTTAATGTTTAAAATTGTATATAAGATGCACCTTCGGGCTAAAATATGCTCGGAGGTGCTTTTATATTGAAAAAGTATGCAGGATTTGCAAGTAAAGTCGCGAAATTCGGATTTTACATAATCCTGTTCCTGTGCATATCTGCAATAGGAATCTCGGGTTATGTAATGTATCTTGCCCGTAACACGGCAGAAGATGTGAGAAAAGAAGCGGATATCGGGAATTCTATGGAGATTCCGTTTCCGAAAGAATTCAAATCTGTTTCAAGCCCCGTTGAAATTTTAGTTCCGACCGAAGAAAAGACGGAGAAGAAAGAAACTCTGACTGTCAAAGAGGAGAAAAAGGAAGAAGTAAAGAAAACTGAACCGACAGAGTCTCCGAAGAAGACGGAAGAAAAGACAGTTTACACAATGGCGGTTGCAGGTTCGGTAAGTGCACCGTTTTCAAACGGAGAGCTTGTAAAGAGCAAGACCATGGATGATTGGCGGATTCACGAGGGCGTCGATATAAAAGCAGAGGCAGGGACTGTGGTGCTTGCGATTGCTGACGGAGTTATTGAATCGGTAGAGAGTGACAGTATGCTCGGAAACACAGTCAGGGTAATTCATACGAACGGACTTAAGAGCGTATATGCAAACCTCGGCGATGAGATAAAAGTCAAAAAAGGCGACGCGATAAAGGCAGGAGATGTGGTAGGCGTTATCGGAGAGAGTGCAATTTCAGAATGCCTTGAGTCTCCGCATCTTCATCTTGAGGTCATTTCGGACGGCAAACACATTGATCCGCTTACACTTTTCCCTGCAGGACAGGAGTAAAAAAGTTGTCAAAAAGTTGTCAAGCACAAAATTAAATTTATGATATAATACAGATAATGCCGGGAGCGCACACAAGTTTTTGTGTGCGCTTTTTCTTTTGCGAGGAGGTGAGAAAAAATGACAAAAAAGCAGAAATCAATAAAGGGAGAGCTTCTTAAAATTGTGCGCAAGAAGCTCTCTGCCGAATATCTCGAAAAGACCGGAATTTCAGAGCTTGTGAGGAAGAGACCGAGTGTTGTTGAAGGTCTTGCTCTTGCACAGGTCAAGAAAGGTCTTGAGGGAGATCTCAAAGCGGCGATGTTTATTGAAGAGCTTCTTGACGGCAACGAAACGGAGAGTGCGCATCCGTATGATGTAGTTGTCAAGGTGATTGGAGGAGAAAATGGAAATTGAGATAACAAAGAGGCAGAGTGAGTTTATAAACGCAACTGCCGGAGAGGTGCTGTTCGGCGGCGCGGCAGGAGGCGGAAAGTCGTACGGTCAGCTTGTTGATGCGCTCATTTTTGCGCTCAAGTACCCCGGCTCGAAACAGCTTATCCTGCGAAGAACTCTGCCTGAACTTGAAAAGTCTCTCGTTAGATGTGCGCTTGGGCTTTATCCGCAGAATTTATTTACATATAAAGCCGCAAAACACGAGGGAGTTTTCAAAAATGGCTCGGTGATAGACTTCGGTTATTGCGATGCGGAAAACGATGTTTACCGTTACCAGTCGGCAGAATACGATGTCATACGCTTTGACGAGCTTACGCATTTTACTGAGCAGATGTATGTTTATCTAATATCGCGTGTGCGCGGAGCGAACTCTTTTCCAAAACAGATAAAAAGCTCAACCAATCCCGGAGGAATAGGGCATGCATGGGTAAAATCAAGGTTTATCGACATAGGAAAACCTAATGTTGAACATCTCGGCAGAATCTTTATTCCGTCGCGCGTCACGGACAACAACTTTCTTATGAAGTCGGACCCCGGATATATCGAAAGGCTAAAAAAGCTTTCGAAAAAGGACCGCGAAGCACTGCTTGAGGGAAACTGGGACATATTCGAAGGACAGTATTTTACGGAGTGGAATCGCGATATTCATGTGATTGAGCCGTTTGTAATTCCACCGAGCTGGCGGAGATATTTCGTCATGGACTACGGTCTTGATATGCTTGCCGGATACTGGATAGCAGTTGATATGTACGGGCGCGCGTATGTTTATCGCGAGATATATGAAAGCGGACTGATTATATCTTCAGCTGCATCAAGGATAAAAAGCCTATCTTCGGAAAAGGTATATGCCTCAATTGCACCGCCTGACCTGTGGAACAGAAGACAGGATACGGGCAAAAGCGCGGCAGAAATATTTGCCGAAAACGGAATGCCGCTTGTTGCGGCGCAGAATGACCGCGTTCAGGGGTGGTACAACTTAAAGGAATGGCTCAAGCCTTACCGCGATGAGACGGGAGAGATGTGCGCTTCTTTAAGAATATTTTCAAACTGCATAAATCTTATAAGAACACTTCCTTCAGTCGCGATATCATCAAGAAATCCCAATGATGTGTCAGGTACACCGCACGAGCTTACCCATGCGCCGGATGCCATTCGCTACTTTGTAGCAGGGCGCCCGGCTCCGGCAGGACAGATTATAGATACTGCGGAGGAAACTCCGCAGTTTGAGCAGCAGATTCACGATCTGCTTGAATTTCAATAAGGAGAAAGAATTATGGATAAAGAAAATTTAAAGATATTATCATACGATAATGGCATGTCAAAGCTTCCGATTTACCCGTCTGATGAGGAAGTTGGAAGCTTTTCACAGGTCATAGAGTCAGATGAAAAAGGCTATGAGAGCGGAGGCGTGTATTACTCTCCTCGCTCAGTCGCTACGGGAAAGGCGGCTATCGCTCTCGGAAGATATAACAAGGCGTTGCTGAAGCACGTGGAGCATGCAGGGGAGAGTGTATAACGATGCCGAGGTTATCAAAGTCAAATGCATCACCGAAGAGTACGGTTTATGCGAAAACTTACCGAACATTTCTCGGTGTTGATTTCTCGACTGATGCATCCATGGTGGATGAAAAGAGAAGCCCTGATGCCGAGAATATTATATCCGACCTTGACGGCTTACCTGAGAAAAGAGTTGGCTGGCGAGTGCTTCATAACCTTGAGGGAAAAATAAACGGAATATATACCTTTGAGGACAAAGAAACCTCTCACCTGATAGTTCACGCAGGAGACAAGATTTACAAAATTTCAGATAACACCGCGACGGAAATCTATTCGGGCTGTGCCGACAGTAAATCGAACGGTAAATGCTTCAAGGGAA
>JAZTWZ010000040.1:0-9486 GCA_045636165.1 Eubacteriales bacterium
TGTTTCTCATATATTCGAGGTGATTGCACGCATCGCAAAGGAAGAGGGGCTCGTCGGAGGCTACCGCGTAGTTTCAAACTGCGGCGACGATGCCGGTCAGACTGTGCATCATCTCCACTTCCACATCCTCGGCGGAGAAAAATTGAATGTTCAGATGGCGTAAGCTCATTACCACCCGAATTTTTTTCGGGTGGTAATTTTTTTACAAAAATTTCTTGACAAAGAAGCTCACGCGGTGTATTATATTTATACAGTTAGCGGCGACTAACTTTTTGTTATATTGATGAGTTAGCTTGCTCTAACCAAATTCGTATATCAGGTGATTTTAATGAACTTATCCCTTGCAGAGGAAGGAAAAGAATATATCATATCAAGAATAGAAACCGACGACGAAGAGCTTAATGCTTTTCTTTTCTCTCTCGGTTGTTACAGCGGGGAGATGATTACGGTTATTTCGCATCTTCGCGGCGGAAGCGTCGTTGCGATAAAAGACAGCAGATATAACATTGACAAACAGCTTTCGGATGCGATAATTTTAGAATAAGGAAACCCTGCCGACAATAAGTCGGCATTTAATCAGGACGATAGTTAGCTAACGCTAACCGACATGGAAGAAAAAGGAGAATGGACAATGAGAATAGCTCTCGCGGGAAACCCTAACAGCGGAAAAACTACAATGTTCAATGCCCTGACGGGCAGTAACGAAAAAGTAGGAAACTGGGCAGGCGTTACTGTCGAAAAGAAGGAGCGCGCAATTAAAAAAGCCTTTTATAAAGGGTCAGAGGCCATTGTTGCGGTTGACCTTCCGGGTGCATACTCAATGTCTCCGTTTACTTCGGAGGAGAGCATCACAAGTGCTTATGTTAAGGGTGAGAAGCCTGATGTTATCGTAAACATAGTGGATGCGACAAATTTAAGTCGAAGCCTTTTCTTTACAACACAGCTTCTTGAGCTTGGAATTCCTGTTGTTGTTGCGCTCAATAAGGCGGATATCAACAAGAAAAAGGAAACAAAGATTGATGTAGCCGCGCTTTCAGACAAACTCGGATGTACCGTTGTTGAAACGGTTTCAATCTCTGCAGACGGGCTTTCCGAGGTTATGAAGGCCGCAATTGCAGCAGTGGGAAAAGAACAGAGCGCGCCGTATGTTCAGGGTGAGATTGACCTTAATGACAAAAAGGCAGTCGAGGCGGCAGACAGAAAACGCTTTGAGTTTGTAAACAAAATCGTAAGAGGCGTTGAAAACCGCAAGATACATACAAACAAGAAGAATTTTCAGGATAAGATTGACGAGGTTCTCACAAACCGTTGGCTTGGCATTCCGATTTTTGCCGTTGTTATGTGGCTCGTGTTTGAGATTTCGCAGGTATGGGTAGGAACTCCGATTGCAGACTGGCTTGTAGCTCTTCTTGAGGGCTTCCAGGGCTTTGTCGGAGAGCTTCTCGCGGATGCAAACCCGCTTCTCTACGCTCTCCTTGTTGACGGAGTTATCGGCGGTGTCATTGCCGTTATCGGCTTCTTGCCGCTTGTTATGGTTATGTACTTTCTCATTGCTCTTCTTGAGGACTGTGGATATATGTCCCGCGTCGCGGTTGTTCTTGACCCGATATTCAAGAGGGTCGGTCTTTCGGGAAGGTCAGTTATCCCATTTGTAATAACAATCGGTTGCGCCGTTCCGGGTATTATGGCAAGCCGTACCATCCGCAACGAGCGCGAAAGACGCGCAACCGCAATGCTTGCTCCGTTTATGCCGTGCGGTGCTAAAATTCCGGTAATAGCTCTTTTTGCGGGTGCTTTCTTTGACGGTGCAGGTTGGGTCAGCGCGGTTATGTACCTATCCGGAATACTTCTCATTTTTATTTCAGCTATTCTTATAAACAAGATTACGGGATACAAATCTCGCAAGTCCTTCTTCATAATTGAGCTGCCCGAATATAAAGTTCCGAGCTTTTGGGGCGCATTTAAGTCAATGTGCAGCCGTGGCTGGGCATACATAGTAAAAGCAGGAACAATCATACTTCTCTGCAACACAGCCATTCAGATTATGCAGACATTTGACTGGAGCTTTGCGCCTGCAGAGAGTGCGGATACTTCGATTCTTGCTACAATCGCGCGCCCGTTTGCATATCTCATCGTTCCCGTTATAGGGTATCATGCATGGCAGCTTGCTGCTGCTGCTGCGGTCAGTGGCTTTATTGCAAAAGAAAATGTTGTTGCAACGATAGCGGTCTGCTATGCGATAGCAGATGTGTCAAAAGACCTTCCGGGAGCAACGCCTGAGCTTACGGCAGTTGCGGCTCTTGCGTATCTTATGTTTAACCTCTACACTCCGCCGTGCTTTGCGGCGATAGGCGCGATGAACGCCGAAATGAAGAGTGCAAAATGGCTCTGGGGCGGCATAGCCTTCCAGCTCGGTGTCGGCTTTACGGTCGGATATCTCGTATATCAGATAGGAACGCTCATCGTCGAGGGCACTTTCGGCGCAGGCTTTGTTCCGGGTCTTATCGCGGTAGTGGTATTTGTTGGTGTTATTTCTTATCTCATCAAGCGTGCGGACAAGAGCATTGCAAAGGAGTATGTGCTCTCGAAATAAGGAGTTGATTTCTCATGGCAGATTTAATTATAATAGCGGTTGTTTTTGCTATCGTAATTTCTGTTTCGGTTTACATTGTAAAGGAAAAGAAAAAAGGGAAGAAGTGTATCGGCTGTCCCTATGGTGGGAAATGCTCGGGGAACTGTGACAAAAATTGACGGAGGTTTTTGAATGTATAAGATAACAATGCATGTTGAGGGTATGATGTGCCCGATGTGCGAAAAGCACATGAACGATGCGGTTAAGAAAAATCTTGATGTAAAAAAGGTGACCTCAAGCCATACGGATAAGCAAACGGAGATACTTTCAAAAACTCCGCTTTCCGAAGACGAGGTAAGAAACGCGGTATCAGAAACGGGATATGAAATATCCGAGTTCTCCTGCGAAAAGAAAAAAGGACTTTTCTCAAGATAAAAGAAGCAGAAGCGAATTTCGCTTCTGCTTCTTCTGTTTTTATTTTATAACTGACATTCAATAATTCCGTCATCGCGGAGGGTGAGCTTTGTTCCGAACGGCTCGGACATGTTCTTGTAGTATTCAAAAATTTCGGGAGTATAGGTTCTTCTCGGGAGACCCTGCTCGGACTTGTTGCCCTTCATTGACATCTCAACCGGCATGAAGAGAAGCTTTGTGAGCTTGTTGTTCTCGTCAGTTTCCCAGTAGGGGATGACTGCGCGGAACATACGCGGATCTTCCATAAGACCGACGGTGAAGTTCTTTGAACGGTTTTTGAGAAGCTCGTGAACGGTTGACTGTGATGTGAGACCGTGCTTTGCGAAGAAGTCATCGGGAGCGCTCTCTACGCTGTAAAGCTGGAGAATAAAGTCGCCGAGTGAATAGAAAATCGGGCAACCCTTGTAGATTTCTACCGGGCGGAGAAGATGCGGACCGTGACCGACGATAGCATCAGCACCTGCATCAATGCAATGGTGAGCAAAGTCGATAAGGAACTGCGAGGGGTTCTCTTTTGCATCTCCGCTGAGCTCGTGGGAGTGAATAGAAATCATAATGTAGTCAGCCTGGAACTGAGCCTCGTAAATAGCTTTTTCTACTCGCTTGATATCTGCCTCTTTAATTGTTGTTACAACCTTTGCGGTATCGCCTGCTTTGTACTTCAATGAGCCAAACTCTGCTTCTTCAGGAGCAAGCTCTGCATAGTAGCCTTCCTTGCGGATGATTTCTGTTGCAACATTGATGTTTGTATCTTTTGCAATGCGCTTGATGATATCAAGGTCTTCCTGCGGAAGCTCAATGTGGCTTTCCGTGCGGAGACCGTTGATGCCGGGACGACCGGGATAAAGCGGAGACTGCTCGCCTGCCATCATCGGAGCGTCAAAAGTTGTGTTTACGGCAATGAGTGCAACGCGACCGTTCTTTGTCTCAAGGTATCTCGGTGCTGCTGCTGCTGCGAGGTTTCTGCCGACGCCTGCGTGGACAAGTCCGCTTTCCTCAACTGCCTTGAGAGTTGTTTCAAGACCTGCATAAGAAAAGTCAAGAACATGGTTGTTGTTGAAGCTTGTCATATTGAAACCAAGCTTCTTGAGGTCGTCAAGGACCTCGGGGTTTGTGCGGATATATGTACCGCCACTGAACTGGGAAGCGCAAGCCTCACCCTCGTGGTTGAGTGTTGTTTCGAGGTTGAAGAAGCGAGCATCGCCCTGCTCAATAAAGGGCGTGAGTTCAGAATAGCCCTCATAGTCAGGGAAAATTCTCTTCTGGATAATTGCATCTCCTGCTGCTGTGAATTTCATAATTTATTCCTCCGTAAGGTGTTATAAAAAATGCATAACTACTAAAAGAACGGCAGTTATGCATTTGAATACGATACTATGAATTTGCCTCAATATAGTTTACGACATCTCCGACTGTTTTGAAAAGGTGAGCGTCGCTGTCTTTTATGGTAATATCAAACTCTTCCTCGACAGTCATCATAAGCTCAACCATATCAAGCGAATCAGCGCCGAGGTCTTCCGCGATATCAGTATTTTCGTTTATTGTTGACGGGTCGATTTCAAGCTGTGCTTCAAGAATGCTTTTTAAAGTATCAAGAATCATAAAAATATACCTCCTAAAAATGGTGTTCTATATCCGTATAATAGCACCATTACACGCTTTTTGCAATAGTAAATTTAAAATCAGACAAGTTTTTTTCTTACGGTATCAATGAATGCGGAGACATCATCTTCTGTAGAAAAACGCGAAAGACTTATGCGAACCGTGCTGCCGATGAGCCTTGAGGGAACTCCGAGAGCAGTGAGAACATGGCTCTTCCTTCCGCGGCTGCAGGCAGAGCCTGCCGAGACATATATCTCGTCCTCCTCGAGAAGGCGCATCGAAACCTCACTCGGATACTTCTCAAAAGCGACGCTTAAAATATGCGGAGCGCGGTTGAAAGGCTCGAAAATGTGGACATTCGGAAGAATTTCAAGCTCGGAAACAAGGCGTGAGGTAAGCTCTTTCATTCTTTCTGCACTTTCTGAAAGGTTTTCGGAAGCTTTTCTGACTGCGGCTTCAAACGCCGCAATCTGTGCGCTTGCTTCAGTTCCCGAGCGAACCCCCGATTCCTGACCGCCACCGACAAGCTGCGGAGCAAGACGGAGACCGTTTCTTATATATATTGCGCCGATGCCTTTCGGGGCGTGAATTTTATGTCCGCTCACGGAAATTATGTCAGCGCCGTATCGCTTTGCATTTATCGGGAGCTTTCCGAACGCCTGGACGGCGTCGGTGTGTATGACCGTGTCGCGGTTTTTGAGGTGAACCGCCTTTGAAAGTGCCGGGATATCCATAACCGAGCCGACTTCGTTATTGACACTCATAACGGAAACGAGGAAGGTATCCTCGCGAACAGCTTCCGCGATATCGGAAGGCCATACAAGCCCGTCGGGACGGGGTGAGATATAAGTAACCTCATATCCCTTTGCCTCGAGTGCCTTTGTACATTCGAGTACTGACGGATGCTCAAAGGTAGTTGTTATAATATGCTTTTTCTTTCCGCTTCGCGCGGCAGTGCCGAAGATGGCAAGGTTGTTGCTTTCTGAGCCGCAGGATGTAAAATGAATTTCACCTGCATCTGCACCGAGAGCGTCCGCAACGGTTTTCCTTGCGCCCTTGACGATATTTTCAGCATCTATTCCAAGTTTGTGGAGAGAAGACGGGTTTCCGAAATTCTCGCACATTGCGTTGACTGCCGCCTCTGCCGCCTCGGGCAGAACACGGGTTGTTGAAGCGTTATCAAAATATATCATAATTATCTCCGAAAAAAGTATTGTAGATATATTATAAAGCATGAGACTTAAGAATTCCAGTCTTTTATTCAAAAAGTGTCGTTTTTTATCTTGTAAGAGAAAATGATTTGTGCTATAATATCTCTGTTTGTTTGAGTTTGTTACAGAAAAGGAAAATGTATATGAAAAAAGCGTTTTTTTACATAGTTTTCGCAGGGCTTCTCTGGGGAAGTTCGGGAATATTTGTTCATTTCTTAGAGCCTTTAGGCTTTACTTCGATGCAGATGACGCTCGGAAGGGAACTGTCTGCGGCGATTGTAATGGCGGCATATATCTTTTTCGTAGATAAAAAGCTTTTCCGAACAACCTTTAGGGAGCTTGTGCTTTATGCGATGAGCGGTGTTTCGATGTTTTTGGCCGCTGCTCTTTATTACAGAGCAATGCAGATAACATCGGTCTCTACAGCGGTTGTGCTCATGTACACATCTCCGATATTCATTATGATTTGTTCCTTTGCATTTTTCGGGGAGAAGTTTACTACGATAAAAACCATCGCTGTTGTTGCGATGCTTTGCGGTTGCGGTCTCGTTTCGGGAATCGTTTCCGGATTCAATGTTAACCTCGTCGGTTTTCTTTTTGGCATCGGTTCAGGTATCGCATACAGCATCTACAACATCGTTACGAAAATAGAGATGATAAAAAGGTGCAATCCGAAGACTGCGACCGTGTATTGCCTTATGTTTGCGGCGCTTTCCGCGCTTATCGTTTCAAAACCGTGGCAGGCGGCGGAGATTATCGCAGCGCGTCCTTCAGGTGGGCTTCTTCTTGCAGCTTGCGGAATATTCACCTGCGTAGTGCCGTATTTTGTGTATACTCTCGCACTTCGTGACATCCCTGCAGGCACGGCGTCGTCGCTTGGTATAATTGAGCCTATGTCAGCTACTCTTTACAGTGTGCTGTTTTTAGGCGAAAGACTCAATATATACTCAATCTGCGGAATAGTACTTATTCTCGGCGCGGTCCTTGCATTGAGCAGGGAAACGGGAAGGGAAACATAGAATTGATTTGTTGCCAAAATAAAACATGTGTGGTATAATGTTTTTCGGAAATAAATAAGGAGGGTTTTTATATGTCAGGAAAGGTTGTTCTCGGAGCTCAGTGGGGCGACGAGGGTAAAGGTAAATTCATAGATATTTTTGCATCAGAGGCCGATGTTGTCGTCCGTTCGCAGGGCGGTAACAACGCAGGCCATACCGTAATCGTCGGGGAGAATGTATATAAGCTTCATCTCATCCCGTCGGGCATCCTCTACCCGAAGACGATGAATGTTATCGGAGCAGGCGTTGTTCTTGACCCGAAGGTTATTCTTGCGGAGATGGACGAGCTTGCAGCAAAGGGAGCAAAACTTGACAATCTCTTTATTGACGAGCGCACCCATGTTATCATGCCGTGGCACATTGAGCAGGACGGTCTTGAAGAAGTTGCTCGCGGTGCAGGCGATATCGGTACCACCAAGAAGGGTATCGGTCCGTGCTATATGGATAAGGCACAGCGCGTCGGCATCCGTATGCATGACTTTATTTCAAAAGACAAGCTCGCAGCAGCGATAAAGCGCGTTGGCGCAATGAAGAATAAACTCTTTGAGAGCTATTACGGAGCAAAGGCTCTTGACCTTGATGCAATAATCGAGGAATACAGCGTTTATGCAGAGCGTCTTGCAAAGTATGTTCGCGATACAAGCGTTATGGTATATGACGCTATAAAGGCAGGAAAGAAGGTTCTCTTCGAGGGTGCTCAGGGAACTCTTCTCGATATCGATATGGGTACATACCCGTATGTTACATCTTCTCACCCCGTATCAGGCGGTGTTTGCGTCGGCGCAGGTATCGGCCCGACATGCCTCGATGAAATCGTAGGTATCTTCAAGGGTTACACAACCCGTGTAGGTAAGGGTCCGTTCCCGACAGAGCTTGATGATGAAGTCGGCGAATATATCCGTCAGGCAGGTTTTGAGTTCGGCGTTACAACAGGCCGTGCTCGTAGAACAGGTTGGTTTGACGCTGTTATGGCGAGATACGCAGTTCGCGTAAACGGTCTTACTTCTATCGTTATAAATAAGATTGACCCGCTTCGCGGTCTTGATAAGATAAAGCTCTGCACAGCTTATGAGAAGGATGGCAAAATCATTAACGATTTCCCGGCAGACCTCGACGAGCTTGCAAAGTGCACTCCGGTTTATGAGGAGTTTGACGGTTTTGATGAGGACATCTCGGGTGTCAGAAACTATGCTGACTTCCCGCAGTCAATCAAAACATACATCGAAGCAGTTGAAAAGGCTTGCGGATGCCCGGTTTCAATTATCGGCGTAGGTCCGGACCGTGAGCAGATAGTTTATAAAGACTAATTTTAAGGAGTGGTAATATGTCAAAGATAAATGTTGTCGGTCTTGGCTATATCGGTCTTCCGACTGCGCTTATGTTTGCATCGCACGGCGTAGAGGTTGTAGGTACGGACTATAACGAGTCCCTGGTTGCAACTCTCAACGAAGGAAAAACCACATTCGAGGAGAAAGGACTCTCAGAGCTTTTTGAAAACGCCCTCTCCTGCGGAATAAAATTCACCACGGAGTATATTTCCACCGATGTCTATATAGTTTCGGTTCCGACTCCGTATGATAAGGCAAGTAAGAAAATTGACCCGAAATATGTCATAAGCGCGGTAAAGAGCGTTATGGCAGTTTGCCCGAAGGGTGCGACTGTTGTTGTTGAGTCAACGGTTTCTCCGGGAACGATTGACCGTTTCGTCCGTCCGGTTATCGAGGAAAACGGCTTCGTTATCGGTGAGGATATCAACCTTGTTCACGCTCCCGAGCGAATTATTCCGGGAAATATGGTATATGAGCTTGAGCATAACTCAAGAACAATCGGCGCAGACTCAAAGGAAATCGGCGAGAAGATCAAGTCGCTCTATTCCTCTTTCTGCAAAGGCGAAATCGTAGTTACCGACATCCGCACGGCTGAAATGTCAAAGGTTGTCGAGAATACATTCCGCGACATCAATATCGCATTTGCAAACGAGCTTGCAAAGATTTGCAGAAGCGACAGTATGGATGTTTATGAAATCATCCGTATTGCAAATAAGCACCCGAGAGTAAATATTCTCTCACCCGGCCCCGGCGTCGGAGGCCATTGCATCTCGGTTGACCCGTGGTTCCTCGTCGGAGATTACCCTGGTCTTGCAAACATCATCCTTGCAGCAAGAAAGATAAACGACTCAATGCCGGAATTCGTGCTTGAGAGAATTTCTGAGATTATGGATGAAAACGGAATAACCGATATCTCGCGCGTCGGTCTTTACGGTCTTACCTATAAGGAAGATGTTGACGATGTCAGAGAAAGCCCTGCGCTTCAGATGCTTGAGAGTATGAAGCGTCATCTCGGAGGAAAGATTACGGCGTATGACCCGTTTGTAAGTACCCGTCTCTGTGACGGTCAGGTTTTTGACTTTGACGAGTTCCTCGGTAAGGTTGACATAGTCGTCATCCTCACATCGCATACTCACATCAAGGAGAATAAGAAAAAGCTTGACGGCAAGATTATCTTCGATACGAGAAACATCATCGACGGCGACAAAGTTTATAAGTTATAAGAAAATAAAGAATTCGCA
>JAZTWZ010000041.1:0-1846 GCA_045636165.1 Eubacteriales bacterium
AGGTTGATACCTATAAGTACAAAAAGGAAATTTACAAAAACAAAAAGTAAAATAAAAAAAAACTCGCCGATGCTGTTTGCATCAGCAATTTTTTATTTTGTTAAATTACCGAAACTATAAATACTACGAGAAGTACAACCGGAAGAACGAATGAGAGATACGGTCTGAGCCATTTTGCAAGCTTAAGACCGCGTCCTTCGTTAACCTCAGCGAAGTACTTATCCCAGCCCCAACCGTAACGGGTTGTGCAGAAAAGAACATAGAAGAGACTTCCAAGCGGAAGAAGGACATTTGAAACGGTAAAGTCTTCAAGGTCCATAATTCCCTTTCCTGCAATCTGGAAATCAGACCAGATGGTAAAGCCGAGGATGCAGGGGAGCGAGAGAACAAACATAAGAACGATGTTTATAATCGCAACCTTACGGCGAGAAAGCTTTGTTGTTTCAAGCCAGAAGGACATAATGTTCTCGAATACCGCGATAACGGTTGAGAATGCTGCAAAAATCATAAATATAAAGAAGAGAGCGCCAATAATTCTTCCAAACGGCATTGCGTTAAAGATGCTTGAAAGCGTTGTGAAGAGGAAGCTTGCGCCAACAGTTGAAGCATCTGCTGTTACGCCGTTGTTATAGGTAAAGCATGCAGGGAAGATAATAAGACCCGACATAAGTGCAACCAATGTATCGAGCGACATAATGGTAATCGCCTCGCCCGGAAGGCTTCTGTCCTTGCTGATATAGCTTCCGAAGATTGCGATTGAGCCGATACCGATGCTGAGCGTAAAGAATGACTGTCCCATCGCAGCAGAAACAACTGTCCAGAGACCGTGCTCACGAACACCGTCAAGCGTCGGTACAAGGTAGAACTTAAGACCTTCTGCAGCATTTCCGAGAGTGCAGGAATAAACCGCAAGAGCTATCATAAGCACAAAGAGCGCAATCATCATATACTTCGTAATCTTCTCAACACCCTTCTGAAGTCCGAGCGAGCAGATACCGAAGCAGATGAGAATGACAGCAAATGTCGCGATAATGAGAAGTGGGGTGTTGCTGACAACGCCGCCGAAGACATTCCCCAGCTCTTCCGCGGTATTGTACTGAAGAATTGAACCGGTTAAGTACTTGAAGAAGTAAATTACCATCCATGCAGATATTGTCGTATAGAACATCATAAGGAGATAATTTCCTGCCATACCGGTATATTTGAGCCAGTGCCACTTCTGTCCCGGCTTTTCGAGAACATCAAACGACGAAGCTATACTTCTCTGACTTCCGCGACCGACGGCAAGCTCCATCGTCATAATCGGAAGACCCATAAGAAGCAAAAAGCCGATATAGATGAGCACAAACAATGCGCCACCGTAAGAGCCAGCAAGAATCGGGAATCGGTAAACATTTCCAAGCCCGATTGCACATCCTGCCGAAATCAGGATAAACCCGAGTCTCGACGAAAATTTTTCTCTTTGATTCATTTTACATCCCTCTTTTGTTAAAAGATTTATTTTATTTTACCACAAAAAGGTAAAAAAAACAAGCCACATCGTATGATGTGGCTTGTTATATATTTCATTTAGAAGAATACAAACAAAAGCTGGGAAACGAGAACGACTGCGATAAGAGCAATCGGATATGTAGCCGCATACGCCGCTGCAACATCTTCTGTCTGAGCCGAGGAAATAAGAGTGCCGAGAGCCGGAGTTGATGTCATTCCGCCTGTGATTGAACCGAGGTTGTTGAGAAGCGGAAGCTTGAGGACATACTTTGCGAAAATGAAAGCGATAATCATCGGGAAGATTGTGAAAACAATACCGTAAACAAAGTACATAGCAACAAAGTTTGCGACAAAC
>JAZTWZ010000042.1:0-13801 GCA_045636165.1 Eubacteriales bacterium
ATGAGGAGAGACCCTTGAGTTTTTGACTTTTTAATTTTGTCGAATATGTATGAAGTTTTTCCGCTTTTAACTCTGCCGAGTACGAAATGAAGCATTGTTTCACCTCCGCGAGAATTCTTATTTAAGCCGAAGGGTGTCAAACCCCTCAAGCCTTAAACTTGTTAAATTTTTATCCTTTAAATTTGTCGTCCTCGAAAGGCGCGAGCCTTCCTTCGTCCTCCGCATGTAAATTATATAAAATTTTCCTGCGTTTAAGGTCGCAGAGTTTAAAAACTATAAATTTCGATGAAATGCAAAGAAAATTTAGTGAATGATACTGGCGTATATTTACTGAATTTTCTGCAGCAGGTCGTGAAATTTATGTTTTTAAACCTTAAGGTGTTCGACTCCCTTCGGCTTAAGCAAAAAACCGTTGACTATTCACAGTAAATAATATAAAATAAATTATTAACTATTTTTATAGGAGGACACGGTATGTCCAATAATACTTCTGCCGAAAGCACTAATTTTATTAAAAAGATATGCAGCGGTTATGAAATTAATAACTCCATAAATGCCGAAAACTTTGATAACCCTCATATAAAGCGCGGTCTCCGTAATCAGGACGGTACAGGCGTTATCGCAGGCGTTACACGAATCGGTAATGTTCGCGGTTATACAGTCATAGACAGTGAACGCTTCCCGATTGACGGTGTTCTCACATACCGCGGAATAAGTGTTGAAGATATTATCAACGGAATAACCGAAGAAGACCGTTTTGGTTTTGAAGAGGTCGTTTATCTTCTCCTCGTCGGAAAGCTTCCTACAAAGGATGAGCTTGAAGAATTCAACGAGGTTCTTACTTACCACAGAACTCTTCCCCGCAACTTCACCGAGGATATGATTATCAAGGCTCCGAGCCCGAACATTATGAACAAGCTTGCAAGAAGTGTCCTCACTCTTTACTCGTTTGACGATAACCCGGACGATACCTCTCTTGAGAATATGTTCCGTCAATCACTTGATATTATCGCGCGACTTCCGATTCTCGCAGCGCAGGCATATCAGGTAAGACGCCACTATTACGAAAACAAGAGTATGCACCTCCACATTCCGCCAAACAACCTTTCAGCGGCAGAGATGCTTCTCTACTGCATGCGCTCTGACCGAGCATACACCGATGAAGAAGCAAAGCTTCTCGATAAGTGCCTCATTCTCCACGCAGAGCACGGTGGCGGTAACAACTCGACCTTCACAACCCGTGTTCTTTCCTCTTCCGGAACAGATACATATTCTGCAATCGCAGCTTCTCTCTGTTCTCTCAAGGGTCCGCTTCACGGCGGCGCGAACAAGCAGGTTGCAGATATGCTCCGCGACATTGAGACTAATGTAAAGAACTGGAAAAATGATGATGAGGTTGCATCTTATCTTACAAAGATTCTCAACAAGCAAGCAGCAGACAGAAGCGGTAAAATCTACGGTATGGGTCACGCGATTTACACAAAATCTGACCCCCGCGCAGTTATGCTCAAGGCTCACGCGAAGAACCTTGCCGACAAAAACGGCTTTCTCGACCGCTTCGAGCTTATCGAATCTGTTGAGCGCCTCACTCCCGAAGTCTTCAGAACAGTCAAAGGCTCTACAAAGCCACTTTGTGCAAATGTTGACCTTTACTCAGGCCTTGTATATGAAATGCTCGGTATTCCCGAAGTTCTTTATACTCCAATTTTCGCAATCGCCCGTGCGGCAGGCTTCTGTGCTCACCGCATAGAAGAAGCAACAACCGGCGGCAGAATCATCCGTCCGGCTTACAAGTGGGTAAAGCAGACAAACGAATATCTTCCGATGTCAGAAAGATAATTCTGAGGAGTTGATAACTTATGAAAAACAAGCTTTTTCCGATTTTGTTTCTCTTTCCGGTAACAGCAGGGCTTTGCGGAGCAAGTCTCCGCGCAACTCAGATTAAAGCGTTAGCTTCCGGTACACAGAATTTATCTGCACCGACATACGGTCTCGTAATCGTATCCGTTATAGCTCTTCTTATGGGGCTTATCGCAGCGCTTCTATTAAAAAACGGAATAAACTTTTCTTACCGTTTTCATAAAACTGCGCTTTTCGGAGCTTCTTATATCGGGGCAATTGTCCTTCTCGTTCATGCCGCTTTTCTCCTTTTTGCATTACGAGAAAACTTCAAAGCAACAGACCTGATTCTCGCCCTTTTCTCTGTTTATTCGGCGGTTTCATTTATCGTTCTCGGCAAATACAGTCTGTGTGAAAGAGACAGCTCTGCATACTGCATATTCTCTGCAGTCCCTGCTTTCTGGGCGGCGTTTCTTCTGATTCTTACCTTCCGCGATAAGATTTCAGACCCGATAATTTCAAACTATATTTTCCTTATTTTATCCTACATCTCAATTCTCTTTTTCTCATACTCCGTCGCGGCACACATTCTTGGCAAGAACAGAAAGCTTGTATCCGTTTTTTCTTGCTTCTCCGGAATCTTCTTTATCTTCACTGAAATTTTCTCGCTTATCTTCTCAGGAGAGTTTGCCTTTTCAGTTGAACTTCTTCCCCTCTTCGCATTTCTCATTCTTATGCCACTCTACACGGCAGAGATTATCAAAAAGGACTAATGACGAAAAAAACAGGAGCTTGATTTTCAAGCTCCTGTTTTTTATTACTTCGAGATATTTTTTATGCAAGCTTCACAAACGCTTTTTCCTTTATACTCGGAAAGCCCTTTACGGTTTCCGCAGAAGATGCATTCGTTTTCGTGTTTTTTCAGAATAACTTTATCTCCGTCAACATAGATTTCAATAGAGTCTCGTTGCTCTATTCCCAACTTTTTACGGAGTTCAATCGGAAGAACTATTCTTCCGAGCTCATCTATTTTTCTGATGATTCCTGTGGCCTTCATTTCTTATCCCCCAATCTCGTGATTTATATCATACCAAAATTGACAATTTTTGTCAATATGCGATATCAGTTTTTGTCATTTTTTCTCGGAGGTTGTCTTGATATGATGGGTAAAATCTGGGTATTTATGATTTTTATCTCTGTTATAAGCGCGGTCTCAAACGGAAAAATCGGAGAGCTTTCAGCCTCCGTTTCAGAGGGTGCAGGAGCCGGAATAAACCTCATTCTCTCCATCGGAGGTATGATAATTCTCTGGAGCGCGCTTCTTGAGCTTATGAAGCGAAGCGGTCTTTTAAAAAAGCTGACGAAGCTGCTTCTTCCCTTTCTTAAGCTTCTCTTTCCGTCGGCGAAGAACTCTCCCGAGGTTCTGGAGAGTATCTCTGCAAATGTCTCGGCAAATCTCTTGGGACTCGGAAACGCTGCAACCCCTGCAGGAATTTCCGCCGCGCGAGGGCTGTATTCTCTCACCGGCAACTCCTTTGTTTCCGATGACCTGTGTATGCTCGTTGTTGTAAACACAGCTTCACTTCAACTCATCCCGACGACCGTTGCGGCGATACGCGCATCTTTAGGAGCCGCAAACCCGTTTGATATTCTCCCTGCCGTATGGGTGGCAACGCTGATTTCTCAGCTTTTTGGAATATGTACGGCGAAGCTATGCTCGAAAATATATAAAAAGGGGAAGAAAAAATGAACACCTTTACATCCCTTACCGTTCCACTCATTTTCCTTTTTGTCGGAGTTTTCGCCTGGTATAAAAAATGTGATATATATGACGCTCTGGTGTTCGGAGCAGGGGACGGAATAAAAGTTCTCGGTACGATTCTCCCGAGCGTCACCGCGCTTTTTGCGGCTATTTATATGCTGAGAGCATCCGGTGCACTCGATATAATATGTTCGCTTCTATCCCCGTTTACCGACTTCTGTGGAATACCGCGCGAATGCGCTCCGCTTCTCCTTCTCCGTCCTCTTTCAGGAAGTGCGGCACTCGCTTTCGGAAGCGATATTATACGAACCTGCGGCGTAAACTCCCTTGCCGGTCGCACCGCCGCGGTGATGCTGGGGGCATCAGAAACAACTTTTTATACCCTTGCTGTTTATTTTGGTTCGATTGGGGTCACAAAGACGCGCTACACTGTCTTTGCCGCACTTTCGGCAGAAGTTGCAGGGTTCATCGCCGCAGCGACGGTGACGAGGCTTATGTTTTAATTTCTCCATTCACTGAAAAAACACTTAACTTTTACAACATAGGCGACACTCGCGTTGCGTGGGCTTGTTTTATCCTTTTTTCCATATATCCCGTATATGGGAAAGCAGATGTGCTGACTCACTGTTTTCAAATTCAGACGAAACAACAAAAATAATTTACTCCATTGCGGAATACTGCAGCGAAAACTTTGCAAACATAACAGAGAAGGAAGTTTCCGAAAAATTCAGACCCAGCTACAGGTATTTCACGAAAACTTCTCCGCACAACCAATCTCTCAATAACAGAAATAGCGCAGGAGACGTTTTTTTCACAACAAGCCACTTAATCTCCGCTTTCAGGAAGAAAACAGGCTCATCTCCCTTTGCATACAAGAAGAAGCTCTTCCGTGAAATATAGCCCTTTTCTATTGAATTTCTTATAAAAAACAGTTATAATAAGTGTATACATTATCCTTTTTGGAGGTGCGACACTTTGGATACAAATTTCGGAAACTACTCAATCTCTTTAGGTGACATCATAAAAGAATTCTCACTTGAAGTTATCCACGCCCCTGATGGTTTTGAGGATATTAAGCTCAATTCTACTGATATCAACCGTCCGGGTCTTCAGCTTGCAGGCTTTCTCGACTCTTTCGACAACACCCGTGCAGTTGTTATCGGGCGTGTTGAAACGATGTTTTTGAATACTCTTTCTCCTGAGGAAAGAACTGCACGATTTGACAGTTTCTTCTCAAAAGAAATCCCGTTTGTTGTATTTACTCGAAACCTCGAAATCTTCCCCGAAGTAATCGAGGTCGCAAAGAAATATAATACTCCGGTTTTCAGAACGGCAGAGGATACTTCCGCTTTTATGGCTGCTCTTATTTCATACCTCAATGTCCAGCTCGCACCGCGAATCACCCGTCACGGCGTCCTCGTTGAGGTTTACGGCGAAGGTATTCTCCTTCTAGGAGAAAGTGGAGTAGGTAAAAGCGAAACTGCGATAGAGCTTGTAAAGCGCGGTCACCGTCTTATTGCCGACGATGCAGTTGAGCTTAAAAAAGTTTCCGCAAAGAGTATCGTAGGAACGGCCCCTGAGGTCATCCGCCACTTTATCGAGCTTCGCGGTATCGGAGTTGTTGATGTTCGCAGAATTTTCGGTATGGGTTCTGTTAAGCTCACCGAGAAAATCGACCTCGTAATCAACCTCGAGATTTGGAAGGACGGTAAGCAGTACGACCGTTTCGGAGCTGAAACCAACTATATGAACATTCTCGGTATAGACATTCCGTGTCTTACCGTTCCCGTAAAGCCCGGTAGAAACCTCGCTGTTATTATCGAGGTTGCAGCTATGAACAACCGCCACAAGAAAATGGGCTATAACGCAGCAGAAGAGCTTTCTGCAAGACTTATGAACAGTTTCCCTGAATAATTGGAGGTATTGTTTTGAAAATAGGTATTGATCTCGGCGGCACGAATATCGCAGGCGGTCTTGTTTCAGATGACGGGCGTCTCATATTCAAAACGAGCATCCCGACAGTCCGCGACAAGGGTGAAATGGGCCTTATGGAAGAAATTCTCAAGGTCATAAATATACTCCTTGAAAACGAGGCGGCAAATAATGTCACTTCAATCGGCATCGGCGTTCCGGGTCATGTTGACGAAAAGACGGGGCTTGTTGTAATCTGCAACAACATCCCGTTTGAAAATACCCGTCTTGCAGACTTCATAACAGAAAGGACTTCTATCCCCTGCTATCTTGGTAACGATGCTAACGCCGCAGCTCTCGGCGAGGTTCTCGCAGGATGTGCAAAGGACTATGACAATGCTGTTATGATTACCCTCGGCACAGGCGTCGGTTCAGGTCTTATTTTCAATAAAAAGATTTTCTCCGGCTGCAACGGCAGCGCAGGTGAGCTCGGTCATATCTCCCTTTTCCCTGACGGAATCGAATGCAACTGCGGTCGCCGCGGATGCCTTGAGCTTTATGCTTCCGCTACCGCACTCAAAAACCAGACCCGTGAGGCTATGAAGAATAACCCCGAGAGTCTCCTCTGGAAATTTGCAAAAACACTTGATGACGTAACCGGCAAAACTGCGTTTGATGCGTTTCGTGTAGGCGACGAGGTTGGAACTAAGGTCGTTTCTGACTATATCCGTTACCTCTCAATCGGTGTTCTTGATATTATAAACCTTCTATTCCCCGATGCTATAATCTTCGGTGGCGGTATTTCAAAAGAGGGAGAGAATCTCCTTTCCCCGCTTCGCAAGATAATCGAAAAAGAGTGTTATTCAACCTACGGCAGACAGCCTGCGCTTCTCATCGCAGAGCTTGGTAACGACGCCGGAATTATCGGCGCAGCTTTTCTTGGAGTGTAAAATATGCTTTCTAACTATTCAAAAGAAAATTTTCTTGCTCTTCGCCGCGCATACATTGAGCGCGAGTTCGGCTTTTTAAATGATATGCAGAAAAAGGCGGTCTTCAAAACAGAAGGCCCCCTTCTTTTGCTTGCAGGCGCAGGAAGCGGAAAAACTACGGTTATCATTAACCGGATTGCCAACATAATAAGATACGGTAACGCCTATGAATCTGACTTCATCCCTAAAAACATAGGCGATTCGGACTACGAAATTTTAAAGGCATACCTTGACAGAAATGCCGACATCCCGAAGGAATGTGCAGACGCCATCTGCAAGAATTCCGATGTTCCGCCGTGGTCGATTCTCGCTATCACCTTTACCAACAAAGCCGCAAACGAGCTCAAAGAACGCCTTTCAAAAGCCGTCGGAGACGCGGCAGATGATATATGGGCTCAGACCTTCCATTCAGCTTGCGTAAGAATTCTCCGCCGCGACATCAACCGTCTCGGTTATTCCTCATCCTTTACGATTTACGATGCTCAGGACTCCGAGCGAGTTATAAAAGATGTAATGGGCGAGCTGAATATCGATACGAAGGCTTTCCCTCCGAAAGCCGTTCAGAACATAATCAGCCGCGCGAAAGATTCAATGCTCTCGCCCGAGAAATTTTCCGAGAATGCCGTGGGCAATTTCAAAGAAGAAAAGGTAGCTGAGATTTATAAGAAATATCAGGCACGCCTTAAAGATGCAAACGCTCTTGACTTTGACGATATCATTATGCTTACCGTCAATCTCCTTTCCGAAAACCCCGATGTTCTTTCATACTACCACAGAAAATTCAGATATGTTCTCGTCGATGAGTATCAGGATACAAACCACGCACAGTATCTCCTCACGGCTCTCCTCGCCGAGGGCAGCGGAAATATTTGCGTTGTCGGTGATGACGACCAGAGTATTTACAGCTTCCGCGGCGCAACCATTGAAAACATCTTAAGCTTTGAAGAACAGTTTTCGGGTGCCGGGACGATTCGCCTTGAGCAGAATTATCGCTCGACAACGAAGATTCTTGATATAGCAAATACCGTTATTAAAAACAACGCCGGCAGAAAAGGCAAAAACCTCTGGACTGCCGAGGGAGACGGAACTTTCCCGATTGTATATAACGCAGCCGATGAGCGCGACGAATCGGAATATATCGCAGAGCAGATTCTCTCTCTCAAGTCCGAAGGAAAGACCTTTTCCGACTGCACAATCCTCTACCGCACAAACGCGCAGTCGATGCAGCTTGAACGCTCGCTTCAGCGCTCGGGTATTGCATACCGCATCTTTGGCGGTATGCGCTTCTTTGACAGAGCTGAAATCAAAGATGTTCTCGCATATCTCTGCATTATCGCAAACCCGACGGACACCTTGCGCTTAAAGCGTATCATAAATGTCCCCTCACGAAAAATCGGTGATAAAACCGTTTCCGTTCTTGAGGAGCTTGCTTCTCGCGAGCATACATATCCGTTTGACATTGCGCGCCGCGCAAAGAACTTTCCTGAGTTCACCTCTGCCGCTGCGAATGCGCTTGAAGGTTTTGCAGGCATAATCGACGAGCTTGCAGGTCTTTCTCAAAACCTGCCTCTCTCCGAGCTTTACGACCTTCTCCTCGAAAAAAGCGGATATACGGCAGAGCTTATAGCAAAAAACGATGTCGAATCGCGCGGACGGCTTGAGAATATAATGGAGCTTAAGTCCTCGCTTTCCGAGTTTGAAAAGCAGGAAGGCGCGACACTCTCAGGCTTCCTTGAGGAAATTTCGCTCTATACCGACCTTGACAAATACAACGCAGACGATGACTGCGTTACGCTTATGACTATCCACAGTGCAAAGGGACTTGAGTTCCCCGTCGTTTTCGTCTGCGGACTCGAAGAGGGACTCTTCCCGAGCATCCGCTCAATCGACGCAAACGAAATTGAAGAGGAACGCCGTCTCTTCTATGTCGCCGTGACGCGTGCAAAGAGACTTCTCTATATGACGCATGCGAAGCTTCGTACGATGTACGGTCAGACAAAGTACGGCAGAATTTCGAGATTCATCTCTGAGATTCCCGACTCGCTCTGTGAAAAGAAGGCATCACCTGAAATTGATACAGGCTTTTCTTCCGGTTTCCACGGTCGCGACTTTACAAGAAGCGAAGAAAAGAGTTATTCCTCTTTCTTCTCAGAAAGCGATGCTCCGAAAAAGAAGCCTGCAACAAGCGTAAGCGCGTTTTCTTCTTCAATCGCAAGTGCCACAAAGGCACCTTCTGCGCCTACGGTATCATTTTCGGTCGGTGACCGCGTTCATCACAAGGCGTTCAAGGACGGACTTGTTACCTCTGCAAACCCCGTTGGAAGTGACGTCCTTCTTGAAATCGCGTTTGACTCGGTAGGTACAAAGAGACTTCTTCTCAAGACCGCCGCAAAGTTTTTAACTAAAAAATAGACAACTCTTATACTTTTCACTTGATATGTAAAGAATATGGTTATATAATATTATACACAGATTAAAAGGAAGAAGGAGAACCATGAACAACATTCCAAAAGCCTGGGACGGCTTCGATGTCGGCACCTGGACAAAAGAAATAGATGTAAGAAGCTTTATTCGCCACAACTACACACCTTATGACGGCGACGAGACTTTTCTCGAAGCTCCAACCGAAGATACTCTTGCGCTCTGGGATAAGGCTCTTGAGCTTTTGAAAGCAGAAAGAGCAGCCGGCGGCGTTTTAGATATGGATACCAAGATTATATCCTCTATCGTTTCTCACGGTCCGGGATACCTTGATCGTGACAAGGAAAAAATCGTAGGCTTTCAGACCGACAAGCCCTTAAAGCGTGCTCTTATGCCCTACGGCGGTATCCGTATGGCTGAAAAGGCGTGCCGTGATAACGGATATGAGCTTGACCCGTCGGTAAAGGAGTTCTTCTCTCTCCACAGAAAAACTCATAACGCGGGCGTTTTCGATGCATATACTCCCGAGATGCGTGCCTGTCGTTCAAGCCACATCATAACAGGTCTTCCCGACGCTTACGGCAGAGGACGAATTATCGGCGACTACCGCCGTGTTGCGCTTTACGGTGTTGACAGACTCATTGAAGACAAACAGGCACAGAAGGTTACAACCCGTGCAGCGATGTACTCTTCCGTCATTCGTGACCGTGAAGAGCTTTCAGAGCAGATTCGCGCGCTTGAAGATTTAAAGCGTATGGCTGAGATCTACGGTTTTGATATATCCGAACCTGCACGCGATACGAAAGAAGCTATCCAGTGGCTCTACTTCGGCTATCTCGCAGCAGTAAAGGAACAGAACGGTGCGGCAATGTCGCTCGGAAGAACTTCTACCTTCCTCGATATTTATGCCGAACGCGATATCAGAAACGGCAAATACACCGAGCGCGAGATTCAGGAGATGGTTGACCATTTCATAATGAAGCTCCGCCTTATAAAGTTTGCAAGAACGCCCGAATACAACGCCCTCTTCTCGGGTGATCCGCAGTGGGTTACCGAGTCTATCGGCGGTGTTGCGATTGACGGAAGACACCTTGTAACAAAGATGTCCTACCGCTATCTCCACACTCTCACAAACCTCGGTCCTGCGCCCGAGCCGAACCTCACGGTTTTATGGTCAACAAGACTTCCCGATAATTTCAAGAGATACTGCGCTAAAATCTCCATTGAAACCTCGTCTGTCCAGTACGAGAACGACGATCTTATGCGCGTTACCCACGGCGATGACTATGCTATCGCCTGCTGTGTTTCATCTATGCGCGTAGGTAAGGAGATGCAGTTCTTCGGTGCGCGTGCAAACCTTGCAAAATGTCTTTTGTATGCAATCAACGGCGGTGTTGACGAAATTTCAGGCAAGCAGATTGCTCCTGAATACCGCCCGATAACAAGCGAATACCTCGACTACGACGAGGTAATGTCAAAATACGACGAGATGATGAAGTGGCTTGCAGGCGTTTATGTCAATACGCTCAACATCATCCACTATATGCACGATAAATATTGCTATGAAAAAATTCAGATGGCGCTTCACGACAAGAAGGTCACCCGTTGGTTTGCAACGGGAATTGCAGGTCTTTCAGTCGTTGCTGACTCGCTCTCTGCTATCAAGTATGCAAAGGTAAAGGTCATCAGAAACGAAGCCGGCATCGCAGTTGACTACGAAGTTGAAGGCGACTTCCCGAAATACGGAAACGACGATGACCGCGTTGACTCGATTGCTTATGATATCGTCCACAGATTCATGGGACATATCAAAAAGAACCACACCTACCGTGACAGTATCCCGACAACCTCAATTCTCACCATCACCTCAAATGTCGTTTACGGTAAAAACACCGGCGCAACTCCTGACGGCAGAAAGCAGGGTGAGGCGTTTGCCCCAGGTGCTAACCCGATGCACCGCCGTGATACTCACGGTGCCGTCGCATCCCTTGCATCAGTCGCAAAGCTTCCGTTCCGCGATGCACGAGACGGAATTTCAAACACATTCTCAATCATCCCGGGTGCGCTCGGAAAAGACGACGAAATCTTCGTCGGCGATATTGATGTTGACCTTGGTTGCGAAGGCGGTGCTTGCATTTCGCCGACGCTTTTCGAAGGCCTCGACACAGACGAAATTTAAAGGAGAAAGGATGAACAGATATGGCTGCTACAAAAACTCAGATAGATAACCTTGTCACCCTTCTCGACAATTATGTCCAAAAGGGTGGTCATCACCTCAATGTCAATGTATTTACAAAAGAAACTCTCCTCGATGCACAGAAACACCCCGAAAAATATCCTCAGCTTACGGTTCGCGTCAGCGGATATGCTGTAAACTTCATTAACCTTACACGCGAGCAGCAGGATGAGGTTATCTCTCGAACCTTCCACGAAAAGTTCTGATTCAGATGACAAAGGGCTATATCCATTCAACAGAGAGTTTCGGCACGCTTGACGGTCCCGGCATCCGCTTCGTCGTATTTATGCAGGGCTGTCCCCTAAGATGTAAATTCTGCCACAACCCCGACACATGGGAAACACATATCGGAACAGAAATGACAGTCGCAGAGCTTATAGGAGAATTTGAAAAGAACCGCGGTTTTTACAAAGACGGTGGCATCACTGTCACGGGTGGAGAACCGCTTCTGCAGCTTGATTTTGTTACCGAGCTTTTCCGTGAGGCAAAGAGGCGCGGTATCCACACCTGCCTTGATACTTCGGGCATAACTTTCAACGAAAATCAGAGAGATAGGTACGACAGGTTGGTTAGCTTTACAGACCTTGTAATGCTTGATATCAAGCACATTCGCCCTGATTCTCATAAAAAACTCACGGGGGTTGCAAACGAAAGCGTTCTCGCCTTTGCGAAATACCTCTCGGAGAAAAACATCCCGATATGGATAAGATGCGTCATAATAAAAGGCATTACAGATGATGAAAATGACCTTTTAGCTCTCGGCGAATTTATAGGAAAGTTAAAAACTCTCAAAGCCCTCGATGTTCTCCCGTATCACACTATGGGAGTTTCGAAATACGAAAATCTTGGCATCCCCTATCCGCTTGACGGAGTACCACCACTTTCAAAAGAGGATGCAATAGCCGCAAAAAAGATAATACTCGCAGGAATAAAAAATACAAGAAAAAGCTGAAGGCTTATGCCGAGTATTCTTAAGGACAGTTAGAGATTGAACAATTTGTTCAATCTCTTTTTTATATTTTGCATTGACTTTTCTTGTTAAAAATGATATCGTTATATCAAGATATAATGATATCATTTAGGAGGAGTTGTTTTGATTAAAGAAAATAAAGCAAATAGAACTCGACAAGTCCAATTCCGAATGGACCCGAAAATATTTAACAAACTAAAGTCAACCATTGTGTATGACGAAGAGATACGCAGTATGGCAGACTTATTTAACGAAGCAGCAAAGAAATATTTAAAAGAAAAGGGTGTGAAAATAAATGGCTAAAAAAGAAGTAAAAACTGACTTGTGGGTATGGGAACTTTTGAAACAAGCTGATATCAGCCTTGAGGCACAAGGCAGTACCATACTTGAAATAGATGCGGCATTAAAAACCGCATCAAAGAAAGGCACGGGGAATGTGGGATTTCCTGAATATGTTGGAGTAGTCAAAGACTATCTTCTTGTTATCGAAGACAAAGCAGACATGTCAAAACATATAAGGCTTGACGAAGACGGCGTTATCAGTCAAGAGGTGCAGTCCGTAACAGACTACGCTGTCAACGGTGCTGTGTTCTATGGCAAGCACCTTGCAGAGCATACAAATTACAAAAAGATTATAGCCTTCGGTGTGTCAGGCGACGAGAAAAAACACAAGATTTCACCCGTGTATATAGACGAAACAGAGTTTTACAGAGAATTGCCAGAGGTTGAGTCTTTTATCTCATTCAACGAGAGCAACATTGACGAGTATTTTGTGCGCGAAGTATTACAAGAGGACACGGACAGCGAGAAAGAAACGGCCGAGATTTTAAAAGAAGCAGCCACTTTGCACGAAGATTTGAGGAATTACGGCAATCTTAAAGATACGGACAAGCCGTTGATTGTTTCGGGAATACTGCTTGCACTCAGAGAAATAGAATACAAAAACTTTTCCATTGAAGAACTAACAGGCGACACTATCAGGACCGACGGTGAGAAGATTTACAGAGCAATAGCAGACAACTTGCAAAGGGCTAATGTAGCACCGGAAGTCAAAAAGCAAAAGCTTTTGTCACAGTTTGCACTAATTAAGGACACGGCAAAACTTAACGAAGTTGAGCCGAAACTACGCAAGACACCCTTAAAGCACTTCACAGAGTTTTTGTATGACAAGATATATCGCTCTATCCGTTACAGCCAAAGTGCAGAAGATTACATAGGCAGATTTTACGGCGAGTTTATGAGTTATTCAGGGGGCGACGGACAGACACTTGGTATTGTTTTAACACCAAAGCATATAACGGAACTTTTCTGTGATTTGGTTGACATCAAACCGACGGACACAGTTTTCGATCCGTGCTGTGGCACAGCAGGTTTTTTGATTGCGGCTATGCACAAAATGTTAAAGCAGGCAACAACCGACAACGAAAAGCGGAACATAAGACAAAAGCAACTGCACGGCGTTGAACTTCAGTCCTATATGTTTACAATCGCAACTACAAATATGATTTTAAGAGGTGACGGCAAAAGCAACCTTATAGACACGGACTTTTTGAAGTTAAACCCCAATCAGTTGCAGTTAAAGGGTGCGACAGTTGGCTTTATGAATCCGCCATACTCACAAGGCAGTAAAGCAAATCCCGATTTATACGAAATTGCATTTACAGAGCATCTGC
>JAZTWZ010000043.1:0-4996 GCA_045636165.1 Eubacteriales bacterium
GGAGTAAGCTTTTTATACTTTTCGCTAAAAAATCTGCTCATTATTTTTTATCCTCAAATCTGATTGTTGCACTTCTCGCGTGCGCCGTGAGCCCATCAGTTTCTGCAAAGAATGCTACATCCTCTGCGCCGCGTGAAAGAGCCGCACGGGTAAAGTATGTATATTGTGATTTCTTTATGAAATCGTCAACCGAAAGCGGACTTGGGAATCTCGCCGTACCGCTTGTCGGGAGCGTGTGGTTCGGTCCTGCGAGATAATCTCCAAGTGCCTCGGGGCAGTTTCTGCCCATGAAGATTGAACCTGCGTGGCGGACTTTGTCAAGATAGTCAAACGGGTTATCTACGCAAAGCTCAAGATGCTCTGGAGCAATGGTGTTTGAAATCTCGATTGCCTCATCAAGGTCAGCTACCACAACTATCTTTCCCCAGTTATCTATCGACTCACGCGCAATCTCGCGCCTCGGAAGCTTTTCAAGCTGAATTTCAATCTGGTCTGCAACCTTTTTCGCAAACGCCTCATCATCGCAGACGAGGACTGCGCTTGCAAGTCTGTCGTGCTCTGCCTGCGAGAGAAGGTCTGCCGCGATGTGGGCAGGGTTTGATTTATTATCCGAAACAACAAGAATCTCACTCGGACCTGCTATCATATCTATCGCAACCTGGCCGAATACCTGGCGCTTTGCTTCGGCTACAAAAGCATTTCCCGGTCCTACGATTTTATCGTCCTTTTTTATACTTTCAGTTCCGTAAGCAAGCGCGGCTACCGCCTGCGCGCCTCCAACCTTGAATATCTTCTTGACACCTGCAATACGCGCAGCGGCAAGAATCGCAGGGTTTATCTTTCCATCTTTGCCGGGGGGCGTTGTTATGACAACCTCGCCGCAACCTGCGACGAGTGCCGGGATAGAGTCCATAAGCACGGTTGACGGATACGCCGCCGTGCCGCCCGGTACATAAAGACCAACGCGCTCAAGCGGAATTATCTTCTGCCCCATAACTACGCCGTCTTTATCGTTGAGAATAAAGCTCTGTCTTACCTGCGCGCTGTGGAATTTTCTGATATTCTCAGCCGCGTTCTTAAGTATTTCTATAAGGCGCGGAGAAACTGCCTTTTCAGCCTCTTCAAATTCCTCTTCGCTCACCGCAAGAGACGAAAGCTCTGCCTTATCAAAACGACGGCAGTAGTCAAACAGCGCCGCGTCGCCGCGCTTTCTGACATCATCTATAATCTCGGAAACAGTTCCCGATACATCAGCTTCGGTGTAGCTTCTCTCAAGGAGCTTTTCTATGCTCACCTCGCTGACCTTTAAAATCTTTATCATTTTTTCGCCTCCTGCGAGAGTTCAATTTCTCTGACAATCTTCTCAATCTGCCGAGACTTAAACTTAAAGCTTGATTTATTCGCAATAAGTCTTGCAGAAATCGGAACTATCGTTTCAAAAACCTCAAGATTGTTCTCTTTGAGAGTTGTTCCTGTTTCAACTATATCCACGATTACATCGGAGAGCCCGAGAATCGGAGCAATTTCGATTGAGCCGTTTAAGTGGATGATGTCAATATCGCGACCTTTCGCGCCGTAGAACTCGCTTGCGATATTGCGGAACTTCGTCGCAACACGAAGCGTTCTTGATGTGTTGTCGCGAAAATCTTTCGGTGCGGCAACCGCCATACGGCAAACGCCAAGACCGAGGTCGGAAAGCTCATATACATCTGGCGAATATTCGAGGAGAATATCCTTTCCCGCAACGCCGATATCAGCCGCGCCGCGCTCTACATATATCGCGACATCCGACGGCTTTACCCAGAAATAGCGGACGCCTGCCTCTTTGTTTTCAAAAATAAGCTTGCGGCTTTCTTCCAGAAGCTCGGGACACGGAAAACCTGCCGCCGCAAAAGTCTTATAAACTTTTTCTCCAAGCCTGCCCTTTGGCAGTGCAACATTAAGCATTGTCCAAAACCTCCGTTAACTCGCCTTTTGAAAGCTTGACCTTTCTTCTGTATCTGAACTTTGCAGGAGCCTTGCGACGAGCGCATACGCTCTCCCCACGCGACGAAAGAAGCTCGACCGCACGGCTGACATTCGCCGCGCTTTCGCCATCTTCGTAGATGAGAAGCGTGTCTGCGTCAAAGCGCTCTGCCTCGTTTTCAAGGCTCTTGAGCATATCAAGATATATCGCAAAACCGATAGCGCCCGAAGCTTTGCCCATTCTCTTCATGAGGTTATCGTATCTTCCTCCCGAGAGAACGCTCGTCGGAACGCCTTTTACAAAACCTTTGAATACGATGCCGTTGTAGTATTTTATATCATCAACAACCGAGAAGTCGATACGAAGCTTACCAAGAAGGTTTGCCGCGCGGAATGCATCGACAACCGACTTAAGCTCACCCAGATATTCTTCGTTCGGAGATATTTTTGAAATCTTTTCAATTACCTCGTCAGGGTCGCCGTATGATGCGATAAGAGTCTTTAACGCTTCTGCCCCATCGCAGTCGCCGCAGATTGCGGAGATGCCGTGAACATTCTTCTCGCCGATGCACTTTATAACCTCGCGGCGGTCTTCATCTGAAAGCGACATTCTGTCGATAATGTCAGTGAGAATTCCTATATGCGAAATGTCGAGAACGCACTCATCCGAGATTTCGAGAAGGCTCTTCATAGCGAGTGAGAGAACCTCGAAAACAGCGTAGTCGTCTATATCGCCGATGCACTCAAGCCCCGTCTGCATAATCTCGCGGAATCCCTCTGCCTCTTTTGTGACCCTGTAAACATTTTCGTTATAGTAAAGCTTTTCAACAAAGGACTTTTCATCCTTGCAGTTTTTGATTATCGAAAGCGTAACGTCAGGCTTAAGCGCCTTCATTCGACCGTTCGTGTCAGTGAAGGTGATTACGCTGTCGGAAATGAGGAAGTCCTTGTTTCTGACATAAAGGTCATACTCCTCAAACTTTCCCATTTTATATTTAGAATAGCCGTATTTTTCATACAGCTTGCGGAGAGCATAAACTACTCTCTCGTCATTTTTCAAAACACCAAGTATCTCGCTCATTTCTTCTCCTCCGCAGATAACTTTGAAAGCGCGGTCTTGTAACCTCCGCTTCCGTAGTTGAGGCAACGGCTGACGCGGCTGATAGTCGCAGTAGATACATTAACCTCTTTTGAAATATCCTGATAGTTTCTGCCCGAGTCAAGAAGGCATGCAACATCAAAGCGCTGACCCATATCCTGAACTTCCTTTATGGTACAGATATCCTCAAAGAATTTATAGCATTCATCAACGCTTTCAAGCTTTAAGATAACATTAAAGAGTCTGTCGAGCGATTCGGAACGAATTTCTGCCATTATGCAACATCTCCTCGCATTATATTCACTTTCATATAGTACCACTTTATCTCGCTAAAGTCAAGAGGAAGTTTTATATTCTATCAGATACAAAGAAACAGGGCAGACGAAAAATCGTCTGCCCTGTCCTTTTAGGGTTGATTAGTCTTATTCCCAATCTCCCGGCAACATATCGCCGTCGTCACCACCAGTACTTGTTGTGATGACATCAGTTGCGAGCTCAAGGATTTCGAACTTCGGTGCTTCGTACTTCATTATATTTTCACCTCCTTCAATTAATATTTAAGTAATTCTTTACGTGCTGCACGCTCGTAAACATACAAGCGTTTTACAAGCTCTACCAACTTAGGATCTTTAGTTGCTGCATTCTTTACTGCAGTATTGTAAATATACTGTTCAAATGTGTAAGATGTAACACCTGAATAGCTTACTGTTCCGTCAGCATTTTTTACATATCCTAAGATGTAGTAACTTGTTTCTGACAAGTCTTTTGCTGATACACCCGGTGCATAAGCATTCCAGGTTGTCGATGTGCCTGACTGTTTCAATTCTGACACTACACCTTCTCCGATATTATCAATGCTCGGAGCACCAACAAGAGCTGCGAACTGATCTATCTCTTCGCCGTTCTCCATGCCCTTCTTCCAGAAGATCGTTCCACTTGCTTGTGCGCTTGTGATATATGAAGCCCGCGGAATCTGATACTGTTGTACAAGGCTAATAGCCTCTTCGAAGAGCATTGTATTTCCTCGGTTTACGAATATCTCTGTATCTCTTGTTACATCTTTTTCTGACGGAATTGTGGGCTTCAAATTAAAGCTCGATTCTTCTCCGGTCCATGTTGCAGGTAATGCCTTCTGAGCTGCTGTAAGATCCTTGTTTACAAGCTCATCCTCTGTTACATCTTCATCAAAGTATTCCTGGAAGGATGCTACGAAGTTGAGCATTGCGACACAAAGCTCCTTCATGCTTTCTGATGTGGTTGGCTTCCCTAACATTGAGGTTGCATATTGTGCCATTCCATATTCCTTCGGCTCACTATATGCATATGTTCCATCCGGAAGTCTTACATATACAGATATATAATGCGTCTTTGCAAGATCTCTTGTGAAGATGCCATCCGTCTTACCATAGTACAATGTCGCACCCGTCTGCGGATCCTTCGTTGAGTACTCATACAGTCCCTTTGTTATATGAGCTGCGTTATCATAGGATACTGCTGCACCATTAAGAGCTGCATACTCCTCTGCTGTCCACCAGAGCATTCCTGCATCTGCTTCAAAATCTCCATTCTCTTCATCTACAGTTATATCTATCTCATTAAGCGGAACATTCTGAAGATCAACAGCACGAAGGATATAAACTACATCTTTCAATTCAAGACTATTAACTCTACCCCTAAGATATACAACCTTAACCTTTGCTGTTGCTGTAATGCTCGGGTCTGCTACGAGTGTTGCTGTGATGTTAACTGTACCGGACTTCGTTGCAACTGCTGTTACAACACCGTTTTCATCAACTGTTGCAACTGCTGTGTTGTCAGATGACCATGTAACGGTCTTATCCATTGTTGCTTCAGGCGGAACTACTGTTGCCACAAGTGTTGCTGTCGTTCCAGCATCCAAGTAGATTTCAGTCTTATCAAGCTCGATGCCTG
>JAZTWZ010000044.1:0-22601 GCA_045636165.1 Eubacteriales bacterium
GTTTCGAGTGCTTTTCCGTCTTTGCTGATTTTGATTCTGCCACTGAAGCCTGAAACTGCAGCTTCTATCTCCTGGTCAAAAGTCAGCGTTATAACAGATCTTGTAAGATCGAGGGCGACTCCTGCAATAGAAGGCCCATTATAGTCGTTGGGAGCAGCGAATACACCTATCGAACAAGAAGATGCAAGTAAGGCTGCAACAAGGACAAGAAGAAAAGTTTTTTTCAGAATGCAGTTGACCTTTTTCATAAACAACCCCTTACCGCGAAAAGCGGAGCCGTTTTTACGGCAGACGGCGTGCCGAATTTTGTGCGAAATTTACTGTAAATGGTGTTTGTAAAAATTGCACAATACTATATATGTATATAATAGACGAAAATTGTCAAAAAGTCAATCTATTGTTTGAGTTAAATTTATAAAATCATTTGTTGACTAAGATGAAAAAAGAAGATATAATTGGCGTATAAAGTTTTTTGAAAAAACAGAGAGGAGTTTTTATAAAATGTCAAAGCTTTTAAAGAAATTTATTTCGCTTTCTCTTGCGGTTATGATGCTTCTTGGAGTAATGCTTCCGCTTTCGGCAAGCGCTGTTGAGATGCCGATGTTTGTGGTATCTGCATATACAGAGGGTGGCGGACAGATATTCCGCGAGAGACCTATGTATTATCCGGGAGAAGTTGTCAACATCCGTGCCGTTCCGGAAGAAGGCTTTGTTTTCTATTGCTGGATGTCGGATGATGTCATGTTTGCAAACCCGGCTTCTGAAATTACAAGCTTTATGATGCCTGTCGGAAATGTAGAGATTATGGCTGTGTTTGCTCTTGAGCAGAACACTCCGCAGAATACGGTCAGCGTTACATTTGATACGATGGGTGGCAGTGAATTCAATCCGGTTGAGTTTTCAGTAGGAGCGATGTGCCCTGAGCCTCAGATGGTCCCGACGAAGCAGGGATATGTTTTTGAAGGCTGGTATGCAGATGCAGTATGCACTCTTCCGTTTGACTTTTATTCACCGATTTATACTTCTACCATCGCGTATGCCAAGTGGTCACCGGTCTTGGTAGAGGTTGAAGAAAATACATTCTCTGATGTAAAAGAAAACGATTGGTTCTATGATCATGTAATGTCTCTTGCTGAGAAGAATATAATCTCGGGAATGGGAAAAAATGCAAACGGAATTCCGTACTTTGCGCCGAAAGCGAACATCACCCGTGCACAATTTGTAACGGTTCTTGCAAATATGGCAGGCGAGAATTTATACAAGGAAATGGATGTAGCAGCAATCTTCAATGATGTGAAGAACGATGCATGGTACGCGGATGCAGTGGCATGGGCATATTCTATGGGTGTTGCAAGCGGAACAGGTGAGAAGACATTCAGCCCTGAGAAGAATATAACCCGTCAGGATATGGCTGTAATGATTTCAAACTATGCTGCAAAGGTCGCGAAGGTAACTCTTCCTGACAGCGTTGCAAGAGTAGAGTTTTCGGATAGTAATGCGATTGCAGGATATGCGGCTTCAAGTGTTGAGGCTATGCAGCGTGCAGGAATTATCTCCGGTCGCGGCGGAAATGTTTTTGCACCGCGTGATTTCGCAACGAGAGCTGAAACGAGTAAGATGATAGATGTCCTTTTATCTGTAATTAATTAGCAAGTAAAAAACATAGCCCGGGAAATACTATACAGTATTTCCCGGGTTATTTTAATCTTCAAAAAGTTCTTTTGAATTTGTAAGCGGAGCTGAAATGTCGTAGTAAATATATCCGAATCCGTCACTTCCGTTAATCAGGAATTTGACACTGTCTATTTTAGGAAGCTCTGTGAGAGTATTTACGATAGAGAAAAGAATGGTGGTTTCCTGTTCTTTACTGTGTTTTGCGGCCGTTATGAACTTTGATGAAACATCTACGATACATGTACCGCCGTCAAGGTAAACATCGTTGAGCACCGTTCCTTTTGGGAAGGGGCTGATTGCACTGTCAGTACCGCTGTCGCTCATAAGAAGTTCAATAACGGAGCGCTCAAGGCCCTTTTCCCCCGAGAGGGAAACGCTTCTCCGGAGGAGTGTTGCATCCGTATAATCGCTGTTTACGAAATACAGATTTGCGAGATAGGAGTTGTAATAGGTTTGAGGAGCTTCCGAAATAAAACTGCTTTCGGTGAAAGTTACCGTTCGGCCGTCGCATGTTACGGAAAGTGCTTTTGCGTTCGGCAGACTCAGCATCGTCTTCATAAGTGCGAAGTTCAGAGCAACGCGCTCATCAGGGGGAAGTTTGTTGTATGTAGGAGATAAGGTAAGGCTACAGACTCCATCTTTGAAGGAAGAGTCAAGAAGGTGTATGCTTTTTGGGACTGCGGAAACAAGCGAGTTGTCCGAAGGATGACACAACTTGCCAAAAAGCTTTTCTATGGCGTCTTCGTAGGACGAGGTCTCAAGCGTTGTTTCTGTAAAAACAACTTTTGTCAGATTGTCTCTCTCAAGGTATGAGAGATTACCTGTGAGTTTGTTTTCGTTCAAATTTGCAGAACAGGCTGATACGGAAACAAGAACAAGGAGTAATAAAAGAAGTTTTTTAATCATATATAAGCCTCCTCTGCAGGTAAGCTGTGGAAAATTACGGTAAATCGCGCACCGCCACACGGCGAATCTGAAATTTCAATTTTTCCTCCGAAGCTTTCGACGTTGCGTTTTACTATCGCAAGTCCGAGACCGCTTCCGCCGCGACCGTCGTGTTTTCTCGACTTGTCAACTCGATAGAAACGCTCAAAAACCTGCTCGCGGAATTCCGGTGCAATACCGATGCCGTTATCATCAACAATGAAATGGCAATTGTTGTTTTTGGAAAAGAGATATACATTTATAAGACCGCCGGGGTTATTGTACTTTATGGCGTTATCAATAATGTTTCCTATTATCTGGTTCGCACCCTCCATCTCGCCGAGGATGACGCAGTCTTCTTCAATATAGCTCTTTATTGTGATATTCTTATCATCTGCAAACGGGGTAAGTGCGGTGATTGACTTGTTGATAATTTCTGAAAGCGGAACAGGGGAGAGATTCGATAAGTAGTTATTATCAAGTCTTGAGAGAACGAGAAGCTTTTCTGCCGTGTGCGACATTCTGTCAACCTCAATAACTATATCCTCAAGAAACTCTTTTGTCGTTTCCGGGTCTATGTTATCGCTTCCGGTTATAGATTCGCAGAGAAGCTTTATCGCAGAAAGCGGAGTTCGAAGTTCGTGAGATGCGTCGGAGACAAAAGCCTGACGCATTTGCTGAACATAGTTGAGTTCTTCGTATATATTGTTGAACTCGTCAACAATCGGGGCAATTTCGTCCTGCTTCAGAACGGTTATTTTTTCGGTTTTTGAAAGTTCACGGGACTTTTTAATAGAGGACATAAGTCGCGAAATTCTGGCTCTGAGAAGATGTGAAACATACCAGAAAAGAAGAATAAAGAGGAGTATGGTTATTGCGGAGGATATAAAGAATGAGAATAAAATAGAGGTGAAAGTATTATACAAAGACGGGTCACTTTCCAAAATAAGAAGCGTACCCGAAGTACCGTTTTGGTCAGTAATCGGAATGGAAAGTGTGCTTTCGATAATGTTTGCTACAACAGAACTCTCAAAGAAAGTCTCTCCGCGCAGTGCTGTGAGTGTTCCGGGTAGGAATAAGATTTTTGAGGAAAGGTTTTCAATGGGTGAGCTGTCATATAAAACTTTGAGGTTTTCGTCTGTAATGAGTACGCGCCGCTTTGCTCCGTTCCATGATAACAGAGAAGATTCGGGGACTTTTCCAAAAGCCGAAAACGACGCCGAAAAGTCCGACGCCGCTTCATAAAGCTCTGTTCTTTTGTTGGAATATGCAGCAGAAGAAACACCGGAATATACGGTGTAAGTAAATGCAAATATTGTAATCGCTGCGAAGAAAACGCAAAGGGATAAAACTCGAAATGACATATTGTCAAAAAGCTTTTTGATTTTGTTATTATGTCTTAAAATAGTATCCAACTCCCCATTTAGTGAGAATGAAATCAGGTTTTGCAGGGTTAGCCTCAAGCTTTTCACGGAGGCGTCTGACATGGACATCTACTGTCCTCATATCACCGGGGTATTCATATCCCCAGACGATGTTGAGAAGGTTTTCGCGGCTGTAAACACGGCCGGGGTTTCTCATCATAAGCTCAACAAGGTCGAATTCTTTAGCTGTGAGCTGAACGGGGGTGCCGTCAATGTAAGCGTTTCGCTGCTCTGTGTCGAGGATGAGAGAATCACAGATAAGACGGGTATTCTTGAACTTTGCATCAGCAGAGCCTGAACGCCTGAGAATTGCACGGACGCGCGACTTAAGCTCAAGTATGTTGAACGGCTTTGTGAGATAATCGTCAGCACCGTATTCAAAACCAAGGAGCTTGTCGGTATCCTCGCTCTTTGCTGTGAGCATAATGATAGGAACTGTCGAAAACTCTCTTATCCTGCGGCAGGCTTCAAGCCCGTCGAGCTTCGGCATCATAAGGTCAAGGATAACAAGGTCGAGATGAATGTTTTTGATGATTTCGAGGGCATCCTCGCCGTTATATGCGGTTTCAACCTCGTATCCTTCGTTTTCAAGATTGAATTTTATTCCTTTAACGATAATCTTTTCATCATCGGCAACAAGTATTCGCATAACAGTTCTCCTTTCAATAGTCAATGCGTTAAACTTCTATACAATCTTTAATGGCATCAAAAGTTGTCTCGCTGATGCCACGGACATTACATATATCATACGGCTTTTTGAAAAGACCGTGAGTGTTTCTGTATTCAATAATTCTTTCTGCAATTGCAGGACCGATACCGTCAAGCATATCAAGCTCATCTGCGGTAGCTGTATTTATGTTTATCAGGTATGGCGAGGTGATGATATTGGGGTGGGGGATGTAAGAATCTGTCTTACTCGTCTTCTCTGTAAAAAAGAAAATAAGAACGACAAAGACAAGAGTTATAATGCCGAGAGCGGCCTCAAAGCGCGAAAGTTTCATATTAAAACTCCTTAAGGTGTTCGACTCCCTTCGGCTTAACAGTTGTTTTATCGAAAAAAATCTGCTATAATATTTTCATTAAGAAAATGTGAGGGAGAAAAATGAAAAAACTTAAAGTTGTTTCTTTGCTTGTTGCGTGTATGCTTTCTTTGTCTGTATTTGCAGGCGCGATTGAGAGCATAGACATAGATTCAAAAGCATCAATTCTTATAGATGCGACTGACGGACACGAGCTCTATTCCGAAAACGCGGATACTAAGCAGTATCCTGCGAGTATAACAAAGCTTATGACGGCTCTCCTTGTTGCGGAGAACATCTCCGACTGGAGTGAGGTCGTAACTGCTAACAAAAGCGCGTTTGATGATCTGTCTGCAGCAGGCAGCAGCGTCGGGATAAAAGCGGGAGAGAAGATGTCGGTTGACAATCTTGTTATATGCCTGCTTGTCGCGAGTGCAAACGAAGCTGCGAATATTCTGGCAGAAAGAGTGTCGGGAAGTATCAGTGCATTTGTCGAGCTTATGAACAGTCGCGCAGCTGAGCTCGGGCTTACGGGAACTCACTTTGTAAATACGAACGGACTTCATGACGAAGACCATTATACGACTGCACGCGATGTTGCGATACTTGCGATGGAAGTCAGAAAACATCCGAGACTCCGTGAGATATACGGAATGGATAAAGCTACTATTCCTGCGACGAACATTTCTGAAGAAAGATTCTTCTTTACAACAAACTCTCTCATATCAAGGTATAAAGAACTCGGATATATATACTCACACGCAAACGGTATGAAAACCGGAAGCACAACTCCTGCAGGTCTTTGTCTTGCAGCGAGTGCTGAGTATAAGGATAAAGAGCTGATTTCTGTAGTTCTCGGTGCGAAGAAAGACGAAGAAACAGGCAAGAAGGGGAATTTTGTCGAATCAAAAAGACTGCTTGTCTGGGGGTTTGAAAACTTCAAACGCGCGATGCTTCTTTCGTCAAGCGAGGCGGTTTGTGAGGTTCATGTAGAATCTGCAAAGGACCGAGACTATGTCATAGCTCATACCGAAACAGATTACGAAGTTCTGATGCCAAAAGACTTCGATGAGTCAAAGATTGAACTCGTAAAAGATACAATCAAGGAGCTTGAAGCTCCTGTCAAGAAGGGTGACAAAATCGGAACAGTAACCGTGAAGTATGACGGTAAGGAATACAAGACACTGGACCTTGTAGCTGCCGATGATGTCGAGAGGTCAATCATAGCATTTGTTATAAATGCGATTGGCAAGTTCATAAAAAGTCCCTATGCGCTTATCGCTCTCGGAGTTATAGTTGTAGTTATAGCGGCGTATATAATTTATGTTATAAGATATAACCGCCGCAGAAAGAACCGTAGAAGAAGATATTACAGATAAAATAAATTATTGTAAAATTATTATTCAGCCTCTGCAGAATTCTCTGCAGGGGTTTTTTCTTGCTTTTTGAAGTTCTTTTTGTTCTGGGAATCTGAAGGTTTGTTGTACTTCGGAGAAACCTCACTCTTGTCAAAGGTCTTGAATGAGAAGTTTTCGCCTTCTTCAAATTTGATACGGAGTTTTCCTGTAATAAGGCTTACATCCGAAACAATGCCGTCACCGTTTGGTGTTTTAACTTCACTTCCGACTCTCGGAGTTGTTTTTATGAGGTCTTCATAAGCTTCCTGCTCGTATTTGAGACAGCACATAAGTCTTCCGCAAGTACCGGAGATTTTTGCCTGGTTGAGAGAAAGATTCTGCTCTTTTGCCATCTTTATTGAAACGGGCTGGAAGTCGTCAAGGAAGCTTGAGCAACAGAAGGGACGACCGCATATACCAAGACCGCCGAGCATCTTCGCCTCATCGCGAACGCCAATCTGACGAAGCTCAATTCGTGTGCGGAATACAGATGCAAGGTCTTTTACGAGGTTTCTGAAGTCAATTCTTCCGTCTGCTGTGAAGTAGAAAATTATCTTTGAACCGTCAAACGAAATCTCAGCGTTTATAACCTTCATTTCGAGCTGGTGTGCTTCGACCTTTTTCTGGCAGGTGATAACAGCTTCTTTCTCTTTCTCACGAAGCTCTGATGCTGTTTTTATGTCAGCTTCCGTTGCGATGCGGATGACCGGACGCAGGGGAGCGACGATGCTCTCTTCCGAGACGCTGTGGCGTGCTTCGGCAACGATACCGAGTTCCGCGCCTCTTGCAGTTTCAACAACAACGCGGTCATCAACCTCAACGGAAAAACTAAGCGGATCGAATGAATATACCTTTCCGCCGTCGCGGAAACGGATTCCTATAATTTCTTTCAATTAAATCTATCCTTTCAAAGCCGCGATTGCGGCAGTGTGTGCAAATTTACAAATCAGGCTGCCCGTGATGTGGGCAACACCGACATTCCTTGTAGCTTCTGCTTTTGCTGACGATATGTGTTCAATAAAAGCGGAAAAATTAGAGGGAGAAAAAAGCTCTGAAAGCTTTTTTGAAATGTGTCCGGGCATTGATGAAATAGTACGGCTACCCGAGTTTACCGAAATGACGATAGCATCGCGGAAAACAACCGTAAGCTCGTCCAGAACTGAAATGAGCATATCTCGCCCCAGTTTTTCAAGCGCTGAAAAAGCTTTGAAAAGCTCAAAATCGTTTCGCGATATGAGCGCTTCGGCGATGTTTCCGGCAAGCTCTGTGGCTTCACTGCTTTCCGTATCTTTGAGGAAAGAGCAGATTCCTCCACTTGTCCTGATAAGCTCTCGGGCTTCCGCATCGGAAATTTCCGGAAGCTTTTCTTTAATAACCTTCATCATATCCTGCTCATTGAGCGGGGAGAGTGTCAGTGTGGCTGTACGGGAAACGATAGTGGGGAGAAGGTCGCTGTAATTATAGCATAACAAAATGAAGAAAGTAAATAGAGGCGGCTCCTCCAAAATTTTCAAAAGAGCATCCTGTGCATCGTGAGTCATTGAGCCGGCATTATTTATAATGTAAACTTTTCTGTCTGCGTCATTAGGGCGCAAAAGGGCATCACGCTTAAGGTCGCGAATGTGGTCAACCTTGATGGATGAGCCGTCGCAACCCAGGAAAGCTATATCCGGGTGTATATCACGCTCAGCTTTAAGGCAAGAATTGCATTTGCTGCGCGGTTTTTCTTCGTTTCCGCAGACAAGAGCTTTTGCAATAATTCTCGCGAGCGTCATTTTTCCTATCCCGCGGTCACCTGCAATAAGAAGCGAATGGGGAAAGGAGTCGCGCGCAAAGGCGCTTGTTATGTAGTCCTTTGCGCGCTCGTTTCCGTAAAAACCTTTAAAATTCATTGTTAGATTTTTTCAAAGTGTGAAACATCCATTACAAAGATGGTAGCACCGCCGACTGTGATTTCAACAGGAACGGCAGGAATCATACCGATACTAAATTCGGATGTAGCAGGAACAAGCTGCTTTCTGCTGTGAGAGTGCTTTTTAATTATTTCAAGAACTTCATTAAGCTTGTCATCTTCAATACCAATGAGTATAGTGGTGTTTCCTGTTTTGAGGAAGCCGCCGGTCGTAGCAAGCTTTGTGCTTGAAAAACCTGCTTTTGAAAGGTTGGAAACGACGGAATTAGCGTCGTCTGCATTGATGATAGCCATAATCATTTTCATAGTAAAATACCTCCTGTTTTCTATTTGAAGCTGTAAAACCAGCCAAATAACTAAATGAATTCGCGGTAGATGTTGGGTGAGACATATATCGGGTTGACATCAAAGGTTGCGATGTCGCCGATATTGCAGGGGATGTCTGTGACATCACATACGGTGTGTGTCATTCCTATATGCCCGAGAATTCGGGCGTGACGGCCGTTTATGCGGACATACAGTGACTTTTTAAAAAGCATCCGCTTGATATCTGAAAGAATGTAAAAGACGACATCGCGGAAACGGTATGTATCCCTCGCTTTTTCAACATGGATACCGTCGGAATATCCGATAGGTAAAACTGCTGTGCGGATAGCTTTTTTGGTAGTGTAAGCGCCGCCGTATCCGATTTTTGAGCCGGGGGCGAGCCAGCGAAGCTCGCATATATGACTCTCGAGGTGTCCTGCTCTTGAAAGACCGCTTTTGCGGACCTTGCAGGGAATTCTGCCCGTGAAAGCCGAACCGATTCTGACAGCATCTCCGAGAGGGTCTGCAAACTTGAAGAGATAAGCAGAGTTTGCAAAATGAACCATACCGCAGTCAATGCCGTGCGCGAGAAGCTCGTTTTCTACGGAGTAAATTGCATCTACCTGAGCTTTTGTTACCTTGCGGCTCTTGAAAGCTGAGGTAAGGTGTGTAAACATACCGCAGGGGACAAGTGCGGGGAAGCTTGTAAACGCGGAATAGATGTTTTCAAAGTCTGTCGGAGCGAAACCGTATCTGCCCATACCCGTATCAAGCTTTATGTGGACGGAAGCGGTTTTATTCTTTGAAAGCGCGATTCCGTTTATAGCTGCCGCAGCTTCGAGAGAGCCGACGGTAAGAATAATGTCATTATCAATGAGAGAAGAAATTTCGTCAGAAAGGGAAGTTGAACGGAGCATCAGAATCTCAGTCTCATCAAGGTTAAGCGACTTGATTTTAAGAGCATCCGAAACCTCTGTTACGGCGAAGAAACGCACACCGAAAGAATGGAGAAGCGGAACATACTCGGAAATTCCGAAGCCGTATCCGTCACCCTTTACAACTGCGATGACTTTGGCATCACCTGCACGGCTGAAAATCTCTCGCGCGTTTTTCTCTATCTTTTCGCGCTCAATAACAAACGAATTCATATCTTCACCGAACGCCTTTCTTCAGTAATTACTTGCGGTTTTTAAGCATAAAGAGCTTCTTGCGGAGCTTTCTGAAAACATACTCGCCCTTTTCGATTGCGAAGTTGACGGGTTTGTTAAAAATATAGTCAAACTCACCGATGAACTCGCAGAAGTCACCGTTAAAGCCCTTTTTGAAGCGGTAGAGACCGTATAACGGGTTATCCTCCGAGATATCTCCTGAAACACCGCGGAAATCGTAAATCTTGCATCCGAGCTCGTGAGCCCACTGAATCATGCTCCACTGGAGGAGATAATTCGGCATGAAGTTACGGTAGTTGTTCGAGGATGCGCCGTAGAGATACCAGACCTTATCGCCGTAGTGGATGGCGAGAGTTCCTGCTATCGGTGTCCCTTCGGAATATGCCATATAGAGTCGGCACGCATCGCCGAGGTTATCAAGCATATTTTCAAAGTAATCAGCATTTCTGACGACAAAACCGTCGCGGACGCCTGTTTCAAGCATAATATCGGAGAAGTCCTTTACAGCTTCCTTTCCGCAAAGACGAATCTCAACGCCCTTGCGCTCTGCAACGCGGATGTTGTATCGTGTTTTTGAGTGGAAGGAAGCCATAAGCTCGTCTTCGGTCTTTCCCTCGATGTTGAGTCGGAAAACGAAGCGCGGCTGGATACCTGAAAAGTTCTTTCCCGTATCGCGGCGGCGGAAGCCGAGCTTTTTCATTATCTCAAGAAACTCCGAATCTTCGATTGAAACATCGGGGTCAAGCTTCAAGCAGTATGCACGGTGTTTTGCGGCAAGACTTTTTGCGCCCTCAAGAAGTTCGAAAAGAACCTTTTCGTCGTGAATATCGCAGACGGGAGCGCGAGCGCCGTACATAATGGAGTAGGGAAGCGACGGAACACGGCGGATAAGAACGGACATTGCGCCGCAGATTTCGCCGTCGTCACCTCTTACGAACATACCCTCCCATATCCATTCGGGCTTCTGTTTTCCCCAGTTATAAGACTGGAGAAAATGTCCCTTCGGATGTGAAGAGAGGAAAGCTTCATATTCTTTAAGTGTTTCTTTAGTAACAAACTCGACCATCAGAGCCTCCGAAGTAAAATCATAATTAAGATACAGTTATCTGATGATATTATAACATATATTTACATTTGTTACAAGGGAGAAACTCTTACCCCGACAAAATTTTTTCCATTAAAAAACTCGCCCGATTACTCGGGCGAAGACTATCTTCTTCTGAATCTGTTGTTTGGTGTTGAGATTTCCGAAAGTGCTGTGGATAGCTCAGTGTCGCGGCTGTGCCTGAGGGCAATGTCTGAAAGAGAAAGCATTCCTACAAGGCGTTTTTTGTCAACAACGGGAAGTCTGCGAATCTGTTCGTTTGCCATAATCTTGAGCGCATGGCTCGTATCATCGTCAGGAGAAATGGTCACGATGCCGCGCGTCATAATCTCGCGGAGCTTTGTTTCCTCGGGCGGGTTATCATACGCGACACAGCGTATCGCGATATCGCGGTCGGTGACAACGCCGTGCAGTTTACCGTCCTTTGTGCAGACGGGGAGTGAGCCTATGTTGTGGCGCGCGAGAAGCCTTGCGGCTCTTGCAACTGTATCGTCGGGGGAAAGGTGGACTACATTTGAATTCATAACATTTGAAACGAGCATAATAAAACCGCCTTTCGGATGAAGTGATAAAATTATGCCCTCGGTTTTGAAAAAACATTCATCACGGTTGCAATTTTTCAAAAAAGAAGTATCGTTTTTTCTCATTGCCAATTTTGATTTACTATATATTGATGACAAAATAATGCTAGCTTCTTTTGAATATACAATTGCATATTATTCAATGTTCTATGATATCAAGCATGTTCTCAATATGGGACGCGTTACAAGTGGCAAGGGAGGAACGGTTCTTCTTGATAAGGCAAACAATATTCTTGATACTGAATTGCCTGAGTTTGTTGAAAAGATTGAACTTCACATTCCTGATGAAAAAGCAAGACGCGTAGGACAGTCTGTTGCTGCTGTAAGTCTGCCATTAAATAAATAATTATACAGAGTTATTGATAAATTATTTAAAAATGTTGAAAAGATATTGAAAAGATGGAAATTATATGTTATAATACTATCTCAGCAATTAAAATATAAAAGGAGAAATGAACAATGAAAAAGATTATTGCTATTGTAATGGCAGTCGTAATGGTTCTTGCATTGTGCGCTTGCTCAGGTGCAGGTTCCAATATGACAATGGGTACCGGCGGTACTTCAGGTACATACTACGGTTACGGCGGCGTTCTCGGTCAGTACATCAAGAACAACGCAGGTATCAATGTAACTGTTGTTTCTACTGACGGTTCAAAGGCTAACATCCAGGGTATTGCAGCAGGTAACTACCAGCTCGGTACTGTTCAGTCAGATGTTATGTCCTACGCTTGGGACGGCACTCGTTCCTTCGAGGCAGAGGGTAAGGTCGATTCCTTCCGTACAGTTGCAGGTCTCTACGCAGAGTCTGTTCAGCTTGTAACTATGGACCCTGCTATCAAGAGCGTTGCTGACCTTAAGGGCAAGAGCGTTTCTATCGGTGCTCCGGGTTCAGGTGTTTACTTCAACGCAATGGATGTTTTGACAGCAGCAGGTCTTACAGAGGCTGACATCAAGGCACAGTATCAGTCATTTGCTGACAGTGCAGATGCTCTCAAGGACGGTAAGATTGATGCGGCATTCATCGTAGCAGGTGCTCCGACTCCGGCTATCACAGAGCTTTGCACAACAAACAGTGCATACCTCGTTCCGATTGATGGTGCTATCGCAGAGACTCTTATGGCTTCCTGCCCGTTCTACACAACATACACTATCCCGGCAGGTACTTATGCAGGTCAGGCAGAAGATGTAACTACAGTTACAGTTAAGGCTACACTTATCGTAAATGCAGATGCTTCTGAGGAAGATGTTTACAAGCTCACAGCAGCTATCTTCGATAACGCTGAAGCAATCACTGCTGAAAATGCAAAGGGTGCTGAGCTCAGCATCGAAAATGCTACAAGCGGTATGACAGTTCCGTTCCATGCAGGCGCTGCAAAGTACTTTGCAGAAAAGAATGTTGAAGTAGCAGTCGATTAATTCAATTAATGAATTGTGGCTGCGGCGGTTTCGTCGCAGCCACTTTAACTGTTTTCCAAGGAGGAAAGGAAAAATCATGCTTTTTAAGAAAAAGGATCCTGTCGAGCAGGTTCCGATGGATCTTGACGCGGTAATGCAGAAGTTCGACAGAGAATCGAATACCCGTATCTGGGAGGGCAAGGCCAAAGTTGCAGTAAGCTGTATTTTGGGTATCTTTGCTCTGTTTTGTATTTATGTAACTCTTTTTGCGACCTGGCTTGAGGAGCTTCGTCTTACGACTTTTGTCGCCTTTATCGTTCTTCTAGCTTATATCGTTTTCCCGGCAAGGAAGGGAAAGCAGAAAGTAAACTATATGCCGTGGTATGATATCGTTCTTATGATTTGCGGAGCAGGTGCATTTTTGTACTATGCAGCAAATGCATTGACGATTATCCAGCAGGGAAGCAATTTTGAATGGTATCAGGTCATTATCGGTGTCGTCGGTATAATTTCGATCGGTGAAGCCTGCCGCAGAAGCGTAGGACTTCCGATTGTTGTCGTTGCAAGTGCTTTTGTTCTTTATGCTTTTATCTGGGGTCTTTCAAACCCGACTTTCTGGGGAAGACTTCAGTATATTGTTCATTATCTCTTTTACGGAAAAGAAGGAATTCTCTCAACTCCGGTCAATGTCTGCTCAAAGTTTATCGTAGTGTTTATTATCTTCGGTGCTTTCCTTGAGCGTACCGGAATTGCAGACTTCTTTATAAATATTTCAAATGCAATAGTAGGTCGTTTTTCAGGCGGTCCGGCAAAGGTTGCGGTTGTTGCGAGTGCTCTTGAGGGTATGGTTTCAGGTTCATCTGTTGCAAATACCGTAGGCTCCGGTTCGGTTACGATTCCGCTTATGAAGAAGACGGGGTACAAGCCTGAATTCGCAGCTGCAGCAGAAGCATCTGCTTCTACCGGAGGTCAGATAATGCCGCCTATCATGGGTGCAGCGGCTTTCCTTATGGCTGACTATCTCGGCGTTCCGTACAGCAATATCGTAGTCCGTGCTATCCTTCCTGCGATCCTTTATTTTGCAGGTGTTTTCGTAACTGTTCACCTTGAGGCAAAAAAAGAAGGTCTTCGCGGTCTTACAAAGGAAGAGCTTCCGAGATTCATTCCGCTTCTTAAGAAGGCATATCTTTTGATTCCGCTTATTCTTCTTGTATATCTTGTAAGCGTTACACAGCGTTCAATCCAGTATGCAGCAGCTATTGCGATTGTAGCAGCGATTGTCGTAAGTATCTTCAATAAAGGCAACAGAATTACTCCGAAGCGTATCTGGGAAGCTCTTGCAGCAGGTGGTCAGGGAATGATTTCTGTTGCTGCAGCTTGCGGTGTTGCAGGTATTATTGCAGGAACTATCACAATGACAGGTCTTGCAAATATGATGATAAACGGAATCGTTGCTCTTGCAGGAAACCAGGTTATCATCGCACTTTTCCTTACGATGCTCTGTTGTATCGTTCTTGGTATGGGTGTTCCGACAACTGCAAACTACTGCATTATGGCAGCTACCTGTGCTCCGATTCTTGTTCGTATGGGCGTTCCGCCGATAGCAGCGCACTTCTTCGTTTTCTATTTTGGTATAGTTGCCGACCTTACTCCGCCGGTTGCACTTGCGGCGTATGCAGGTGCGGCGATAGCTCAGGCAAACCCGATGAAGACTGCGATTACAGCAACAAAGCTTGCTATTGCAGCGTTTATCGTTCCGTATGTTTTCGCGCTCAACCCTGCGATGCTCTTCATAGACACATCTGCCTGGGAGGTTGTTTTGATTTGTGTAACTTCACTTGTCGGAATTTTCGCAGTATCAGCATCGCTTGAGGGATATCTTATCCATAATATGCCGTGGTATCAGAGAGTTTTGAGTCTTGTAGGTGGACTTCTCCTTATTTATCCGGGAGCGACAACAGATATTATTGGTGTAGGACTTTTCCTTATAGTGATTATTTTCCAGATTGTATCAAGGAAAAAGGCTTCTTTAAAAGTATAATAAAAGAAAGACTGATTCAAAAGAATCAGTCTTTCTTTTTTGCTAAATAATTGTTATTTGAGGAAATATGTGTTATAATGAGAAATAAGATTTAATCGGAGGAAAAAGATATGAAAAACCTATTATCAGCTTACACAAAATCACCGCTTATTCTGCGAATTGCCATAGGTCTCGTTATTGGTATATGCCTTGGTATCTGGGTTCCGGGCGCAGGCTTTGCTGCAGTTCTCGGAAGCATCTTCGTAGGTGCTCTTAAAGCACTTGCACCCGTTCTAGTTTTTGTTCTTGTTGTTTCTTCTCTTGCAAAGACCAACAAGGGAATAGGAAAAAGATTCGGAACAGTAGTTTTTTACTATATGCTTAGTACCTTCCTTGCAGCTGCTGTTGCAGTAGTTATGAGTTATTTCACCAAGGTAAGTATTCCGCTTGCAGAAGCTGTAGATAAAACAGCGCCGGCAGGACTTAGTGAAGTTTTTACGGCGCTTCTTTCCAATATGGTTATGAACCCGATTGAGGCTCTTATAAACGCAAACTATGTAGGTATACTTACCTGGTCAGTTATTCTTGGCCTTGCTCTCAAGGCTTGTGCAGGGGAGAAGACAAAGGAATTCTTTACGGATGTTTCGGATGCAGTATCAAAGGCTGTTGCATGGGTAATTCAGTGCGCGCCGTTTGGTATTATGGGTCTTGTTTTCTCGTCAGTAAGCGAATACGGACTTGCGATTTTTGTAGATTACGGAAAGCTCCTCGCGGTTCTTGTCGGATGTATGCTTATAGTTGCATTTGTAATTGATCCGCTTATAGTTGCAATCTCTCTTAAGAGAAATCCGTATCCGCTTGTTTTCAGATGCTTTAAGGAATCGGGAATTACAGCGTTCTTCACACGAAGCTCTGCTGCAAATATCCCGGTCAATATGAGTCTTTGTGAAAAGCTCGGTCTCGACCGTGACTATTACAGCGTATCAATTCCGCTTGGAGCAACTATCAATATGGACGGTGCTGCGATTACGATTACGATTATGTCGCTCGCCGCTGCGTTCTCACAGGGAATTGAGGTAAATATCGTTCTTGCAATTCTCTTAAGCTTTGTTGCAACGCTTGGTGCTTGCGGTGCGTCAGGTGTTGCAGGCGGTTCGCTCCTTCTTATCCCGATGGCGTGTTCACTTCTCGGAGTAGGACAGGATATTGCGATGCAGGTTGTCGGTGTCGGCTTTATCATCGGAGTTGTTCAGGACTCTCTTGAAACAGCTATCAACTCATCGGGCGATGTAATCTTCTGTGCTACTGCAGAATTCCGCGAATGGCAGAAGCAGGGAAAAGAACTTCCGTTCTAATCTGGGGAGAGTAGAAAATATGGAATTTGAAAAAGTAATTTCTGAAAGATATTCAGTAAGAAAGTTTAAAGAAAAATCGCTTTCGTCTAAAGATGTAGAGGCGATTCTTTCTGCAGCGCATAAGGCTCCTACGGGATGCAATTTCCAGCCGCAGAGGATACTTGTTCTCAATACTACGGAATCAATGGAGAAGCTCAAGGGCTGTACAAAATGCCACTTTAACGCACCTTCTGCGATGCTTGTGTGTTATAACAGAGACGAGAGCTGGACCAGACCGTATGACGGCGAAAAGTCAGCTCCGGTAGATGCGGCGATTGTCGCGACACATATAATGCTTAAGGCGTATGATATCGGTGTCGGTTCGTGCTGGGTGATGCATTTTGACCCGAAAGCGATGCGAGAAACTTTCAATATTCCTGAGAACATTATCCCGACAGCACTTCTTGTTATGGGATATCCGGCGGAAGATTCAGTTCCGTTTGAAATGCATTCAAAGTTCAGACCGATTGATGATGTTGTTTTCTATGACAGCTTTTAAGAGGAATAAGAATGTTATACGAATCTTGAAGAGTTTATAATGTGAGGTACAAGTTATGGGGAAAGAGTTATCAAAAAAAGCACTTGAAATAATCAAAAGGATGCAGCAGAATGAGCTTACGGAAAGTGTTATTTACGAGCAGATAGCTAAATTTGCGAAGGGTGAGGAGAATAAGAAAACTCTTCTTCGCCTTTCTGCAGAAGAAAAGGCTCATTATGAAATCTGGAAGAAATATACAGGAATTGAAATGAAACCCGAAAAGGGCAAAATCTTTAAGTTTAAGTGGATAGCGCGAATTCTCGGTTTTACCTTTGCTGTAAAGCTTATGGAAAACGGGGAAGGTGCGGCTCAGAAAGAATATCAGATCCTCGCCGAAGAGGTAGAGGAAAGCGTAATGATAAGACATCAGGAAGAAGAACACGAACAGTCTCTTCTTGCAATGCTTGATGAAGAAAGTCTTCAGTATGTCGGAAGTATGGTTCTTGGAATGAACGATGCGCTCGTTGAGCTTACAGGCTCTCTTGCTGGTTTTACTTTTGCGATGCAGAATACGCGCCTCGTTGCGATTTCTGGCCTTATCGTGGGTATCTCCGCGACATTCTCAATGGCATCGAGCGAATTTCTTGCCGCAAAGAGTGAGGGCAGGGATGATGCGTTCAAATCGTGTACATATACGGGTGTAGCATATCTCATAACGGTTATTTTACTGATTCTGCCGTATCTCCTTCTCAGAAATGAGCAGTATTTAATTGCTCTTTTCTCTATGATTGCGATAGTAATCTTGATTATAGCAGGATTTACATACTATATCTCCGTGGCACAAGGCGAGAAGTTCAAGCCGAGATTCCTCGAAATGACGCTTATAAGCATAGGCGTAGCTGTTCTTTCGTTCGTTGTCGGAATTCTTGCAAAGAAATTTTTGGGTGTTGATTTATAAAAAGGGGCAACATTGGAAATATAAAGTTTATGCAGAAGCTTGACCGTGTAAAGGTTCTGGGGCATATAAGAAAAAACAGTTTGTTGCAGACAATATCCTTAGTATAAACGAACCTGACGAATTGCTTTAAAATAGGGAGAGCGTATGAATAAAATCAAGACAGCGGTAGAAAAGCATACCGAAAGAATTCTCAAAGCAGAAAGGTTTATTTGGAATCATCCGGAAACAGGCTATAAAGAGTTTGAAACCTCGGCTTTTATGGAAAAAGAGTTCAGGGAGCTTGGTTATGACCTTATTATGGCAGATGGAATTACGGGTTTTTATACCGTTCTTGATACGGGAAAACCCGGTCCTGAAATTCTGATTCTCGCAGAGCTTGATTCTATAATCTGTCCCGAGCACAAGGACGCAAACAAAGAAACCGGAGCAGTTCATTCCTGCGGTCACAATGCACAGTGTGCGGCACTTATCGGCATCGCGGCGGCGCTCAAGGAACCTGGAATACTTGATGAACTTTGCGGAAAAATTCGCTTGTGTGCAGTTCCTGCAGAAGAGCTTCTCGAAATTGAATACCGCAAGAAGCTTCGTAAGGAAGGCAAGATTAAATACCTCGGAGGAAAAAGTGAGTTTCTCTCACGAGGATACTTTGACGGTGTTGACCTTGCGTTTATGTTGCATACATCATCGGCTTTTGCGGACTCCAGAGGGGCGGTCGGATGCATTGCAAAACAGATCACCTATAAGGGTGTTGCGGCTCATGCAGGCGGTTCACCGTGGAACGGCAGAAACGCGCTCTATGCGGCAACCTGCGGTTTGAATGCGATTAATGCTATTCGCGAAACATTCAAGGAGAGCGATATCATAAGAGTCCATCCGATTATAACAAGTGGCGGTGCTATGGTTAATGCTATCCCCGAAAAGGCTGTGCTTGAGAGCTATGTAAGAGGTGCAAGCTTTGATGCAATCAGGCAGGCAAACAAGAAAGTAAATCAGGCTCTTATCGGTGCGGCGTTGTCGCTTGGAACAAATATTGATATTAGCGATATTACGGGCTATTCTCCGCTTATTAATGACAAGAAGCTTTCTGAAGTATATCTCGAAGCAGGAAGGAGTATAGCTCCCGAATATGAATTCAATGAGGATGATTCAATAAGCTCAGGAAGTACCGATATGGGAGATCTCTGTTGCATTATGCCGGTTGTTCATCCGTATGCAGGTGGCGCTGTGGGGAAGAGCCACGGTAACGACTATGAGATTAAAGACCCCATTGCCGCTTGCGTTGTGAGTGCGAAGGTACAGCTTGCGATGCTTTATATTCTTCTCTCTGATAATGCAAAGCGCGCAAAAGAGATAATAGATGCATACGAGCCATTATTCAAATCAAAAGAGGAATATTTTGAGTATGTCGATGCGCTGAATTCTTCGGGCGACAGAATAGATTACAGAGATGAAACAAAAGTAGTCATAAATCTTGATTAATAAAAAAGAACCGCAATACTTTGTATTGCGGTTCTTTTTTAGTTAAGTTTTGATTTTACATATTCGATTTGTTTTTCAACTGATTTAACGCTTGTTCCGCCCTCTGAAATGCGCTTTGAAACGCAGGTTTCAAGGCTTATCTCGTTATAGAGGTCATCTTCAAACAAATCGGAGAATTCTTTGTATTCAGAAAGTGCAAGTTCTTCGAGAACCTTTCCGTCTGCGATGCACTTCGCAACAATCTGACCTGAAATCTTATAAGCACTGCGGAAGGGAAGACCTTTCTTTACGAGGTAGTCTGCAAGGTCTGTTGCATTTATAAAGCCCTTCTGAGCCGCACGCTTCATATTCTCTTCAATCGGCTTCATTGTAGCGAGCATCGGAGCGAGTACCTTAAGACACATTATAACAGTCTCAACAGCATCAAAGATGCTTTCCTTATCTTCCTGCATATCCTTGTTGTATGCAAGGGGAAGACCCTTGAGGACTGTGAGGAGAGCCATAAGGTCACCGTAAACTCTGCCTGTTTTTCCGCGGATAAGCTCTGCCATATCGGGGTTTTTCTTCTGCGGCATAATGGATGAGCCTGTTGTATAGGCATCGTCAAGTTCAACGAACTTGAATTCCCAGCTTGCCCAGAGAATAAGCTCTTCACTCATGCGGGATAAGTGCATCATGAGAATTGAGAGAGTAGATGCAAGCTCTAAGCAGAAGTCACGGTCGGAAACACCGTCAAGACTGTTGAGTGCGATATCTGAGAAACCGAGCTCCTTCGCCTCAAGACGACGGTCTGTTTCGTAAGTAGTGCCTGCAAGAGCACAGCTTCCGATAGGGGAGATATTCATACGCTTTCTGCAGTCTGAAAGACGGTCAAGGTCGCGGAGAAGCATCATAGCATACGCCATAAGGTGATGACCGAATGTAATCGGTTGTGCACGCTGGAGATGCGTATAACCCGGCATAATTGCCGCTTTGTGAGCTTCTGCCTTTTCGCAGAGAGCAGAGATTACATCCTTGCAAAGTTCCTCAATCTCAACTGTCTCGTCGCGAAGATACATACGAAGATCAAGAGCAACCTGGTCGTTACGGCTTCTTGCTGTATGGAGCTTCTTTCCGACATCGCCGAGTCGTTCGGTAAGAACCTGCTCAACGAACATGTGGATATCCTCACAGGACATATCAAAGGTGAGTTTTCCCGAATCAAGGTCTGAAAGAATTTCAGAAAGACCTGCAATGAGGGTATCAGCCTCATCCTTTGTGATTATCCCCTGAGCTCCGAGCATCAGAGCATGAGCCATGCTGCCTTTGATATCCTGACGGTACATCTTGCAGTCAAAGTGGATAGAGGAATTGAAATCGTCTGCGATGCTGTCTGTAATTCCGGAAGTTCTTCCGGCCCACATTTTGCTCATCTTACTTACCGTCAACGATAGCCTGGGTCTTTATCGGGAGACCGAAGAGGTTGATAAAGCCGTTTGCATCAGTCTGGTCGTAATCGCTTTCACCGAATGTAGCAATTTCCTCGCTGTAAAGTGAGTAGTCGCTCCATACGCCTGCGTTAATCATATTGCCCTTATAAAGCTTGAGGCGAACCTTACCCGTAACTCTTTCCTGAGTCTTGTCAACGAAAGCAGAGAGAGCTTCGCGGAGCGGAGTGAACCAGAGTCCGTTGTAAACGAGTTCAGCAAAAGTGATAGAGAGCTTCTGCTTCTCGTGGAGAGTCATCTTGTCAAGGCAGATAGACTCGAGAACGCTGTGAGCCTTGTAGAGGATAGTACCGCCCGGAGTCTCATAAACACCACGGCACTTCATACCGACAAGGCGGTTTTCGACGATGTCGAGGATACCGATACCGTTCTCACCGCCGAGCTTGTTGAGTGCGAGGATGATGTTCTTTGCGCTCATCTTCTTGCCGTCAAGAGCAACGGGGGCACCCTTTTCAAAATCAATTTCGATGTAGGTGGGCTTGTCCGGAGCCTGAAGGGGAGAAACGCCCATTTCGAGGAAACCGGGCTTCTCGTACATCGGCTCGTTGCCTGTATCTTCAAGGTCAAGACCTTCGTGAGAAAGATGCCAGAGGTTCTTGTCCTTTGAGTAGTTTGTTTCGCGGTTAATCTTAAGCGGAATGTTGTGTGCTTCCGCGTATTCGATTTCTTCTTCACGGGACTTGATATCCCATTCACGCCACGGAGCGATGATGTGCATATTCGGAGCAAAGTGCTTTATTGTAAGCTCAAAACGAACCTGGTCGTTACCCTTACCTGTGCAGCCGTGGGCGATAGCATCAGCGCCTTCCTTGAGAGCAACTTCGACAAGACCCTTTGCGATGCAGGGGCGAGCGTGGCTTGTACCGAGGAGATATTCCTCATAGATTGCGCCGGCCTTCATTGACGGGATGATATAGTCGTCAACATACTCGTCAGTCTGGTCGAGAACATAGAGCTTTGAAGCGCCTGTCTTGAGAGCCTTTTCTTCAAGACCGTCAAGCTCGTCAGCCTGTCCTACATTACCTGCAACAGCAACAACCTCACAGTTGTTGTAGTTTTCCTTGAGCCACGGAATGATGATTGAGGTATCAAGGCCGCCTGAGTAGGCAAGAACTACTTTTTTAATGTCTTTCTTTTCCATTTTTATTGCCTCCATAAATATTTATTCAATACAATGTGAATATTATACAGTGTTTATGCGGTAAAGTCAAGGGTTAAATTAATATTTATTCAAGAAATTTTGCATAATATTAATTTAAATAGTAACCGAAGAGCAAAAGGCTCTCCGGTTACATTATAAGTAGAATTACTTCGCCTGGAGAAGGTGAACAGCAAAGCCACCGAAGTCAGCCTTGAGGTATGCTGCAACGCCGGGCTTTACGGAATCAGCGTCAATTTCAAAACCGATTCTTTCAAGGTATGCCATTGCGCGCTCGAGAGAGAAGGTCTTGATAGCGATGTGACCGAGCTTACCGCGACCGATAGCCTTGTTGACTTCAACGCCTTCACCTGCAAATACAGAGCTGTTACCGTTCTTTATTGCAAAACCGAAAGCCTTGGAGAAGAGCTCAGCGATTGCAAGAGCAGAAGCCTCATCTTCAGAGTTGATGCCGATGTGAGCGAGAGAGAAGCCGAGAACCTTCTGGACAGCCTCACGGGTAAGGCGAGTGATTTCATCAAACTTGCCTTCCTTGATGAGAGCATCTTTAACCATCCAGCTTCCGCCACAAGCGTGAATCTTCGGGAAAGCGAGATACTCGTTGATGTTCTTTTCGCTGATGCCACCTGTCGGCATGAACTTAACGCCGCCGTAAGGAGCGCTCATAGCCTTGATAGCCGGAAGACCGCCGCAAGCCTCTGCCGGGAAGAACTTGACAAC
>JAZTWZ010000045.1:0-10288 GCA_045636165.1 Eubacteriales bacterium
TAACAATTGAATATGTAGTTGGTGAAAATTGCGGTGAGGGTCCACCTGTTCCCATTCCGAACACAGAAGTTAAGCTCACCTGTGCTGACAATACTTGGCTGGAGACGGCCCGGGAAGATAAGGCTTCGCCAACATCATATAAAAGCAGTAAGTAGAAATACTTGCTGCTTTTCTTTTGTAGTGGTATAATTTAGTTGGAAACATCGTTGTTATTCTTAAAGCGGCACGAAGATAGTAACGAATGTTGAATAATGTCGGAAGGAGTGCAATTATATGAAAAATCGAAAACATATAGTGTCTATAAGTTTTGCTCTTGCCTTAACAATTGTAATTGCGTATTTGTTCTTTCCACAAATTTACATTAAAATTGTTACTGAAGAAATTGAAAACTCGAGCGAGCTATCGTAACTGTGAATGATAGAACCAATGAACAACCCTTATGCGTAATTGAAATTAAAGAAAAGAATGAATTGATTGAGTTATATGGAAAGATAAAAGATACCGAAGAAATTAAAGTTTATCGCTATCCGAGCCATTCTGTTGCAGAATCTGCAACCCCTGAATATACAATACAACTTATTTATGACAACGGAAAAGTTGATAGGTTTGGTACTCCAGAAAATCCACGACTTGTATATCGTATGCTTGAAAATGAAGCTAATGGTTATATTATTGGGGAGAACAGTGAATTGTTGGAATATGTTTTAAAGTTAGCAAACAAAAATTAATAATTTTAGTTCCTGACTTAACACGAAGAAAGTAAATAATATCGAATGTTGTTGAAAGGGGAAAATGTTGATGTTAGCGAATGTGAATAAAAGATTTTTATTAGTTTTATTGATTGCTATGCCTGTGATTGCCGTTGCCATCATAGTAGGTGGAGTGATTCTGGCGATAGTGAAAGCAAGAAAAAGCAACTCTCCACAGATTTTGAAGAGTATTTTTTTCACAATCGGAGCAATAATTATTGCGGCTACCTCGTGGATTTTTAATATTGGGTGGTTAAGATTTTTTTTGACATTCTTAGCGGTTCCGATATTTCACGCAATTGCGTTTTTCCTAACGAACTTTTTTACCGCTAAATATTTTGATAAATCCGCAAAACTGAAAAAAATGAGTTTGCTGTTTTTTATATCGTATTTAGCTGTATATTTACTGTTCCCTGACGGAGGAGATATAGGTGAAATGCATTTCTTCTTCGGATTGATAGAAAGCAATCTGCTTTCAAATATTGCGTTTTGTCTTACCTATTTAGTGTTCATTGGACACATTATCTTGTTCATTATGCAGATGATTGAGATCGGAAGAGTCAAGAAAGAGGAGCGAGACTGCCCCAAGAAAAAGGCAAGCATGCACCTTGCATTGTCTGAACATATAAAAAAACTTGATACATTAGCTTCAGAAAAATACGGTATTCCGCTACACCAGCTTATGGAGAATGCAGGAAAGAGCATATTTGATGAAATAAAAGAAAATTTTCCGGATAAGAAGTTCGCTGTCTTTTGCGGAAAGGGTAACAATGGCGGAGACGGTTTTGTTGTTGCAAGGCTACTCAAAGCCGACGGGCGTGAGGTCAAGGTTTATCTCACTCACGAGGAATCAGAACTCGGCGCGACGGCAAAAATTGCCTTTGACAGGATCAAGGAAGAAAACATTGAGGTTTTAAATGTAACTGATGATGTTGATGAAGACTCGATTATCATCGACGCGCTTCTTGGAATTTCGGTTTCGGGCGAACCGAGAGGGAATATAAAGACGGCGATAGACAGAATAGCGGCTATGAATAATACTGTTATTTCCATTGATATTCCGAGCGGTCTTTCTGCCGATACGGGAGAAGCTTCGGGAAGCGTCGTAAAAGCAGATTATACTTACACACTCGCGCTTGATAAGGTCGGACTTAATGTGAATCAGGGAAAGGCGCTTTGCGGAGTGAAAAAAGTTCTCGATATAGGCATACCCGAAGCAGCGCTCGCGGAGCGTGGTTTTTAACCTGAAGCAGGCATATTTTGAGGTGATAGAATGATAGAACACCCGTTTCCGCCGTTATATAATAAGGACTCGAAGATTTTGATTTTGGGTAGCTTTCCGTCAGTAAAGTCGCGTGAGCAAAAGTTTTTCTATGGTCATCCGCAAAACCGATTCTGGAAGGTAGTTGCCGCCGTGTTCGGATGTGATGTGCCCGAGACTATCGAGGAGAAAAAGAAGTTTCTGCTTGAAAACGGCATTGCTCTTTGGGATGTTATCGCGTCCTGCGAGATAGAGGGAAGCTCTGATAGCTCTATCAAAAATGTAAAAGTGAACGACCTTTCAAAAATTCTCGATGAAGCGGATGTCAGGCAGATTTTCGTTAACGGAAAGACCGCAGAGAAATACTTTAAAAAGTACACAAAGGCTCAAATAGGAAGAGACGCGATAACGCTACCGTCCACATCGCCTGCGAACGCTGCGTGGTCGGTAGATGCGCTTATTGAAAAATGGAAAGTGATTAAATTGATATAAAAGGAGAAGGACTTATGAACAGATGGTATTTTTGGCTGGTGCTTTCGGCGATATTTGCTGCAGGCGGAGTTATAAACTATTTTGACGGAAAAAGCATAATTGGGCAAATCATACAAGTTGCTTTAACAGTTTTCCTTGGCTTTACCCAGCTTTTCTGTGAGCGAAAGGGAGGGCACGGCATGAAGATTTTCCGATATATCGCAACAGCCGTCGCAGTTTTGCTTATCGCCTGGATAATACTAAGTCTTATATTTAAATTCATATAAAAAAAGAAGTGGTGCGTAAGCACCACTTCTTTTTTTCTCTTCTTTAAGCTTTCCAAAGGCCGTGGAGATTACAGAACTCGTATACTGCAATGACTTCTTCGGGCTTCTTCTCATCACACTTGCAGAGATTGAAGCAAGCCTTCGGCTCGTCTGCCGGTGTGAGCTTCTTTACATGGAAACCGAAGTTTGTCTCGAGCGTTACCCATTCAATATAATGCTCGTCTGTCATCGGGTGGGCAACTTCGCCAACTGCGACATGAACTGTGTTATCCTTTATCTCAACAACGGGAACATGCTTCTCAACCGCGGCATCAGTTGTACCGGGGACAAGCTCGCTCATTTTTTCTCCGCAACACATAAGCGGAACCTTTGTTTCGTGAAGCTCGGTAACAATTTTCTTACAATGTGCACAAACAAAAAATTTCATAATACATTCTCCTTTACTAAATCTTTTCTATTTTATTCATTATTTCATCGAGCCATTCAGCCTCGACGGTTTCAATTTCGCCGTTGTCACAGGTTTTTGCAAGTGACGGGAGAATCGGAATTTTTGCGACTGTATCAATACCAAGTGTTTTTGCGTGAGCTTCTATATTGCTCTCGCCGAATATCGAATGACGCTCGCCACACTTTCCGCATTCAAAGTATGACATATTCTCGACAATTCCGAGAATCGGTATATTAAGCATTCCTGCCATCTTGACTGCCTTATCGACAATCATCGTTACAAGCTCCTGCGGACTTGTTACAACAACGATACCGTCAATCGGAAGCGACTGGAAGACCGTAAGCGGAACATCGCCTGTTCCGGGAGGCATATCGACAAACATATAGTCAACATCGCCCCAGCAGACATCCGTCCAGAACTGCTTTACGGCATTTGCGATAACGGGACCGCGCCAGACGACAGGGTCTGTAACATTCTCAAGGAGAAGGTTTATCGACATAAGCTTCGTGCCCTTTGCAGTCTCAGCAGGATAAATTCCGTTATCGTCGCTGACTGCGCGGCCTGTTACGCCAAAGACCTTGGGGATAGACGGACCTGTAATATCGGCATCAAGAACAGCCGAAACTCCGCGTCTTCCTGCGGCAACTGCGAGGAGAGAGGTAACAAGGCTCTTTCCGACGCCACCCTTACCGCTGACAACGCCGATTACTTTTTTGACATTTGAAAAAGGGTTGGCAGGCGCGAGGAATGAACTCTTTTCAGTTCTGTCGCCACACTTTTTAGAACACGATGAACAATCGTGAGAACAAGCTTCGCTCATAGTAAAAAACAGCATCCTTTCAAGTGGTTTTAATTTATTTTACAACAATTTTATATGTCCGTCAAGAAGCGGAGAAGCTCACTTGTATTAAAAATTGTAAACTTGGGGAAAATACAAGTGAGAAAAAATGGTAGGTGACGGAAAATGAGAAAAAGAGGAATAATTGCTGTAATAATAGTATCTGCATTGATAGTCGCAGTATGCGCCGCAGGGATATACAGACGCGGCTCGCGAGGTGAAACGGTTTCGGAGATACAGAGCGTTTTAAAAAACGAAGGTCTTTACTACGGAAACATCGACGGAATCTTCGGCGCGCAGACAGAAAGCGCGGTTATACAGTACCAGAGCCGCTACGGGTTGAAGACAGACGGAATCGTGGGAAGCGAGACGCTAGAAGCAATGGGGCTTACCGAAAAAGCCGCCGAGGACTCTTATGATAATGACCTTTATCTGCTTTCAAGGATAATTTCTGCAGAAGCGCGAGGAGAGCCGTATATCGGTCAGCTCGCCGTCGGCGCGGTTATAATGAACCGCGTCGCGCATCCGTCTTTTCCGAATACGATAGCAGGGGTAATATATCAGAACGGTGCGTTTTCCGCTCTTTCCGACGGTCAGTTCTATGAGCCCATTTCGGAAGAATCGCGCCGTGCCGCACGCGAGGTTCTTTCGGGATCAAACCCGGTAGGCAATGCGATCTATTATTATAACCCGAAGACAGCGACGAATTCGTGGATACGCTCGCGCCCTGTTATTCGCACGATAGGCGCGCATGTTTTTTGCACATAAAAACAAAGGAACTATTGCTTAAAACGGCGGTGAAATAAAAAAGAGGAAACAGAAATGGTTTTTGGAGTTTTGAAGGACATTAAGATAGGAGAAAACCGCGTTATCTGCACTCCCGTTGAGGTCGCATCAATCGTAGCAGCAGGACATACAGTGTATGTCCAGAAGGGCGCAGGGGTCGGCGCAGGCTTTTCTGACAAAGCTTATGTAAAAATGGGCGCGAAAATGATTGACGGTGCCGAAGAAATGTGGAAGAAATGCGATTTCCTCGCAAAGGTAAAGGAAATAGAGGAGTCTGAATACAAACACCTCCGCGAGGGTCAGATAATCTATTGTTGCATTCATCCTGCAGGACACCCGGAAGAGGTTCAGGCGATTCTCGACTCGAAGTGCATAGCCATAACGGCAGAGGACAGCCATCGTTACGGCTCTCCTAACTGCGAGGCGGCAGGAAAGCAGGGGGCGCTCTTCGGGCTTGAATCAATGCTTACGATAAACGGCGGTAAAGGAAAGTTTGTCGGCGGCTTTGCAGGAGCTCCGGGGATCAATGTTCTTATTCTCGGTGGCGGCGTTGTAGGTCAGGGCGCGCTTTCCGTTCTCCATGCCCTTGGTGCAAATGTTACTGTTATGGATATAAATGTAGGACTTCTCAGAACTCTCGGAAATCAGTATCAGAACAAAATTAATACAATGGTCTGCACGAAGGAAGCTATTGCTTCGGTTCTTCCACAGACGGATATGGTAATAAACTGCGTAAAATGGCCGAAGCAGAGAAAGGACTTTCTTATAGATAAGGAAATGCTGAAGATGATGGAGCAGGGTTCGGTTCTTGTCGATATATCAAACGATGACCCCGGTTGCATCGAATCGAGCCACGAAACTCACCATGACAATCCGCGATATGTCGTAAACGGCGTTGTTCATTATTGCGTAAGCAATATCCCCGGAGCGGTTGCACATTCAAGCTCGGTTGCGCTTGCGGCAGAGACGCTCCCGATGCTTCTCAATATCTTGAACAATGGAGTCAAGGAGGCTTGTGTCCGCGACGGCTTCGTAAGACGAAGCCTTACCGCATATAAAGGATACCTTACTCACGAGGAAACAAGCGCGATTCAGGGAAGAGCGTGGATACGCCCTGAAGACATTCTCGGAATTTCAGACTGCGCGCTTGACCCAGCACCCCCTGCAACAACTACAAGAAGTAATAATATGTTGAAGCTTTAAAAAGAACGGTATCGGATGATTAACATCCGATACCGTTTATGATTTCCTGTGCATAGCGGACGCCTTCCATAGCATCCTTTGCGTATTTGTCAGCACCGATTTTATCGGCATATTCCTGTGTGAGAACTGCTCCGCCGACTATGATTTTGCACCACGGGGCTTTATCGTGAAGCTCGGTTATCGTTTCTTCCATTGCTGCGACTGTTGTCGTCATAAGTGCGCTGAGTCCTACAACAGGCGCGTGAAGTTCAATAACCTTTTGGACGATTTCTTCGGGAGATACATCCTTTCCAAGGTCTATCACATCAAAACCGTAGTTCTCAAGCAGAAGCTTTACGATGTTTTTACCGATGTCGTGAATATCTCCGCGGACGGTCGCGATAACAATGGTTCCGTTTCCTCCCGCCTTCTCCGCACCTGCCATAAATGATTTTATGGTTTCAAATGCGCCTTTTGCCGCTTCTGCGCTCATAAGAAGCTGGGGCAGGTATGCGGTTTTTTCTTCGAATCTCTTGCCCATAATATTGAGAGCAGGAATAATTTCGCTGTTTACTATCTCAAGCGGAGGGACGTTTTCAAGAAGCTTTTTTGTGATTTCTGCAGCCTTGTCCTTGAGACCTTTTATAATCGCATACTGACACTCGGAATCTGCATGCTCAGAGGTTTTTGCTGTCACTTCAACAGACTTTTCGGCAGCGACAAAAGAATCTGCAACGCTTATGTATTCAGTGCAGTTTTCGTCGAAGCCTTTGAGTGCATTGTATGTATGATAAACCTTCATCATATCCGCCGAATACGGGTTCATAATCGCGGCTGAAAGCCCGTTTTCGAGCGCGAGAGCAAAGAATGTTCCGTTTATGGCATCACGGTTCGGAAGTCCGAAGGATATGTTTGAAACGCCCAGAGAAGTGTGGCAAGAAAGATCTTCCTTTATCGTTCGGAGAGACTTGAGCGTCGTGAGAGCTGCGCTTGAGTCTGCGCTTATTGTAAGCGCGAGAGAATCGAATATGATGTCTTTCTTATCAATGCCATATTCTGCGGCGGTTCTGAGTATCTTTTCTGCAATTTTGACTCTGCCCTCGGCAGTTTCGGGGATGCCGTTTTCGTCAAGGGTGAGCGCAACTATAAGTCCACCGTATTTTTTCGCAAGCGGGAAAACTGCCCTCATGCTGTCTTCCTTACCGCTTACGGAGTTTATCATAGCCTTGCCGTTATATCGGCGAAGAGCCGCTTCCATAGCAGAAACATTTGAAGTGTCAATCTGGAGCGGAAGGTTGATAATAGCCTGAAGCTCACAGACAGTTTTCTTTAGCATCTCGACCTCGTCGATATCGGGAAGACCGACATTGACATCAAGGATATGAACACCCTTTTCCTGCTGCTTTACGCCTTCTGACAAGATATAGTCGATATCGTTCTCTAAAAGCGCCTGCTTGAAACGCTTTTTGCCTGTCGGGTTGATTCGCTCGCCGATGAGTATGGGCTTTTTGCCAAACTCGACGGTGTGAGAGTAAGAAGAAACAACTGTTAAGTGTCTCTCTTCTATCGGGCGAGGAGAAAGAGAGCTTGTCTTATCGCAAAGCGATTTTATATACTCGGGAGTAGTTCCACAGCATCCGCCTGCAACGCGGATGCCTTTTTTTATAAGGTCAGAAAGCTCGTCAGAAAACTCATCGACCGTTATATCGAAAACCGTTTTGCCGCCGACAACTTGCGGAAGACCTGCGTTCGGCTTTAGAATTACGGGAACAGATGCTTTTTCAAGAAGCCTCTCCGCAACGCCGCGGAGCTGGTGAGGACCCAGAGAGCAGTTTGCGCCAAGAGCGTCTGCGCCCATACCTTCTAAAAGTGCGACCATTGCTTCGGGGGTAGCACCCGTCATAAGCTTACCGTCTTCGCTGTACGCGTTTGAAACGATAACGGGAAGATTACTGTTTTCTTTCGCAGCGAGAAGAGCAGCTTTTGTTTCGTAGCTGTCGTTCATCGTTTCTATGATGATGAGGTCAACGCCGTATTTCGCGCCGAGTTTTACGGTTTTTGCAAAAACGCTGACTGCATCTTCAAAATCAAGGTCGCCAAGTGGTTTTAAAAGCTTTCCCGAAGGACCTATGTCAAGGGCAACGAATTTTTCTTTTTTTGAAGTTGAACTGTTCCTTGCGGCTTTCGCGTTTGAAATCGCCGCCTCAATTATCTTTTCAAGCTCCTCATCGTCAAATTTAAGTGAGTTTGCGCCGAATGTGTTTGTGCAAACGATGTTGCTTCCTGCATCAAAATATGCCTTGTGAATATTGATTATCGCGTCGGCGTGTGACAGATTCCATCTTTCGGGATGCTCGCCCGGCTTTAGTCCCTGTGCCTGAAGAAGCGTACCCATACCGCCGTCGAGATAAACTATATTATCTTTTAAAAACTCTGTAAATTTCATATTACACCTCTGTTTTTGAGACCGATAAATGCAGTGACCGATTTTGACGGTGACATCAATAAGCTGTCGGTGAGTGTAAGCCCGATTTTTCTTTCGCAGTCGAGAACTCCGAAAATGTTTTTTTGACTTTCGAGAGGAAGGTCGCCATATCCGGGGCTGAAACGGGGCTTTGCGGATAAATCATATTCCTTTGCGATATCGCATGAGAATGCATTGCAAAGAGCCTCTGTCCGTTCTGCGCCTATCGCCTGAAAAATGAGAGCCTTTGCAGGGGAGAGCCTGCTGTATTTTGCGATAAGGCGGTCAAAAGCTATTCCTACAGTCGCTGCAAAAACGATGACCTTCGTGCAGCCTTCAAGATTTTTTGAAAGGCTTTTTGATGTGAGCGAGAAGCTTCCGAAATCGCAAACAGGGTCATTTACCGAAACTGTAAGCTCGCGGTAGCAAACCTTGTATCTGAAAATTTCTTCCGCCTCGGCCATACATTGACGGACAAGAGCGAGTGTTTCCTCATCTGAGATATTGCTTCCTGCATACCTCAGAATTTCCTTTTCGCAAAACGGGAAATCACTGTATGTTTTAATTAAAACCATAACTCTATTTTCCTAATATGTCGCTTAAATTGTCCTGTATCTTTTTTGCAACATCGGGCTTGTTCATCGAATATACATGGACATTTGTTATACCGTTTGCATAGAGGTCAATAATCTGGTCGGTCGCATAAGCGATACCTGCCTGCTTCATAGCAAGCGGATCGTCTCCGAATTTATCGACGAGGCATTTGAATCTCTGCGGCATGAACGAACCTGAGAGGCTTATTGCGCGCTCGACCTGGTTTGCGTTGGTGATGGGCATAATGCCCGGAATTATCGGAACGGCAATGCCTGCCTCGCGTATTTTATAAAGAAAATTGTAAAGCAGGTTGTTGTCGAAAAACATCTGCGTGGTTAAAAAATCACAGCCTGCATCAACCTTTTCCTTGAGGTATCTTATGTCTTCTTTCTGGTTTGCGCTTTCAGGGTGTATCTCGGGGTAACACGCGCCACCAATGCAGAATTCTGAGTCTGCCTCTTTTATCTCGCGGATAAGCTCAATCGCGTGGTGATAATCTTCGAGGGCGTTATCGGGAGTAATATCTCCGCGAAGTGCCATAATGTTCTGTATTCCTGCGTTTTTGATAGCTGTTATGCGCTCGTGAACGGTCTCTTTTGTAGAAGAAACGCAGGTAAGATGAGCGAGAGACGGAACGCCGTGGCTCCGTTTTATCTGTTTTGCGATTTCGAGGGTGTATGCGCTTGTGCCGCCGCCTGCACCGTATGTAACGCTCATGAAAGCGGGCTTTAATTCTGCTATCTCTTCAACCGCCGCGCGAACGCTTTCAAAATTCATATTCGTTTTTGGAGGGAAAACCTCAAAAGAAATTGACAACGAGTCCTTTCTGAGCAAATCTGAAATTTTCATAATAACACTTCCTTCCGAAGATATTTTAATTATATCACATCCGAATTAAAAAGCAAATCTGAACAGTATAAATCTCCTTTTGTTACAAATACTAACATCACAATTTGAAATTTAAAGGGGATTTATAAATAATGAAAGCAACGGGAATTGTGAGAAGAATTGACGACCTCGGTCGTGTTGTAATTCCGAAAGAAATAAGAAGAACGATGCGCATCCGCGAAGGCGATCCGCTTGAGATCTATACAGACCGCGACGGTGAGGTTATTTTCAAGAAATATTCGCCCGTGGGTGAACTTGCATCGTTTGCGGGGCACATCTGCGAAACACTCTCAAAAACGACGGGGCAGACCGCGATTGTA
>JAZTWZ010000046.1:0-8255 GCA_045636165.1 Eubacteriales bacterium
GTCTGTCTTTCCGTCTTCATAAGACTTCTTGACCGTCTCAGGTGCGCTTTCCATAACCTCGCCCTCGGCAAAGACTATCGCGCGGTATGCACGCTCTACTCTCTCCCAACGGTTGTCACGGTCCATAGCGTAGTATCTGCCCATTACTGTAGCAATTCCGCCAACGCCGATTTCCTCACACTTTTCAGCACATTCCTGAACAAAGCCTGCGCCCGAAGTCGGAGAAACATCGCGACCGTCAAGGAAGCAATGGATGAATACTTTTTCTACGCCACATCTCTTTGCAAGACGGAGAAGGCCCCAGACATGTGTGTTATGGCTGTGAACGCCACCGTCTGACATAAGACCCATAAGGTGAAGCGCTGTTCCGTTCTTCTTGCAGTTTTCGCAAGCAGCAAGAAGCTCACGGTTTTCATAGAAGCTACCGTCTTCAATCGCACGGGAGATTCTCGGAAGGTCCTGGAAAACAACACGACCTGCGCCGATGTTTGTATGTCCTACCTCGGAATTTCCCATCTGACCATCAGGAAGACCTACATCAAGACCTGACGCGCGAAGAGAAGATCTTGCATTCTCAGCAAAAATTTTATCGAGATTCGGAGTAGCGGCAGCTGCGATAGCGTTTGAGTTATCGCTCTTCGCGTTTCCAAATCCGTCCATTATAATAAGGGTGATAGGTGTTTTTGTACTCATATTATTACTGGTTTGCTGCGTTGATTATTGCAGCAAAGTCCTCCGTTTTAAGTGATGCGCCGCCGATGAGACCACCGTCAACATCGCCCTGAGCAAGAAGCTCTGCTGCGTTCTTCGGGTTCATCGAGCCGCCATACTGAATAGTAACTGCGCGAGCGATTCTTGCGCCGTACTTTGCGCGGATAACTGAGCGGATAAGTCCGCAGACTTCTGCAGCCTGTTCAGCAGTCGCAGTCTTGCCTGTACCAATAGCCCAGATGGGTTCGTATGCGAATACGAGCTTTCTGACCTTCTCAGCCGGAATGTCTGCAAGCGCAATCTTGACCTGCATTGCGATATGCTCTGCTGTTACATCGAACTCTCTCTGCTCGAGAGTTTCGCCGACGCAGATAATCGGGCGAAGACCAACTTCAAGAGCCTTCTTGACCTTGAGGTTAACAGTCTTATCTGTTTCGCCGTAGTATTCGCGACGCTCGCTGTGACCGATAACAACGAACTTGACACCAAGCTCTTTAAGCATCTCAGCGCTTACTTCACCAGTGAATGCACCGCTCTTCTCAAAGTGCATATTCTGAGCAGCTACTGCAATCTTTGCGTCGCGAGCTGCGCGGCAAGCTACCGGAAGGTCAACAAACGGAACGCAGAGAACAACATCACACCACTTCTGCTTTCCTACAACTGTCTTAAGCTCTTCAAACATCTTCTTTGTTTCAGAAGGTGTCTTATTCATTTTCCAGTTTCCTGCGATAATAGTCTTTCTGTATTTTCTGTTCATTGTGTCAAATTCTCCTTACTTGTCTTCGAGGCATGCAATTCCCGGAAGTGCAAGACCCTCGAGGAACTCAAGAGAAGCACCGCCGCCTGTTGAAATGTGAGTCATCTTCTTGTCGTATCCGAGCTTCTTTACTGCTGAAGCAGAGTCTCCGCCGCCGATGATTGTAGTAGCATCGGTATTTGCAAGAGCTTCCGCAACTGCGATTGTACCTGCAGCGAGAATCGGGTTTTCAAAAACGCCCATCGGACCGTTCCATACAACAGTCTTTGCATCAGCAACAGTCTTAGCAAAGAGCTCACGAGTCTTTTCGCCGATGTCAAGACCCATCTTGTCAGCCGGTATAGAGTTTGAAGCAACTGTTGTAACTTCGATTTCTGCATCAATCGGGCTCGGGAATGAACCTGTGATAACTGTATCGATCGGGAGAAGCATATTCTTGCCGAGCTTCTCTGCCTTTTCCATCATTTCCTTGCAGTAGGAAACCTTTTCATCGTCAACAAGGCTTGTTCCGACTTCATAACCCTTAGCCTTGAGGAATGTGTAAGCCATACCGCCGCCGATGATGAGAGTATCAACCTTTTCGAGGAGATTGTTGATAACGCCGAGCTTATCAGAAACCTTTGCACCACCAAGGATTGCAACGAACGGACGCTTCGGGTTAGAAAGAGCTTCGCCCATGATTCCGATTTCCTTACCGATAAGGTATCCGCAAACAGCCGGAAGGTAATCAGCAACGCCTGCAGTTGAAGCGTGAGCGCGGTGAGCTGTACCGAAAGCATCGTTTACATAAAGCTCTGCAAGAGACGCAAGCTCCTTAGCGAAAGCTGCATCGTTCTTCTCTTCTTCCTTATGGTAACGGACATTTTCAAGAAGCATTACTTCGCCGTCAGCAAGAGAAGCAGCAAGTGCCTTTGCACTGTCGCCGATAACATCAGATGCCATCTTAACTTCCTTCTCAAGAAGCTCAGAGAGACGCTTTGCAACCGGTGCGAGAGAGAACTTCGGGTTAACCTCGCCCTTCGGACGACCAAGGTGTGAGCAAAGGATAACGCGAGCACCCTGCTCAACGAGATATTTAACCGTCGGGAGAGCTGCAACGATTCTCTTGTCAGAAGTGATGTTGCCGTTATCGTCCTGCGGAACATTGAAGTCGCAACGGACAAGAACGCGCTTGCCCTTCGGGCTTATGTCTTCGATTGTCTTTTTGTTGTAATTCATAATCTATACCTCCATTTTATTTTTATCATATATTGCCAATGTTATTATTATAGCATATTAACATTGGATATTACATTGTTATTTTAACTATTTTTTCACTTTTTAATAATATTTTTTCGCCAGAATATACTATTTCGCCGAATCCCAGCTAAAATTGTGAAGTTCGCCCGTGAGCTGCATATTCTCAAAGCCTATCTGGCGGAGAGCTTCATACACCACAATCGCAACGGAGTTTGAAAGATTGAGGCTCCTGAGCGTCGGAAGCATCGGGATGCGAATGCATTCGTCGGGATGCTCCATGAGAAGCTCTTCGGGAAGACCTTTTGTTTCCTTTCCGAAAATGAAAAAATCGTTTTCGCAGTACTCGACATCGGTGTAGATATTTTTCGCTTTTGTCGTGCAGAAGAAAAATCTTCCGCCTCGATTTTGCTCAAAAAAATCACCTATCCCGTCATACTCGTGTATATCGAGATAGTGCCAATAATCAAGCCCTGCTCTTTTAACCTGCTTATCCGAAATGTCGAAGCCGAGTGGGTGGACAAGGTGAAGCGATGCGCCCGTAACGGCGCAGGTTCGGGAGATGTTTCCTGTGTTTGCAGGAATTTCAGGCTCTACCAAAACTATATTGAACATACCTTTCACTCCCCCATTGGAAACTCTTTCCACTTTAATAATTATTTTATGATATTTCGAGCGATTTTGCAAGAGTTTTTTGAGCTTTTTCATACTTATTTAAAGATTTTTCTTTTCTTTTCTCTAAAATATTGCTTTTTTAGTTGTTTTATTCCTTGTCTCGTAGTATAATTAACAGTAACAAGAGAATAAATACTGCAAGGAAGTGACGAAAATGGGAAAACTTCACATCATTGACCATCCACTTATTCAGCATAAGCTTACCATTATGAGAGATAAGAACACGGGAAGCAAGGACTTCCGCGAGCTTCTCAATGAAATTGCTCTCCTTATGGGTTATGAAATCACTCGCGACCTTCCCCTCTGCGATGTCGAAATTGAGACTCCGATGGGAAAGATGATTGCAAAGAACATTTCAGGAAAGAAGCTTGCAATCGTTCCGATTCTCCGCGCAGGTATGGGTATGGTTGACGGTCTTCTTTCTCTCCTCCCTGTTGCAAAGGTCGGCCACATCGGTCTTTACCGCAACGAGGAAACTCACACACCCGTCGTTTATTACTGCAAGCTCCCGAAGGATATCGAAAACCGTACGGTTATCGTTACTGACCCGATGCTCGCAACGGGCGGTTCTGCTTCTGACGCTATAACGATGCTCAAGGAGCGCGGAGTTACATCCATCCGTCTTATGTGCCTTGTTTCCGCTCCCGAGGGCGTTAAGAAGGTTCAGGAAGACCATCCGGATGTCGATATTTTCGTTGCGGCTCTTGATGAGTGTCTCAACGAAGATGCATACATCGTTCCGGGTCTTGGCGACGCAGGCGATAGAATCTTCGGCACAAAGTAAATTAAACACAAGAAAAAGCCTTTTCTCACGAAAAGGCTTTTAATTTTACATAAAAAAGAGTGTTCGGAGAGAACACTCTTTTTTGTTTTATTCGATTGAAAGTGATTTCTTCGGGCAGGCATCAACGCAGATGCCGCACTTAATGCACTTTTCATCGTCAACCGCCCATGTCTTTTCTGCGCGGTCAACTGCGATTGCGCCCTCAGGGCACTTCTTCGCACAGAGCGTGCAGTAAACGCAGGTGTCGGAGCAGGTAAGTTTTCCGTCTGTACTCGGAGCCGCAGCTTCTTCCTTCTTCTCGACGGGTGTCGGAGGCGGAACATCCTCTGCTTCAGAGCAGGTGCTTGCATTTATATCGCCCATTGAAAGAGACTTCTTGGGGCACGCGGAAATGCAGATTCCGCACTGTGTGCACTTCTCGCGGTCGATTTCCCATGTCTTCGCTGCACGGTCAACCGTGATAGCTTCTGCAGGGCACTTCTTCGCGCAGAGTGTGCAGTAAACGCAAGAGTCAGAGCAGATAACGCCCTCTTCGACCTCTGCAAAGTCAAGACACTTCTTCGGGCACTTGCCGATACAGAGACCGCACTTTACGCACTTCTCTTCATCGACTGTCCAGGTCTTGCTTGCACGGTCAACCGTGATAGCGTTCTCGGGGCAGTTCTTAGCACAGAGACCGCAGTAGATGCATGCATCCGTGATAGCGAGCTTGCCACGGACCTTTTCCTTGATTCTTGAGCCGCGGACGATAAGGTCAGCAGGGTCAGTAGCTACCATGTGGTAGTCGCCCGTAAGCTCGATAGCCTTTTCAGAACAGAAGTCCTGACATGTTCCGCAGAAGGTGCAGGATGTGAGGTCGAACTCGTAAGTAATCTTCTCGCCACCCTCAACCTCTTCACTTGTTCTTGTGATAGCATCAGGCGCGCAGACCTTGATGCACATTCCGCAGTTTACGCACTTATCGGGGTAATATGCGATTCTGCCGCGGTAGTTCGGCTTTGCCTCAACATTTACTTTCGGAAAATTTACCGTTGACGGCTTTGAAAAGAGATTGCAAAGAGCTTCTTTTAAAAACGGAAATGAGAATTTCATTATTTCATTGCCTCCCTTTTCTCCTTGAGAATTTCTGCCGCCTTTGCAAGACCCTCGATAATTGCCTCGGGCTTCGGGGTACATCCTGCAATGGAAACATCGACATGAGTATAGTTCTCAAGCGGACCCTCTACGGAGTAGCTTCCCTTGAAAACATTACAGGAGCGCGGGCAGGAGCCGATTGAAACTACGCATCGGGGCTCCGGAACCTGCTCAAGCGTTCTGATAAGACGCTCTTTTGACTGGCTTGTGATAGGACCGGAGACGACAACGATATCAGCGTGTCTCGGAGTTCCTGCAAGCTTGAAGCCGAAGCGCTCGGCATCGTAACGCGGTGTGAGAACCGCTACAAGCTCAATGTCACAACCGTTGCATGAGCCTGTGTTTACATGATAAATCCAGGGGGATTTAGCCATGCTTTTTGCAATAAGTTTTTTAAACATAATCTAATCTCCCTCCTTAGAATATCCAAACGAGGACAAGGCTTATCGCCGCAAGAGCTGCGACAAATGTCCAGTAGAACTTGAAGAGATGCTCAATCTTAAGGCGAGCGCAGATTGCATGAGCGAGTGTCATCGTGATTACGGTGAGGACTGCACAGATTGCAACGAGAACGAGCGCGTTAAGAGCGACAAAGCCCGTATCAATTCCGCCGACGAAAAGGACAGTAAAGAGAGCTGTCATAATGAACATCTTGATTGCTGTGTTGAGCTTGAACATTGCAAGCGGAGCGCCGCTGTATTCGACAAGCGGACCTTCGCAGATTTCAGTTTCAGCTTCTGCGACATCGAACGGCTGAGTTCCGACCTCGGCAGGAATGACGAGAAGGAATGCAAGCGCCGCCGGAATGAGCTTCCAGTTTGCAATGAGAAGACCGCTTTCCTGTTGGAAGAGCGCAATCTCGCTCATTGAGAAGCAGAGCTTATCGCCGCCGACAGCCTTTGCAACCGCAAGAAGAACTATTACAAGCGGAAGCTCATAAGCCATCATTGTTACCATCTCACGGGAAATACCGATTCCTGCGTACGGGCTTCCTGAAGCAGAACCGCCGAGGATAAGCGCAACTGCAGGAATTGTGAGAAGATAAAGGAGAATTATCATATCACCCTGAGTGCGAAGCGGAGAATATCCGAAAATCGGAATGAAGAGCATCATTACTACAAGGCTTACAAAGCCGATTACCGGAGCTGCGAGGAAAACCTTACGGTTTGCAGCATCGGGGATGATTGTCTCTTTTCCCATGAGCTTGAAGAAATCATAGAACGGCTGAACTATCGGGGGACCTTTTCTCTTCTGCATACGGGCAAGAATCTTTCGGTCAAGACCTGCGAGCAAAAGTCCGACTATTGCAACAAACAAGAGTCCCGGAAATACAAGAACTGAAAAAGCGTTATAAAGAATAGTTGATATAATTTCCACTTTCACTCACCCCCTTAACGAACAAACACGAACATAAATACGCAGATTACAGCAGCCGCTGCAACTACATACGTTACATAATCGTTTACATTTCCTGAATGGAGATTTCCCATAACCTTGAAGTAACCCTTGAAGTCATGCTTGAATCCCCAGAAGAGATCGCTTCCTCCAACATGGGAGTGCTCGCTCTTTTCGCCGCCGAAGAAGGTTGCGTGCTTTCCGTCAACTGCTTCATTCTCGTTTGCAACAACGCGACCGCGTGAGCCCTCACCCGTGAGGATGACGATGCATACCGCAATGAGAACGATTGCAAAGAGGATGAGCCACAATACGGGGTTCCACAAGCTGAAGGTTGCTGTCGGAATTTCCATATCAACAACATTATAAGACTCAGCATAACCTGCACCCATCATTGCGTTGATGTACTTTGTTACATTGAATGCAGCTTCTGCAGCAGGGCGAAGGAGATTTGCTGAAACCCAGTTGTAGAATACGCCGCCGAGGATACAGAGAGCCGACATGATCCACATCGGAACCTGCATTGCCATCGGAACTTCCTTTGTTTCCTCAAGGTGCTTCGGAAGCTGACCGAAGAATACCGCCTGAGTAACCTTTATGAAGGAAGCGAGCGTCATAACAGAAACTACAAGCGCAACAATCGTTACGAATGCATACGCGAAGTTTCCTGTCTCCGTTGCTTTAGCAAAGGTTGACTGATAAATCATCCACTTTGAAGCAAAACCGTTGAACGGCGGAAGACCCGAAATCGAGAATGCGCCGACAAGGAAGCAAATTGTTGTTTTCGGCATACGCTTTGAAAGTCCGCCGAGACGGTCGAGGTCAGTTGTGCCTGTTGCATAGAGAACAGCACCTGCCGCGAGGAAGAGAAGACCCTTGAAGAGCGTATGGTTCATAGCGTGGAAAAGACCGCTTGAGAGACCGAGCACTGTTCCGAGGCCGATTGCCGTGATGACATAGCCTATCTGAGAGATACTGTGGAACGCGAGAAGTCTCTTGAAGTCGTGCTGAGCAAGAGCCATTGTTACGCCAACAAACATTGTTATTGTTCCGAAGGTAACGAGGAGAATGTTGAGAGCAGGGATGTCCATTGCACGGAAGATTACATAAGTAAGTCTAATCATGCCGTAAACGCCTGCTTTGTTTACCATACCGGAGAATACCATGGAAATGGAAGTCGGTGCGGTGGTGTAAGCGTCAGCAGCAGGTGCGTGGAATGGAACGATGTAGGATTTTACGCCCAGACCAGCGAACATGAGAGCGAAAGCCATCACAGTGCCAGGATTCAGTCCGGTGGACAGAACGGAGGACAGCTGTGCCATGTTCAGGGTGTGGCACTGTGCGTAGAGCATTACGATACCCAGCAGAGTGAAGGAAGAACCCATGGAGCCGATTACAAGGTATTTGAAAGCAGCTTCAGCGGATTTTTTGTTCTCGCCGCGGAAGGAAGTCAGCGCAACGGATGCGAAGGTCATGATCTCGATCATAACGAACATGTTGAACACGTCGCCGGTGAAGACCAGACCCAGAACGGAACCGGAGAGCATCAGGAACAGAGTGTAG
>JAZTWZ010000047.1:0-1959 GCA_045636165.1 Eubacteriales bacterium
CAGTATTTCCACGGACATCACAATTTGCAAAGCAAACAAAGCCTCGGGAATATAACTTCCCCAAGCTATTTGCAAATCTTCTTTTCCTATACAAAAGTACGGACGGAAAAACATCAAAGCAGGTCTTCTGACTCGTGCCACATAGGTATTCCCTGCGCCCTTATACCCTGCCTTCTCAGTTTCCCAATGACAGGCTTTCGCCTTCGGATATAAGGTCTTTGACACATACAGCGACTGGTATCGTTCCGGGTTCTAACCGGATTCCCTTTCCACCGCCTTTACCCAAACGGTACAGGCGACACTTTGTGTGAATATTTAATTTTCACGGCAGAGAAAGCTCTGCCGTGATATAAGCTACTTTATAAGTCTTGCGCGAACGACTGACGGAATAGCCGCCATTTTTTCTATGGTGCTCTCCGGAACATCGCCGTCAATATCAATCATTGTATATGCCCAGTCGCGCTTTGACGCATTCTGCATATTTGCGATATTAAGACCTGCTTCAGAAATAGCAGAGGTGATGTTGTTAACCATATTCGGAACATTCTTATGGAGAATGCAAAGACGGCAATCACCGTTCTTCGGCATAACAACTGTCGGGAAGTTTACGGAGTTCTTGATATTTCCCTTGAGGATGTAGTTCTTAAGCTCATCAACCGCCATAACAGCGCAGTTCTCTTCACTTTCGGGAGTGGATGCGCCAAGGTGCGGAATTGCGATAACATTCTCGACTCCGATGAGAGAAGCTTCAGGGAAGTCTGTTACATACTTTGCAACCTTTCCTTCTTCAATAGCCTTGAGGATGTCAGCTGTGTTTACAAGGCTTCCGCGAGCGAAGTTGAGAATTCTTACGCCGTCCTTCATAATGGACATAGTCGCAGAATTAATCATTCCCGTAGTTTCCGGAGTTGCCGGAACATGGATGGTTATGTAATCGCTCTTTTCGTAAATCTCGTTGATATCTGTGCAGTGGCGGATGTTGCGTGATACGCTCCAAGCCGCATCAACAGAGAGGTACGGATCGTAACCGAGAACATTCATACCAAGACGCTCTGCAGCGTTTGCAACAAGAACACCGATAGCACCGTGACCGATTACACCGAGAGTCTTGCCCTCGATTTCAGGACCGACAAACTGACCCTTGCCCTTTTCGACAAGCTTTGCAGCCTCATCGCCGCTATCCTTTAAGGTTTTTGCCCACTCAATACCCTCGCAGATCTTTCTTGATGAAAGGAAGAGCCCTGTGAGAACAAGCTCCTTAACTGCATTTGCGTTAGCGCCCGGAGTATTGAAAACGACAACTCCTGACTCTGCCGCGCGGTCAAGCGGAATGTTGTTGACGCCGGCACCCGCGCGAGCAATACAGAGAAGCTCAGGGTTAAACTCTTCTGAATGAAGGTCTGCAGAGCGAACGAGAAGCGCTGACGGGTTTGCGACATCTGCTCCGCAGTTAAAAGTTTCTTTCGGCAAACGGCTAAGACCGTTTGAAGAAATCTTATTTACAAGCTTTACATTATACATAAGGAAAACCTCCTATTTGTTCTTTACTTCGAAGTCCTTCATAAACTCAACAAGCTTCTTTACGCCTTCAACCGGCATAGCGTTGTAGATAGAAGCGCGCATACCGCCGACTGAACGGTGACCCTTGATTGAAAGGAAGCCTTCTGCTCCTGCTTCTTTTACGAACTTCGCGTCGAGCTCCTCATCTCCTGTTCTGAATGTAACATTCATAAGTGAACGGGAGTTCTTCTCTGCGTGCGGAATGAAGAGCTTACTCTCATCGAGGAAGTTGTAGAGAAGGTTTGCCTTCTCGATGTTAATCTTTTCAAGAGCTGCAATTCCTCCGAGGGACTCTATCCACTCAAGAACGAGACCGCAAACATAAATCGGGTATGTTGACGGTGTGTTATACATTGATTCCTTTTCTGCCATAACCTTATAGTCCATAACAGTCGGAAT
>JAZTWZ010000048.1:0-2356 GCA_045636165.1 Eubacteriales bacterium
TGGCCTCCGACTTCTGTTAGACGGCTACGAATATGCTTTGCGTAATCAAGACGACATGTCGGATCTCGATGAATTGATTGAGCTTTCTCAAAAAATTATTACCGAGAGTTCGGACTTTCTTCGGGTATGTAATGCTAAAGATTGTCAATCAGCAGCATATCTCAAGAAAGGCGAATATCAAAAAGCAAAAGATGTTTTGGAAACGCTTCCGTGCGACTTTAATATTCGCTATGATACGATGTCATTTCGTCTTTTGGGAAGAGATAAGTTGAATGCCTCTGTATTTTCCCGAAATCATCATTTGGAGGGATTGTATAGTTCGTGTATGAAGGAAGGTGATGCTTGGTTCTTCATGGATCAGCATTCCGACGTTAAGTTCCGTAATTACACACCCGATGACTATATTCCCGAGGCTTTGAAATGTTATCAAAAAGGACTCAGCGTTCTTACAACCTTTCTTCTGACAGATTACTATGACGATCCCGCAAAACAATATCTTTGGGAAGGTATGCAAACATTCCATTGGAGTTTTCTTCAGTGTATTGCCGCTTGCTATAAAAAGCTTGGTAATGTTGAGGAATGTGAAAAATATATTGCGGAAGCATATCACCTTATATCTGTTGTATGGAAGGACTTTGAGGAGAACAAAGAATGTTACATGGAGTATTTCTATAAGTATCTGAATAAGTATGATCTCGCAGAATATATCAAGTAATCCTTGCCCCGCCTCGTGCGGGGCTTTCTTTTATCCGAGCAAAAAAACAGAAAAGGAAAAAGCACGGCGAACCGTGCTTTTTCCCGAGAAGATAGTATGAAAAAAGGAGTATAATGAAAAAGGTCGTAAATTAATCGGCGTTCTTCTTTGCTTCTTCGATGATCTTCTGCGCATTGAACATGGGAACTTCTTCGTAGTCGGAGAAGTAGAGAGTATAAGAGCCTCTGCCCTGTGTGATCGCGCGGAGCTGAATTGCAAAGTCAACCATTTCAGCCATCGGAGCTTCTGCTTCGATAACCTGTTCGCCGTGTTTTTCGGTGGGTGTCATGCCGAGCACTCTGCCGCGGCGTTTGTTGATCGCACCCATGATATCACCGAGCATTTCGTTGGGTGCATATACGTTGAGCTTGCCGACAGGTTCAAGAAGAACAGGATTTGCTCTGGGAAGCGCTTCTTTGTAAGCAAGAGAAGCGGCAATCTTGAACGCCATTTCGGAGGAGTCAACGGGATGGTAAGAACCGTCAGAGAGGTCTGCCTTGAGGTTTACAACGGGATAACCTGCAAGAACACCTTTCTGCATGGATTCAAGCAAGCCCTTTTCAACAGCGGGATAATAGTTCTTCGGAACGGAACCGCCGACAACGGACTGTGTGAATTCCAGACCGGGATTGATGCCGGGAGCGAAGGACATTTTTACATGACCGTACTGACCGTGTCCGCCGGACTGCTTCTTGTGCTTGCCTTCCACTTCCACTCTCTTCTTAATGGTTTCACGATATGCAATCTTGGGAGCGGAAAGCACAACGGAAACACCAAAGCGGGATTTGAGCTTGGAAACGGTTACATCCAAATGGATATCACCCTGACCGGAAATGAGGAGCTGCTTGGTTTCGGGATTATTTTCATATTTCAATGTACGGTCTTCTTCCAGAAGCTTATTGATACCCTGAGCAATCTTATCTTCGTCGCCTTTTGCTTTAGGAGCAATTGCCATCTGATAGAAGGACTCGGGATATACGATCTTCTTATAGGGAAGAGGATTTTCCATCTGAGAAAGTGTATCGTTGGTATTGGTGTTGATCAGCTTTGCGGTCATACCGATATCGCCCATAGAGAGCATTTTTACTTCGGTCTGTTTCTTTCCGCAAACGGTATAAATGCGTGCAAGACGTTCATCCTGTCCGGTGGTTACGTTTTTCAAAACGGAGTCAGCGTAAAGCTCGCCGCCGATAACCTTGAAGAAGGACATCTTTCCAACGAACGGGTCTGCAACGGTTTTGAATACGAAGAGCGAAGCAGGACCGTGTTCACGTACGGGACGTTCGATTTCTTCGTCGCCGTCGATTACGATTTCAGCTTTATGATATACGGGGCTGGGAAGTGTTTCTGCAATTACATCAAGAAGCAGACGGATACCGCAAAGGTTGATTGCGGAACCGCAGACAACGGGAGCAATATCACCGCGGAGAATACCGTCGTGAAGTGCGCCAACGATTTCTTCTTTTGTAATGCGTTCGCCTTCAAAGAATTTATCCATCAGCTCTTCGCTGGTGGAAGCAACTGCTTCGTGAAGCATGCTGAGACATCTTTCAATACGTTCTTCGTTACCCGCGGGAATATCAATAGGCTGACCGTCTCTTC
>JAZTWZ010000049.1:0-7442 GCA_045636165.1 Eubacteriales bacterium
GGTTGTCGCGGCTTTTGTATTTTAAAATATCCAAAAAAGGAGCAAAAGAAAAATGAAAAGAATAGCGGCAGTATTGCTCAGCATAATTATGGTGCTTTCGCTGGTGTCGGGAGTATCTTATGCGACAGATGAAAACATAAGCGTTACGGTAAAGTTTGATGCATCCGTCGTCGCGGCGGATATGGACACCCTCTATTCCGACCTGCGTGCTTCGGGCGTTGTCGGCGAGGAGACGACGAATTTACCGTCTGATATAACGGTAACCGTACCGAAGGGTTCGAGCGTAAAAGAAGTTATTAAAGCTGCGCAGGAAGAACAGGCGTTTACCGTTGTCGGGCTTTCGGAAAACTATATTACTCAGGTAGGTTATGTAGGTAGCTCGGTTCTTGAAAATCTCGTAAGTATTCCCGTCGGAGATTATTACAGCGGAAACATCTTTAATTCAGCGGGTTGGAGCTTCTATATAGACGGAGAAGGTCTCATGGCAGGAATCGATGCCGTACCCGTAAACACGGACGGTACGGTTATTGAGGGACGCTATGGACTTGCAGTTGGTTGGGATTCAAACTGGAATGCAGTTCATTACGACGAAATGTTCCTTGAAGCATACAACAAGCTTCGCGAATTGGCAGAAAAGGATATCGATACAAGCGCTTTAACTGAGGCGCAGATACAGAAGATTAACGCAGAAAAGGCAGAGGCAGAAGCACTCCTTTCTGAGATTTACAACGACGCATGCCTTAACGAAGAGGTTTCAGCCCTTCTCAAGGAAGCGCACTACACCTTCAAGACAAGCGGCGGTATGTGGATCGGTTATATGGAGAAAAAAGGAGAGACTCTTTACGGAGCTGACTCCCCGACAGAGGAGATAGAGAGAGCAAGTTCGGAGCTTACGGTTGCTACAAACCCGACTGACGAGAGCGTTCCTGCGGATAAGGGGAGAATCGATGCACTTCTTGAAAATATCGCAGGAACATATACGGAGAAAAGCTCATACTGGGAAGTAATGGATATGGGCGCATATAAGAAGTATGCTCTCGAAACGGATAAAGTTCTTTCGGAAACTGCGACACGCGAGTTTGTGAAAACAAGTATTCTCGCTGTGTCTGAAACCGATAGAGATACAGAGCTTACAAAAGCAATTCTAGCCCTCGTGGCAACAGGCAAGGACGCGACAAAACTTTATAAGGCAAATAGCTCGGCACCGATAAACGCGATTGAAAAGCTTAATGACGCAGAACATTCAACAAGCGCCTGGAGTGCTCCTTATACGCTCGCGTCGTACAACCGTGAAGAGTACGCAAACCGCGCAAAGGAATTAGCTCTTGTAAATGCGCTTCTCGCATCGCAGGAGGAAAGCGGAGCATGGGATGAGTTCGGAACAATCGACACAACAGCAAACGCAATCGCAGGCCTTGCCTTTTACGCAGATGACGAAGATGATGAGGTAAAGACAAAGGTAGGAGACGCGATAGAAAAAGCACTTGCCTACTTATCGACACAGCAGAATGATGACGGAAGCTTTTCTGATTCATGGTCCGGAGCGAACTCGAATTCAACGGCAATGGTCGCAATCGCACTTGCTGCGGCAGGTGTAGATGTCGAAAATGATGCACGATTTATAAAAAACGGAAATAGCATAATTGTCGGACTTCTCAAGTTTGCGCTTGCAGACAACAGCGGTTTCGGACATACAGATAATATTACATTAAGCGACTATTCTACCGAGCAGGCTTTCCGCGCGCTCATAGCACTCTCGGGCGCTATGAAAGAGGGAAAAGCGTATAATGTATATGATTTTAACGGAATCACTCTTTCTCCTGCGCGAGAAGTGGGGGAAACCACGGGTGGCGGAATTTCGCCCGAACCATCGGGAGACCAGATTTCGGTTTCGCTCACAATCAGGACAGATACGGGGTATTGGCTTCGAGGATATAATGTCATCCTTCAGGGTGAGGGGGCTTGCGTATATGACGCTTTCATAAAGGGATGCCGCGAAAACGGTATAACATATAAAGGTGCGGATAACGGCTATGTTTCCTCAATAACAAAAGACGGTAAAACCCTTGCAGAGCGCGACCAAGGTCCGAATTCAGGCTGGCTTTATAAGGTGAACGGAATCTCTCCGCTTGAGGGAATTCGCGAATGTGCAATTGAAAGCGGTGACAGCATCCAGTTCTATTACACAAGCGACTATACCCGTGAGCCGGGTTCGGGAGATTGGAACGACGAAACAGAAGATGAGAAGCAGAATACGGAAGAAGAGAATGTGCAGACCGAAAAGATTACATTCGCCGATGTTCCTGAAAACTACTGGGCGGCAGAATATATTTATCATCTTGCAGAGTTCGGAATCCTGAAAGGACGCGGAAATTCCTTTGAGCCTGAAGAAAATATAACGAGAGCAGAGTTTGTAACAGTTCTTTCCCGTCTTTCCGAGGAAAGCTTTCCGAATTACAAAAACACATTCGCAGATGTCAATGAGAACGCATGGTATTCGGAGAGTGTTTTGTGGGCTTATGAAAATGGCATAACAAACGGCATAAGCAGCTCCGAATTTGCCCCGGAAAAGAACATTACACGTGAAGATATGGCGGTTATGATTGTAAGATATGCCGAGTTAAAAGAAAAAGAACTTAAAGAAGAAACTTACGAAAAAAACTTTTGCGACGAGGCGGATATTTCAGATTACGCGGCCAAAGCTGTTGAAAAAATGCAGAGGGCCGGAATCATATCCGGGTTAAGTGACGGTTCTTTTGCACCGAAGCGCTTTGCAACCCGTGCGGAAATCGCAAAAATGATAAGCGTTCTGCTTTCGGTGATGGAAAAATGAAAAAGGGATTAGTATTGTTCATCGTGGCTCTTGTATCGGTAATGAGCCTAACATTCTTTTTGCTTACCCGAGATGAAAATCCGCAGATTCCTTCGATTCCGACAGAAGACAAAACGGAAGAGGTGCCGATTCAGGAGCCGGTTGAGGTGGAGACGACCGAAGTCCCCACAGAAACGATTCCGACAGAAGTGAAGACGAAAGCAACGCCAGAGTCGAAGAAAGAAGAGAAACACCTGCCACTTGAAAAGGAGGCGACTGAGGAAAAAACGATTGAGGAAGAGGCGACTGAGGAAAAAACGGAAAAAGCAAATACTTGCTTTATTTCGGTAAGTTGTGATACAATCTTGAAAAGACCTGAACTTCTTGCCGAAGAGAAAAAGGAGTTTCTCCCTGCAGACGGGAAAATTCTTGCCGAACGCGAAGTCTCATTTGAAGAAGGCGAAAGTGCTTTCGACATACTTCTGCGCGTGCTGAAGGAAGAGAAAATTCATATCGAATTTATGGTGACACCGCTTTATGACAGCATTTACATTGAGGGGATAGGTAATATTTATGAGATGGACTGCGGAAAGCTTTCAGGTTGGATGTACAAGGTGAACGGAAATTTTCTGCAGACGAGTTCTTCGGTATATCAACCGAAGCGCGGAGATAAAATCGAATGGATTTACACCTGTGATGCAGGTAAGGACATCAGCGAACAATAAACCTTGGAGAAAGGAGGATAGCGTATGCGTGAGTTTGAGAGATACCACCCGATAGTGAATTTTATATACTTTTTAGCACAAATCGCCTTTTCGGTTGTGTTTATGCACCCGATTTGCATAGCGATTTCGGTCTTTTGCGGTATTTGTTACTCAATTATGCTGAAAGGCCGCCGTGCCGCAATGTTCTCAGCTTTTTATATGCTGCCTCTTTTTGTATTGACGGCGATTTTAAACCCCGTCTTCAACCACGCCGGAATAACGATTCTGACCTATCTCCCCGGGGGAAACCCTCTGACGCTCGAATCGCTTATCTACGGGCTCTGTGCGGCAGGGATGCTTGTTGCGGTAATATCGTGGTTTTCCTGCTTTGGCGAGATTGTAAGTGGCGATAAGTTTATTTATCTTTTCGGGAAGATTCTTCCGTCGATTGCACTCGTGCTTTCCATGGCGTTTCGTTTTGTGCCGAAATTCGGCAGAGATATAAAGGGAATCTCGGACGCGCAAAAGGGAATAGGGAAGAAAGAGGAGAAAACATTTAAAGAAAAGGCAAAGGCAGGAGTCGGAATACTTTCCATTATGATAACAAAAAGCCTTGAAAACGCGGCAGATACTGCGCTTTCGATGAAGAGCCGCGGCTATGGAAGCGGAAAGCGAAGCTCGTTTTCAAACTATAGGTTTACCTCTCGCGACACAGCTGCTCTTGGTGTGATAATGCTCCTTTTTGCAGTTGTACTTTTAAAGGCTGTTTTTTCGGAAATTCCTGCGGAATTTTTCCCTAAAATGAAGTTTTGCCCGATAACTCGTGAAAACGCAGCGTTTTTCATAGCATATTTCGCTCTGTCATTACTGCCCATAATAATTGAGATAAGGGAGGCGCTACGGTGGAAAAGATTAAGGTCGAAAATTTAAGCTTCGCATACCCTGACGCGAAAAGCTATGCCCTTAAGAATATAAACCTTGAAATTTCCGCAGGAGAGTTTGTCTCCGTATGCGGAAAATCAGGCTCGGGAAAATCGACTCTCCTTCGCCTTTTAAAACCGTCGCTTGCGCCGAACGGGGAGCTTACGGGAGAAATTTCGCTTGACGGGAAAAGCGTTTCTTGTCTATCAATGCGCGAGGAAGCTGAGAAAATCGGTTTTGTATTCCAGAACCCTGAAAATCAGATAGTTACGGATAAGGTATGGCACGAGCTTGCATTCGGGCTTGAGAGCCTTTCTTACAGCAAAGAGGAGATACGGCTCAGGGTTTCCGAAATGGCATCATTTTTCGGGCTTTCGGATGCGTTTTACAGTGATGTCGCCTCTCTTTCGGGAGGACAGAAGCAGATACTTTCGCTTGCGAGCGTTATGGCCCTATCTCCCGAGGTTCTTATCCTTGACGAGCCTACGAGTCGCCTTGACCCGATAGCGGCGCAGAAGTTTCTTGAGACGGTGCACAAGATAAACCGTGAGCTTGGCGTAACGGTTATAATAAGCGAGCATAATCTTTCCGAGGTGTTTCCACGGTCAAGTCGCGTTATTGTTATGGAAGATGGCGAGATTATATCTGACTCTACACCCCGTGAAACGGGAAAGCGGCTGGATGAACTTGGAAGCGATATGTTCGCGGCACTGCCGACGCCGATGAGAGCGTACTTCTCAAAAGAAAACGACCTCCCGTGTCCTGTTACGGTGAGAGAAGGGCGGTCGTGGCTTCTTGAGATGCCGAAATGCGAGAAGACGGAAGTAAAGAAGGAAGAAAAAAGAGACGGCGAGAGCGCGCTTGAGGTTTCGGAGTGCTTCTTCCGTTATGAGAAAAACTCACGGGATGTTCTGTCAGGGCTGAACCTTAATTTAAAAGAGGGAGAGCTATATGTAATCGTCGGCGGAAACGGCGCAGGAAAGACTACGGCACTGTCAGTGATAGCAGGGATAAAGAAAGCGTATCGTGGAAAGGTGAAAATTGCCAACGAAAAAAGGCTTTCGTATCTTCCGCAGGATCCGCAGACGCTGTTTGTGAGAAATACGGTAGAGCTTGACCTTATGGAAATACTGAAGGACGAAAAGGACTTCACGGAAGAAGAAAAGCTCGAAAAAGTGTCCTCAATGATGGAGTTTTTCGGAATTGCCCATCTCAAAGAACGCCATCCGTACGACCTTTCGGGCGGAGAACAGGAGAAAGCGGCGCTTGCAAAGGTGCTTCTTACTTCGCCTGATATACTTCTTCTCGACGAGCCGACAAAGGGGCTTGACGCTCATTTTAAAGAGGAGTTCGGCGAGCTTCTCGGGAAGTTGCTCGCGCGCGGAATAGCAATTCTTATGGTGTCGCACGATATTGAGTTTGCGGCAAGATACGCGACTCGCTGCGGAATGTTTTTTGGCGGCGAGATAGTGAGCGAGGGTTCACCGCGCGAGTTCTTCAAAGGAAAAAGCTTTTACACTACTGAAGCAGGAAGAATGTCACGGGGAATCGTAGAAGATGCCATTCTGTGTGAGGATATAATTTCTGCAGTCGGTGGCAAAGAAAAAGAAAGAAAAGAGCCGATAAAAAAACAAAAAGACCTTTTTCCTGCTAAAAAGGAAGAGGAAACTGCCGAAAAAGAAAAGAAAGTTAATTTTAAAAGCATAATCGTTTCCTGCATTTTCTTTTTTCTTTTGATTCCGCTTACGGTAATCGCAGGAACCGTACTTCTCGATAGCAGAAAGTATTATTTTATAAGCCTTGCGGTCATAATAGAAACGCTTGTTCCGTTTTTTGTGATGTTCGAATCGCGAAGACCTTACGCGAAAGAAGTAGTCATAATCGCCGTAATGTGTGCAATTGCGGTTGTGGGACGAGTCGCGTTTGAGATGCTGCCGCAGTTCAAGCCGGTTGCGGCACTTGTCATAATTTCGGGAATTATGCTTGGCGGAGAAGCAGGCTTTCTGGTTGGCGCGACAAGCGCGTTTGTATCAAACTTCTTCTTCGGACAAACCCCGTTTACGCCGTGGCAGATGCTCGCATTCGGGCTCATAGGCTTTCTGTCGGGGTTTATATACAGAAAAGGTATGCCCGAGAAGCGGACAGGGCTTTGCATCTTCGGATTTCTTGCAACTGTAATAATTTATGGCGGAATATTGAATCCCGTTTCCGTAATCTTAGGTCAGCCGGATGTAACAGTAGGGATGATTGTGACAGCGTATGTAACAGGCTTTGCGTTTGATGTTGTTCATGCTGTTGCGACGGCGGTATTTCTTTACTTCATAGCAAAGCCCATGGGCGAAAAGCTCTCGCGCATAAAGAAAAAATATGGAATAGGAAAATAAAAAACAGCTCGGATATCCGAGCTGTTTTTTTATTTTCAAAGAAGTTTTTAAGAAACTTCGCAACGGTCGCACATATCAACATCTGAGTTGTTGCCGTTTTATGGTGCGGGCGGTGGGACTTGAACCCACACGCCAAAGGCATTGGCTCCTAAGACCAACGTGTCTGCCATTCCACCACGCCCGCAAATATCAAACTACACTACATTGAGCGCCTGCCCTCTAAAGCTCTGATAAGCGTCATTTCGTCTGCGAATTCAAGGTGACCGCCGACGGGGATGCCGTACGCAAGTCGGGTTGTCTGAATTCCGAACGGGGAGAGAAGACGGGAGATATACATCGCCGTAGCTTCGCCCTCGGTATCGGGGTTTGTCGCAAGGATTACCTCGCGGATACCGCCTTTTGAAACGCGCGTTACAAGCTCTTTTATTCTTACATCATCGGGACCAATACCGTTCATCGGGGAGATGCAACCGTGAAGAACATGGTAAAGACCGTTGTATTCACGGGTTTTTACGATAGCCGCAACATCCTTCGGGTCGGAAACCACGCAGATAACCTCGCGGTCACGGGCTTCGTCCTCGCATATAGAGCAGATTTCAGAATCGGTCATATTCTGGCAAA
>JAZTWZ010000050.1:0-2424 GCA_045636165.1 Eubacteriales bacterium
TCCGAGAGCGTCGCAAGGCTTGGCGATGTCTGGTTTGATTCAAGCTGAGAAATAAAGCCCTTTGAAAGCTCACAGCGGTCTGCAAGCTCCTGCTGGGTGAGGCCGTAATAAAGCCTTAAAAGCTTTATTCTGCCACCGATATCGATATTCATAAAATCACCTTTTTTAAAGCATCAAAAACCCACATCGCAAACTCTCATTTTGCGGTGGGCTTTTTCGCGTTTATTTTCCCTTCGGGAAGGTTTCGTAAAAATAAACTTTTAGTTTGATATTAGGGTTACAATATAACATATATTAGTCGATTTGTCAATAGGTTTTCGATATTTTTCGCGATATTGAGAAAGATTTAATTTTGCATTATGCACTATGCATTCTGCATTAAAAAAGAGCCCGCCTATGGCGGACTCTTTTTTTATTAAAGTACTTTTCCTAAAAATGCCTGAAGGCGTGGGCTCTTCGGGTTATCGAAAATCTCTTCCGGAGTTCCCTCTTCTGCGATAACGCCCTCATCCATAAAGAGTACACGCGTTGCAACTTCTCGCGCAAAGCCCATTTCGTGAGTAACGACGACCATCGTCATTCCCATATCCGCAACCTCGCGCATAATCTCAAGAACCTCTCCGACCATCTCAGGGTCGAGCGCTGATGTCGGCTCGTCAAAGAGCATAACATCGGGGTTCATCGCAAGAGCACGCGCAATCGCGATTCGCTGCTGCTGACCGCCCGAAAGCTGACCGGGGTACGCATCTGCCTTTTCGGGAAGACCTACTCTTTCAAGAAGAGCGAGTGCCTTCTCCTCAGCTTCCTTCTCCGTCATAAGCTTGAGCTTTACCGGAGCGAGCTTGATGTTGTCCTTAACCGTCATGTGCGGAAAGAGATTGAACTGCTGGAAAACCATTCCCATCTTCTGACGGAGCTTGTTTATATCGTTCTTCGGGTCGGTTATGTCCGTACCCTCAAAGAAGATGTGTCCGCCTGTCGGCTGCTCGAGAAGATTGTGGCAACGGAGAAATGTAGATTTACCCGAGCCTGACGCGCCGATGATTACGACCTTTTCGCCTTTTTTAATTTCCTGATTGATATCCTTTAAAACAACATTTTCACCAAATGCTTTCTTTAAACCTTTAACGCTTATCACTTGCACGCAACCTCCTTTCGAGAATTCCGAGAAGCTTTGTAAGAATCATAACGAGAACAAGATAAATTACTGCAAGGCTGATATACGGAATGACCGCTGTATATGCCTTTGAAACGATAACCTGTGCCGCTTTTGTAACATCCTGAAGCGCAATGACGGTAACGAGCGAGGTCTCCTTGAGGAGAGCAATCAGCTCGTTTCCGAGCGCAGGGAGAATGTTCTTAAACGCCTGCGGAAGAATGATGCTCCACATAGTCTGCCAGTAGTTAAGACCAAGGCTTCTGCCAGCCTCCATCTGACCTGCGTTAATGGACATAATTCCCGAGCGCGCAATCTCTGCAACATACGCACCCGAATTTATACCGAGCGTAACAATAGCACATAAAACAGTTTCCGTATTACCCTTCGGAACCATTATGACAAAGCCCATAATAAGAAGCTGTACCATAAGCGGAGTTCCGCGAAGAACGGTTACATAAATCTTGCATATACTATTGAATATGCGAAGTATAAAGTTCGGCTTTCCTCTTGCGCTGTCGTGAGTTGAACGGATAATCGCAACTATCATACCGATAATGACACCGATTATAAGCGCGCCGATTGTAACGATAAAGGTCGTTGCAAGACCGTCGGTAAAGAAGCGCCATCTGTTTTCAAAAATAAAAACCTGAAAAACCTGGAAGCAGAAGCGCTGCAGACCCTCGGGGAGTGCGAGAATCCACTCGGGAGCTTCGGCTATCCACTTTGCAAAAGTAAGAACTGTCAAAAGTTTCAGTCCCCTTTCCTAAAAAATGCTTTTACTCATAACAAAGAGGGCGGAAGTTCCGCCCTCCTGCTTTGTTTTATGTTTTAAATTACTCAGCCTTGATGTACTTGCCGATGATTTCATCGATCTTGCCATCAGCCTTGAGCTCAGCAAGAGCTGCGTTGACCTTGTCAAGAAGCTCTGTGTTGTCCTTTGCGATAGCTGCTGCATAGTCCTCTGTGATGTACTCTGTATCGAGGAGCTTGAGGCCTTCGTTTGCTGCAACAAATGCCTTTGCCGGCTCGTTGTCGATAACAACGCAGTCAACCTGACCGTTCTGGAGAGCTGCAACTGCGAGAGCTCCGTTGTCATAACGAGCTACTGCATCTTCGCCGTAGTCGCCTGCACAGTAGATGTCGCCTGTTGTGCCTGTCTGAACGCCGATCTTCTTGCCTGCAAGATCTTCGATAGAAGCGATAGCGCTATCCTCTGTAACGATAACTACCTGAACGCCTGTTGCATAAGAATCTGAGAAGTTAAC
>JAZTWZ010000051.1:0-3987 GCA_045636165.1 Eubacteriales bacterium
ATATCTCTCTTCGGGAACAATTCGCGGTATAGGAAGAAAGACAGCAGAAAAAATAGTCGAGCTGTTTGGTGATGAAAGCCTTTATATCATAGAACGACACCCGAAACGCCTTTGCGAGGTTGCAGGTATAACGGCTAAAAAGGCAGAGCAGATAGGGCAGAGGTTTGAGCTTCAGAATGCAATGATGCTTCTAATGGAGTTTTTAAACGAAAACGAATTGCCGCCCGAGGTAGCAGTTGCGCTTTGTCATAATTACGGGAAACGCGCATCGGAAATCGTTCGGGAAAACCCATATATACTTTCAGATGAAGCAATAGGCGTCCCGTTTTATAAAGTGGACAGGCTTGCGATAAATATGGGATTTGAAGCATCAGCGCGTGAAAGACTCACGGCGGCGGTGCTTTATGAGCTTCGGTTCAATTCCGAATCGGGGCATACCTTTCTCCCGAGAAATAAGCTTTCGCTCGCAACAGCTACTCTCCTGAGCGTTGAAGAGAGCGAGATAGACGAAACGATAGAAAGGCTTATAAAAAGCCGGGAAATAATTTCAGAAAACATCTGCGGTGTGGATGCGTGCTATCTGGCATCGCTTTATGAAGACGAAGCTTTTGCTTCAAAGAAGCTTGCTGCGATGTCGCTTCGAAACGACAGGTCAAATTTATCCTGCGATGAGCTTATCAGCCGCGCAGAAGAGGCCTGCGAAATAACCTTTGAATCGATGCAGAGAGAAGCGATAGAGATGGCGGTAAATAACTCCGTTATGCTTCTTACAGGCGGTCCCGGAACGGGAAAGACAACCGTAATCCGCGGAATGCTTTACGCCTTTGACAAAATGAATCTCAGGGTAATGCTTGCAGCGCCGACAGGCAGAGCAGCAAAGCGAATGACCGAGTTTTGCGGAGTTGAGGCAAAAACAATTCACAGAATGCTTGAAATCTGCTACGAAGAGGGGCTTCCGGAACCTGTATTTTCGAGGGATGAAAGTAACCCACTCGAAGCGGATGTACTTATAGTTGATGAGATGTCTATGGTAGATATCTCACTTATTGCGGCAACTCTCCGTGCCCTGCCGCCAAAGTGCAAGCTGATTCTCGTCGGAGATGCAGACCAGCTTCCGTCGGTAGGTCCAGGTAATGTGTTCAACGACCTTCTGAATTCAGATTGCTTCCCGTCTGTCCGCCTTTGCCATATATTCAGGCAGGCGGCAGAGAGTGAGATAATCGTTGGTGCTCACGCCGTAAATTCAGGTAATATCCCTGACTTTTCAAAAAAGGACAAAGACTTATTCCTGCTAAGGCGCGAAAGTGATGAGGATATAGTAAAAACAATTCTTGAACTCTGTAAGACACGTCTTCCTGATAATATGAAGATTCCGTCCTCACAAATTCAGGTTCTCTCGATGAGTCGCAAAAGTGACGCCGGAACGGTTGAGCTGAACAGACGGCTTCAGGCAGCTCTCAACCCACCGGAAGAGGGAAAAGACGAAAAAAGAATCGGTGACCGACTTTTCCGAATTGGCGACCGCGTTATGCAGATAAAGAACAACTATACCATTAACTGGTACAGTATGTATGGCGGAGAAGTCGGATACGGTGTTTTCAACGGCGATATCGGTGAGATAATAAGCATAGATACCGTTGATGAAACGCTGACGGTAAATTATGATTCAAAGCTTGTCCATTATCCGTTTTCAGGACTTAATGAGATTGAGCTTGCTTATGCTATGACGGTACACAAATCGCAGGGAAGCGAATTCCGCGCAGTTGTTCTCGCTGCAGGAAGAGTTGCGCCACAGCTTCTGCACAGAAGCGTGTTATATACGGCAATGACCCGTGCACGAGAGCTTCTTATAATAGTTGGTGATACGGGCGTCATAAAATATATGATAGAGAACAATAAACAGCGCAACAGATATAGCGCCTTAAAGGCGAGAATTCTCTCGCTTCTGGCATAACTGTGAGGTGGTTTTGTGAAGTTTCGTGAACTTATAAATAAATATCTGTTTCCGCCAAAATGCGTGTTCTGTCGCAGAGTAATGGAGACGGACGGTGTTTGTGATAAGTGTAAGGCGACTTTGCCTTACAGACATATAAAGGAATCGAAAGAGCCTATAATGTTTGTTGATGGGGCGTATTCCTGTTTCCATTATGAGGGAGATGTGAGAAATGCTCTCATCCGGTACAAATTCGGCGGTCTTTCGAAGTATTCAGTTGATTTCTCTGTGTATCTTACAGAGTGCATAAATGAAAATCTCGCAGGCGAATTTGATTTGATATCGTGGATACCGCTCAGCAGAAAAAGGCTCAGAAGCCGTGGATATGACCAGGCAAGGCTTCTTGCAGAAGAGGTATGCGAAAGGCTCTCTATTTCTCCTGTGCGGACGCTTCGCAAAATGCGCGACACAGCTCCGCAGTCGCGCCAGTCGGATGTTTCAAAGCGAATGGCAAATATCCTCGGTGCGTATGAGGTAGCGTCAAATGATGTTACGGGAAAGAGAATTATTCTCATCGACGATGTCTTAACAACAGGAAGTACGGTAAGCGAATGTGCGCGCATTTTAAAGACAGCCGGAGCTGAAAAGGTTTATATAGTTACAGTCGCAAAAACAAGACAGCGAAAAAAGAATTGAAAAATTCTGAAAATAGGGTATAATATATTTAGTGAATAAAAACAGAGGTGGTAGAAAATGGTTTTCAGCAGAGATATAGGTATTGACTTGGGCACAGCGTCCATTCTCGTTTATGTAAAAGGAAAGGGTATAGTTCTTCGCGAACCGTCGGTTGTAGCAGTTGATAAGACTACCGATAAGGTTTTGAAAGTTGGTCTTGAGGCTCAGAAGATGCTCGGTCGTACACCGGGTAACATCATCGCTATCCGTCCGCTTCGCGGTGGCGTTATCTCCGACTATGAGATGACGGAGCACATGATCAAGAACTTCATCCGCCGTGTAATGGGTGGTTTCAGCCTTATTAAGCCGCGCGTTGTTATCTGCGTTCCGAGCGGTATAACAGAAGTTGAAGAGCGTGCAGTTATTGACGCAGGACGTCAGGCAGGCGCAAGAGCTGTTTATCTTATCGAAGAGCCGATTGCCGCAGCAATAGGCGCCGGCATCAAGATTGATGAGCCGGACGGCAATATGGTTATCGATATCGGCGGCGGAACTACTGATATCGCAGTTATCTCTCTTTCAAATATCGTTGAATCTTCATCAATCAAAATAGCAGGCGACCACTTCGACGAGTACATCGTGAAGTACATACGCCGTAAGCATAATGTTCTTATCGGTGAGCGTACTGCAGAAGACCTCAAGATAAACATCGGTTGCGTTTTTCCTCGTCCTGAAGAGATTTCAATGGAAATCAAGGGTCGTTGCCTTATGACGGGTCTTCCGAGAATTTTTACGGTTACTTCAAGCGAAATGCTCGAAGCTTTAGAGGAGCCGGCAACAAGAATTGTTGAGTCTATCCACAATGTTCTCGAGCGCACTCCACCTGAGCTTGTCGGTGATATCTCGACAAACGGTATCGTTCTTACCGGTGGCGGAGCTCTTGTATGGGGCTTTGCAGAGCTTATCCAGTCAAAGACAGGTATTGATACACGTGTTGCAGACGAGGCTGTTTCCTGCGTCGTTTACGGTACAGGTAAAACTCTTGACGACCTCTCCTCAATGCAGGACGGTACACTTAACCTTTCAAGAAGAAGGCAGATTTTATCCTAATACAGAGAATAAAAAAGTGGGCTTACGCCCACTTTTTTTGCGATTAACTATTGCGTCCGCAGATTGATAACGAGCTTTGCTACAGCAAAGATTTCCTTGCAGGCACGGTGTTTGACCGGACAAATGTAAAGAACAAAAACACTCTTGAGGTTAACCTCGAGAGTGTTTTTGTTCTATCCGTAAAGTGTTTCACATATACTTTACAGACAAACGGAAAGGATGGAATGCTATGCAAAAGGAATTACTCAAAAAATACGGACAGGCAGTGG
>JAZTWZ010000052.1:0-7768 GCA_045636165.1 Eubacteriales bacterium
ATCTCTCAGGCAAAAGAACGGAGAAAACACATACAAATTCCACATCCTTGTATGCGTTTTTCGGAGTTGCTGCATTATTGCGGCATTTTTTATTGCCGGAAAACGCATTTTGTGTTTTTTCTGTCAGTTTAATTTGCCGGAAAGATGCGCAAATTTGTTCCGGACCGGAACAAGGACGGTCCAAAATATTTTTAGGAGGAAAAAAATCATGCAGGCATTTCTCGACTCACTTCTCGCAATGGTCCAGAAAGCTAACGGCTTTCTCGCGGACTACATTCTCATCGTTCTCCTCGTTGGAGTAGGTCTTTTCTTCTCTTTCAGAACCCGTTTTGTTCAGGTTCGTTGCTTTGGAGAGGGAATGAAAAAGGTTTTTGGAAACATCAAGCTCTTCGGTAAGAAAGACGGCGCAGGTCTTACTTCGTTCCAGGCTCTTGCAACTGCTATTGCGGCGCAGGTCGGAACAGGTAACATCGTAGGTGCTTCCGGTGCTATCCTCATCGGTGGTCCGGGTGCTATCTTCTGGATGTGGATCATCGCTTTCCTTGGTATGGCTACAATCTACGCTGAAGCAGTTCTTGCTCAGGAAACAAAAACAATTGATGCAGACGGCGAAGTTCACGGTGGTCCGGTTTACTACATCAAGAAGGCATTCCCGAACGGCTTCGGTACATTCCTTGCAGTATTCTTTGCTATTGCAATCACCGTTGCTCTCGGTTTCTTCGGTTCAATGGTACAGTCAAACTCAATCGCAGAGTCATGCTACACAGCATTCAAGATTGACGGTTGGATCATCGGTGTTATCGTAGCTGTGGTTTCAGCATTCATCTTTATCGGTGGTATAAAGAGAATTGCTTCAGTTACAGAAAAGCTCGTTCCGATTATGGCAGTTCTCTTCCTTCTTGGCGGTCTTGTGATTCTTGTTGCAAGAATTACTTACATCCCTGCAACTTTTGCGGCAATCTTCAAGTATGCATTTACTCCCGATGCTCTCATCGGTGGTGGTATCGGTTACGCTCTTAAGACAGCTATCAGCCAGGGTGCAAAGCGCGGTCTCTTCTCAAATGAGGCCGGTATGGGTTCTACTCCGCACGCTCACGCTATGGCAGAAGTCCAGAAGCCGCACGACCAGGGTTGCGTTGCTATGGTAGGTGTATTCATCGATACATTCGTCGTTCTCACAATGACAGCTCTTGTTGTTATCTCGACTCTCTATGTTGGTGAGGGCGGTCTCCTTGCAAGCGCTGATTATACTGCGGCTATTGCAGAGCAGGGCATAATGAAGACAAATGCAATGCAGCTTGCAATGGGAAGTGTCTTCGGTGCTAATATTGGTAACATCTTCGTTGCAATATGCCTCCTCTTCTTTGCATATTCAACAATCATCGGATGGAACTTCTTCGGTAAAATCAATGTTCAGTACCTCTTCAAGAACAGCAAGGCTGCAGTTATCATTTACTCTGTAGTTGCTATCGTATTTATCTTCCTCGGTGCGCTTCTTTCAAACGACCTCGTATGGGAGCTTACAGACTTCTTCAATTACCTTATGGTTATCCCGAACGTAATTGCTCTCGTCGCTCTCTCAAAGCTTGTTAAGAACGCAGCAAACTCAAACAAACTCAAGTAAGTAAATCAGAGAAACCCGAACACCCTGTTTCGGTGTTCGGGTTTCATTTTACTCTTGGCAAAATGTTATTTTTGTGATATAATATTATAGCTAATTTTTAATAAGGAGTATTTGAAATGACAGAAATTATAGTTTTTGCCGTATATCTTCTCTTTATGCTCGCTATAGGAGTGTTCTTTTTCTTTAAAGACCGTGATGGTGGCGAGAAGACATACTTCCTCGGCGGAAGACAGATGGGACCGTGGGTATCGGCTCTTTCTGCAGGCGCTTCTGATATGAGTGCTTGGGTTCTTATGGGTCTCCCGACTGCGATATATGCTGCAGGTCTTGGACAGGTATGGGTTTCTGCCGGTCTTGCAATCGGATATGCAATTAGCTGGTTCTTGCAGGCTCCGCGTCTCCGTAAGTTCTCAATCGTTGCAAATGACTCAATAACAATTCCGCAGTATCTTACAAACCGCTTCCTTTCAAAGTCGCGTGCATTGCAGATTCTCTGCGCAGTTGTTTTCCTTGTTGCATATACTGTTTACTGCGCATCAAGCATCAAGGCTTGCGGAACGCTGTTCCATACAGTTCTCGGTATTGATGCAACAGTAGCAATGTACATAGCAGCAGTTGTAATCATAGGTTATACATTCCTCGGTGGTTTCTCTGCTGTTTGCTGGACAGACTTCTTCCAGGGACTTCTCATTCTCGGTGCAATGCTTATCGCTCCTATCTTTGCGGCATTTGTTATTGATGCTCCGACAATGGCATCTAATATAGTAACTCTCGAAGCAAATTTCTGGAACCCGATTGCAAGTTGGAAGGAAATTGTTTCAGGGCTTGCATGGGGTCTTGGTTACTTTGGTATGCCGCATATCATCATCCGCTATATGTCAATTCGATCACAGAAAGAGCTTAAAAAGTCAGCAAAGATTGGTGTTGCATGGACTGTTATCATCGTTGTATTTGCGGCGCTTATTGGTATTGTGGGCCGTCTCTTCCTCGGATATGATGAAGTAATCAATTCAAATGAGCTTGTATTTATCGAAATGGTAAGAAAGATTTTCCCGGCTCTTATTTCAGGAATTCTCCTTTCTGCTATCCTCGCAGCTTCAATGAGTACGGCAGACAGCCAGCTTCTTGCGGCATCCTCTGCGTTTGCAAGCGATGTATATAAGCCGGTTATCAGAAATAACAAATCAAGTGATAAGGAGCTTCTCTGGGTAGGTAGATTTGTCGTTCTCGGTGTTGCGGCAGTAGCGCTCATCATTGCGGCAAACCCTGGTTCTGCATCAATTATGGGGCTTGTTTCCAATGCATGGGGTGTGTTTGGTGCAGCGTTCGGTCCGACGATTATGCTTTCTCTCTTCTGGAAGCGCTTCAATTTTGCAGGTGCTGTTGCCGGTATTATCGCAGGTGCTGCTGTTGATATCTGCTGGCTTGTATTCCTTTCAGGAACAGGTATTTACGAGATTCTCCCGGGCTTTGTCGCCGGTATTGTTGCAGCGGTAGTTGTAACACTCCTTACAAAGAAACCGTCTGAAGAGGTTGAAAATCTCTTTGACAGAGCTGTAGCATACGACGAATAAGATTGAAAAATAACAGCAGTTCTTCTTATCGAGAAGAACTGCTGTTTTGTTATGTCTTAAAGAAAAATGATTCCGCAAATTGCACCTAAGATAACATATAAAATCGGATGTTTTTTGAAGATTTTATAAAGCGCGAATATAACTGCGAATATTGCGAGCTGCTTAAAATCAAACAGCGTAAAGAACGACGGTGATGCGAGAAAGCTTTCGGGAGTGAGAATTGTAACACACAGCACGCTCCATGCCGCACAGGCGATAAGTCCGCAAACCGCAGCGCGGATGCCGTAGAGAGCATTTTTTACGATAGGCTTATCCTGAATACCAAGAAAAGTTTTTGCAATGATAAGAATTATTATAAAAGAGGGAAGTGTAAGAGAAAGAGTTGTGAGAACTCCGCCTAAAACCCCGAAGCTCTCAAAGCCTATATATGTCGCCATATTGACGCCAATCGGACCGGGAGTAGATTCGCTTACCGCAACCATATTATAGAACATATCGCTTTCTATCCAGCCGCGCTCAACGATAAGCTGCTGCATAATAGGTATTGCTGCAAGTCCGCCACCTATTGCGAAAAGACCTGTGAGGAAGAAAGAAATACAAAGAGATAAAATACTCATTTTAAAATCTTACCTCCTTTTGTTGTGATGCCGACTATAAGTGCAAAGATTATAAGCCAGATGCTGTTTACCTTGAATAAGACAACTGCGAGAAAGGCGATAAGCGCGAGGAAAAAGCCTATTATATCGACAATTGACTTTTTGGAGAGATTCAATACTGCCGAAACAAGAATGACTGCAACGGCAATATTTATGCCCTTGAGCGCCTTTTGAACATAGACATATTCGTTGAAGTTTGAGATGAAGGCTGCGATAATTGAGATTACGATGATAGACGGAATTATAACGCCAAGAGTTGCAACTAATGAGCCCCAGAAGCCGCGTCTGCGATAACCGATGAATGTCGCCATATTGACGGCTATAACGCCGGGAGTTGACTGGCTTATCGCGACATAGTTGAGCATATCCTCGCTTGTTATCCAGCCACGGTCGTGAACAAATTCACGCTCGAAAACTGGTATCATCGCGTATCCGCCGCCGAAGGTGAATGCACCTATTTTAAAAAAAGTGTAGAACAGAGTCCAAAGGTCAGAAAGCAAAAAAACATCTCCTTTGTGATAAATTAAATGGGGCTGTATCGGTTTCCCGATACAGCTCCAAGAAATACATTTTAAATTTATGCGTCTTCGATAAGTCCGTAGCCGCCGTCGCGACGCTTATAAACAACCGAGAAGCGTTCATCGTCATTTGCGTTTTTGAAAACGAAGAATTCGTGACCCAAAAGGTTCATCTGCAAAATGGCCTCTTCAACCGTCATAGGCTTGACGGAAAAACGCTTTGTGCGAACGATGTCAAACTCGCGCTCTTCTTCAATGGCTTCCTGCGAATCTGCAGTGAGGAGATTTGCAAAAGCGCCGTCACGGAGTCTCTTTTCAAGGCGCGTTTTGTTTTTTCTGATTTGTCTGTCAATCATAACCTCAGCAGAATCTATCGCACGGAAAACATCTGTATCTCTGCAAGCTGCCCGATAAAGCATACCTCCGCTTCTTACGGTAACCTCAATGCAGGAGTGACCGCGCTCGGTACGGGCAGTAATACTTGCTTCTGCATCAGAACGGAAGTATTTATCAAGCTTTGAAAGCTTCTTTTCCGAATATGCGCGCAAGTCTTCTGTGAAATCAAAGTTACGCTCTGTGTAGATAAACTTCATATATTGTCCGCCCCTTTCGATTTGGTAGTTTCCTACCTTGATTAAATTATATCATAGCCAAAAGACAAACACAATATACTTTCGTAAAAATACACAATAAATTTAAAAATCAAGGTTCAAATTTAGTTAAAATACTAAATTACTGCTGAAGCGTGGCGTGTAATGTGGCAACCGATATTTACGACACAGGGAAGACCTGCAATATGAGTTGCGTACTTTTCGAAGAATACAGCGAGTGCAGTATTTGAGCCACCCATACCCTGGGGACCGATGCCGAGCTTGTTGACGCGCCCCAGTGCTTCTGTCTCAAGAGAAGCATAAAGCTCGTCCTCGTGAGTGCTTCCGATTTCGCGGAGAAGCGCACGCTTTGCACAGAGAGCAGCCATATCAACAGTTCCGCCAAGACCTACGCCGACTACAACAGGTGGACAGGGGTTGCTTCCTGCTTTTGAAACTGTTTCAACGATAAAGTCGATGATATCGTCGGTAGTGGCTGAGGGCTTGAACATCTTCATAGCGCTCATATTCTCGCTGCCGAAGCCCTTCGGAGCAACTGTGATTGTAACCTTGTCACCCGGAACAATTCTTGTATGTAAGATTGCAGGGGTGTTGTCGTTTGTGTTTACGCGACTGATCGGGTCGCCTACGACTGAAAGACGGAGCTTTCCGTCAACATATCCGCGGCGTACACCCTCGTTGACAGCATCGAAAAAGTCGCCGTCAACAAAGTGGACATCCTGACCGATGTCGATAAAGGTTACAGCCATTCCTGTATCCTGGCAAGCAGGAATACCCGACTCTGCAGCATAAGCTGCATTTTCACACATAACCTTGAAAATGTCGCGACCGACGGGTGACTTTTCGTTCTTTAGTCCATCCTCAAAAGCTTTTACGACATCGGGAGTGAGCTTCGTGCAAGCCTCTTCGCAAAGTTTTGCGATTACCTTTGTTACTTCTTTTACTGAAACTTCTCTCATTATTCATCCTCTTTCTGCAATATATGCACCTGCACGGGCGGCGGCAACTGCGCCGTCTGCTGCAGCTGTGATTATTTGGTAAGATATCTTTTTTCTGATATCGCCTGCGGCAAAAACACCGGGGAGGTTTGTTTCCGTATCCTCACCTGCCGCAATATGACCTGATTCTGTGAGGGTAACTTTTTCTTTTATGAGGTCTGTATTCGGAATCATTCCGACCGCGATAAAGCAACCCGAAACGGGTATATCGGAAATCTCAGAGGTCTTTAAGTTCTTGACTTTTATGGATGAAACTCTTTCATCACCGCAAATCTCCTCAACAACCGAGTCGAGAACGGGGATAATGTTTTCTGTTTCAAAAATTCGTTTTGAAAGAGCGTCAAAACCGCGGAAAGCGTCGCGGCGGTGGATGAGATAAACCTTCGTACAGATTTTTGAAAGATACAGCGCATCTTCAAGGGCGGTGTTTCCTCCGCCTATAACGCACACCTCGCGATTTCGGAAAAAGTTTCCGTCGCAGGTCGCGCAGTACGAAACGCCAAGACCCGTGTATTTCTCCTCACCGGGAACATCGAGCTTTCGGTGTGATGCGCCGAGCGCGAGGATAACGGTCTTTGTTTTTATTTCGCCGGACGCGGTTTTGATTGTGTTGTCGCCTGCTTTGAAATCAAAGTCGGCGACATCTGCGCGAATAACCTCAGCACCAAGCTTTTTTGCATGGTTTGACATATTCATCGCAAGCTCAAAACCAGATATGCTCTCAAAGCCGGGGTAGTTGTCAATTTCAGGGGTGACGCTCATCTGTCCGCCCGAAAAAGCTTTTTCAATAACTACGGTTTTAAGTCCTGCACGCGTTGCATATATCGCAGCAGTCATTCCTGCAGGACCTTCGCCGATAATAGCTACATCGTACATAATTTTCACCAATTAATATTTTTTAAAGAATTCGCACATTGCGCGGTAAGCCATATAAACATCGTTTTTAGCAACGACTTCAAACGGGGAGTGCATGCTGAGAACGGGAACGCCTGCATCAATTGTTTCGATGTTGCGGTTTGCCATATACATAGCAACCGTTCCGCCACCACCCTGGTCAACCTTTCCGAGCTCGCCCATCTGCCAGATGACATCGGAAGAATCAAAAACTTTTCTGAGTTTTCCTATCATCTCAGCTGAAGCATCGTTTGAAGACGATTTTCCGCGTGAGCCGGTATATTTGCAAAGTGAAATACCACGATTAAGATATGCTGTGTTCTGCTTTTCACATACTTCGGGGAAGTTCGGGTCCATCGCGACGGCAACATCTGCCGAAAGACAAGCTGAATTTTCGAAGCACTCGCGAAGAAGGGACCCTGTGCTCTCACAGATATCTTCAATAAATGTGTCAAAGAAGCTTGACTGCATACCGCTTATACCTTCAGAACCGATTTCTTCCTTATCTGCGAGCATACATACCGCTGTTTTTTCGGGAGTATCAATATCGCAGATAGCGCGGAGAGCAGGGTATGAGCAAACCCTGTCATCGTGTCCGTAAGCGCCGATGAGAGAACGGTCAAAACCAACATCACGGGAAGAGAACGCCGGAACAACCGAAAGCTCTGCTGAGAGGAAATCTTCTTCAACTATGCCGTATTTCTCGTTGAGAATGCGGAGAACATTGAGCTTTACGGAGTCTGAATCTTTCTCTTCTGCACCTTCGATGGGGGAGCTACCGCAAAGAACATTCAGGTTTTCACCCGTGAAAAGTTCAGCAGCCTTTTTCTGCATCTGATCCTTTGCAAGGTGGGGGAGAAGGTCGGAAATGCAGAATACGGGGTCGCCCGCAT
>JAZTWZ010000053.1:0-4083 GCA_045636165.1 Eubacteriales bacterium
AAGTAAGTCTGATCATGCCGTACACGCCTGCTTTGTTTACCATTCCCGAGAATACCATCGAGATTGATGACGGAGCCGTCATATACGCATCCGCTGCAGGAGTGTGGAACGGAACGATGTATGACTTTACGCCAAAGCCTGCAAACATAAGCGCGAATGCGAAGAGAATTGTCGGGTTAAGTGAGTTTACAGAAAGGACTGCAGAAATCTGAGCCATATTGAGCGTTTTGCACTGAGCGTACAAAAGCGCGATACCCGCAAGTGTAAGTGATGAGCCGACAGAGCCGATTATAAGATACTTAAAACCTGCTTCTAAGCTTCCGAACTTGTTGTTGCGGAAAGATGCTAAAGCTACGGATGCGAAGGTCATAATTTCTATCATAACGAACATATTGAATATGTCGCCTGTAAGAACGAGACCGAGAACCGAGCCTGAAAGCATAAGGAAGAGCGTATAGTAATGACCGAGGTGGTGGTCACGCTCCATATACTTCATCGAGTAAATCGCTGAAAGGAGAATTGTTGTAACAACCAGAAGTGCAAAGAAGAGGTTAAGAGCATCGATTTCGTAGCCGATACCGATTGCGTATCCCGAAACGGGAGACCAGTTACCCATCCAGTAGCTTATAATCTCGCCGTCAATGAGTACGGGCTTTATGAGAGAAGCAATAAGCGCGAAAGCACCTGCCGATGCTACAAGCGTGAGTGTATTTCTTACAATCTTATTCTTTGCGCCGAAGATTTCGATAAGGAACGCAAAGAGGAAAAGTCCCATTACCGCAATAACGGGGAAATGAGAAAAGTTAATCATCCGCGTATCCTCCTTATCTCATCAGCATTGAGAGTCTTGTACTTACGGTAAATCATAATTACAAGAGAAATTGCCATAGCAGTTACGCAAGCGCCGATAACGATTGAAGTAAGGGTAAGAGCCTGCGGAACGGGGTCAACAAAGAATCTTGAAGAAACTCCGTTGAGAAGGTCGCTCATCGTATAAATCGGAGCTGTACCGATAGAGTTCCAGCCGATGCTTACGATGAGAAGGTTTACACCGTAGTCGATAATACCGAGACCGAGAACGATCTTGATGAGGTTTTTCTTAACACAAACTGTATAAAGACCGAGAACGATGAGAAAAATAGATGCGATATAGTTTACTGTAATCATTATTCTTCGTCCTCCTCTTCATCGTCGTCTGCATCCGGAGCAAGAAGGGAAAGAAGGAGCATAAGAAGGAATCCTACGCCCGTGAGCACCTTAAAGCCAACCGAATATCCCATGAATGTAATTGTTCCACCGCTTATGAGGTCGCCTACTGCGCCGTTATCAAAGAAGATGTTACGGCAGAAGTTTGCGCCTGCAATGATACCGCAAAACGCGAGTACAACATAAAGCGTAGCGCCGATAGCTTCGCCTGTACGGAGAACTTCTGTGTTGATTGCACCCTTTACCGTGCGGTAGTTATAGCCGAGGTAAAGGAGAATTGCAGCGGCTGCAACCATAACGCCGCCCTGGAATCCGCCACCGGGGGAGACGGTTCCGAAAAGGATGATATAAATTCCGAAAACGAGAGCAAAGGGGAGGAACATATCCGCGCCGCACTTTACTATAACATTTTTCTCGGAAATTCCGCTTTTGAATTTCATTATTCTTCATCCTCCTTCTTTTTCTTTGTTCTTGAAAGGATGACAAAGCTTCCTGCAATAGCTGTAAGGAGAATGAACGACTCACCGAGAGTATCGTATCCGCGATAGTCAAAAACTATAGCCGCGACATTGTTCTGTGCCATTGTGCCGACACCCTCTTCACGTGAGAGGTTCTGCTTTACTATGACATCAGCAATGCTGTTTTCATCGCCCACAACATGCTCTACGCCTGCCTGGTGGTCAACATAAAGCTTTGCGGCATCTCTGTTTCCGTCGTAAGTTCTCTCAAGTCCTGCTGCATGGAGTGCTGCGAAGATGCCTGCAACAAGGACAACAAGAAGAGATACAAGCGCTACTATTCTTTTAGCTTTCATTTCTCTTCATCCCCCTTTGCAGTTGTTTTCTTGATAGCAACGATGAAGATTGCAGTTGAAAGAACAGCACCGACAGCGGCTTCTGCAATCGCAACATCAGGAGCGTGGAGAATGATAAATTCAACCGCCATGAATGCACCCGTTGCACCGAGCGCAAGAACAGAAGAAACGATTCCCTTTGAAACTACGGCAAGAATCGCCGATGCGACAATGCCTATCATAACGAGGAGGTTAAGAATAAAAATCAAATCAATCGTCATTTTCAAGATCCTCCCCATACTTGTCACATGTAAGGTTTGCGTCCTTCGCGCCGCCGCGGCGGTATGCCGCACGGGCGACCGCGTGTCCTGCAATCGGGTTTGTGATTATGTAGAAAGCTCCCATAACGGCAAGCTTTACTGCCATCGCCCAGTCAGGAATGTCAAGGACGAATATTGAATAGAGAATTCCACCGATTATAACACCTAAAACACCGAGAGTTGAGATGTTTGTCGATGACTGCATTCTGCAGAAGCTGTCCGGCATTCTTATCATACCGACAACGCCGGCAAAAGCGAAAAATACGCTTATTGCAATAAAAACATCAATTACATATCTCATAGCTTGCCCTCCAAATAACGGGATACCATAACGGAACCGATAAAGCCGAGAACTGCGGTTACCATTGCGATATCGAGATAAACACTTCTTCCGCTGTGAAGAGCGAAGAGAATGAGCGCCATATCAGCAAGAATGTCTATGCTGTCTGCCGCAACGGCACGGTCTATAACGCTCGGACCCTTGATAAGTCTGTAAAAGAGAGAAAGGGCCAAAACAATAAAGCAGATTGCAAAGAAAATAAGCTCGTTCATTATTCCCATATCCTCCTTACCCATTTTTCAAGTGTTCCTGCGATTGCGTCTGATGCCTCGGGAACTTCCGCCGAAGCAACATCAATCCAGTGAATGTAGTAGTATGTGTTTCCCTTTTCCTCGGCGATGTCGAGAGTAATCGTTCCGGGAGTAAGGGTGATTGAGTTTGCAAGTGCGCTCTGAGCGTACTCGCTCGTAAGGTCTGTCTTAATCTTTACTATACCCGGGTTAATCGGAAGCTTCGGAGAAAGCGCACGACGCGCAACATCCACATTCGCCTTGATAAGCTCCCACACAAAAGCGATTACGCAGTAGTAAATACCTGCGAAGAAGCGCTTCGTGTTAAACAAGAAAAATGCTTTTTCGTGAATAAAGAACTTTGCTGAGAAAAGTGCCGTGATAACGCTCACGATAACGCCGGCCACAAGAACCTGCCAGGATGCTTCGCCTTTGAAGATGGCGACTATCTGACCTGTAATCGCAAGCCAGAAAATGTAGCATACTATGACAGTTGAAAGTATTGCCGGAATCTTTTCCTTTTTCAAGGTAACACCTCCTGATTATTCTTTTATCTTCGCGGCTATTCTGTCCGAAAGCCACTTGATAAACTCTTCCGCGCCATCGCCTGTTTTGGTTGAAACGCGGAAAATCTTTGCCTTACCATTCAAATCATAAACATTCCGTTCGACGCGCGAATCATCAAACTCGAAATACGGGAGCATATCATACTTATTCATAACAAGAGCATCGCTTGTTGCAAACATAAGCGGATATTTCTCAACCTTATCGTCTCCCTCGGGAACGCTTAAGATAGCAACGCGGAAATCTTCACCGATATTGAACTCCGCAGGACATACGAGGTTTCCGATATTCTCAACGAAGAGAACATCAAGCTCGTCGAGATTGAAAAATGAGAGCATGTGGCGTATTGACATAGCCTCGATGTGGCAGGCGCCGTCAGTCTGAAGCTGAACGACGGGGATGCCCATCTTATCAATCTTGTCCGCGTCGATTGCCCCTGCGATGTCACCCTCGATGACACCGATTGAGAATTTCTCGCGGAGACGGTTTATGATGTCTGTGATGAGGCTTGTTTTTCCCGCGCCGGGCGAGCCCATAACATTTATGAGGCAGACCTTCTTTTCGGAGAGGGTAGCTTTTACTTCCTCGCTGACATCTTCATTCCATTCAAGAATCTGTTTTACTATTTTA
>JAZTWZ010000054.1:0-8758 GCA_045636165.1 Eubacteriales bacterium
TGCGCCTGCACCGTCTCTGAAGCGGATGGAAGCGCGGCGAGCCTGGTAGTCTTCGAAGTTTGAGCAGGATGAGATTTCGAGGTATCTGTCATAAGACGGCATCCATACTTCGACATCGTATGTCTTCGCAGAGGAGAAGCCAAGATCACCTGCGCAGAGGCATACAACACGGTAGGGAAGACCGAGAGACTTAAGAACGAACTCTGCATCGTTTGTGAGAGCTTCGAGCTCGTCATAAGATGTTTCGGGGTTTGCAAACTTAACAAGCTCAACCTTGTTGAACTGATGCTGACGGATGAGACCGCGTGTATCGCGACCTGCGCTGCCTGCCTCTGCACGGAAGCAAGCGGAGTATGCACAGTACTTAATCGGGAGAGATTCACCTTCGAGAATGTCGCCACGGTGCATATTTGTAACAGGAACTTCAGCAGTCGGGGTGAGGAAGTAGTCCTCACGGCCGAGGTGGAAAGCGTCCTCTTCAAACTTCGGAAGCTGACCTGTACCTGTCATTGATGCGCGGTTTACCATGAACGGGGGGAAAATTTCAGTATATCCGCGGCTTGTATGAGTGTCGAGGTAGAAGTTGATAACTGCACGCTCGAGAGCAGCACCTGCGCCCTTGTAGAAGTGGAAGCGAGCGCCCGTAACCTTTGCAGCAGTAGTCGGGTCGAGAATTCCGAGGTTTTCGCCGATGTCCCAATGTGCCTGCGGCTCAAAGTCGAACTCACGCGGAGTTCCGTCGCGGCGAACCTCAACATTGGAATCAGAGTCGGGACCGTCCGGAATCGAGTCGTTCGGAGTGTTCGGGATAACGAGAAGAGCAGAGTTAAGCTCATCTTCAACGGCTTTAAGCTCTGTATCAAGCTCCTTGATTTCGTCAGCGAGCTTCTTAAGCTCTGCAAAGATAGCAGTTGTATCCTCGCCTGCTTTCTTGAGGAGCGGAATCTTCTTGCTTTCTGCGTTCTGGGTTGCCTTAATAGCTTCGCTCTTGCCGATTATGTCACGGCGACGGGTGTCAAGCTCAAGAACACGGTCAACCTCTGCAGAATAGTCCTTGCAGCGGCGGTTGAGGGCTGACTTTACCTTTTCGGGATTTTCTCTGATTACTTTAATATCGAGCATTTTCAGTTCACTTTCCTTTATTTGATGTAGTTATTATATACTGTAAGGCTGTCAGGGGAGAGGAAATCTATGTATCCTCCCTCTACGAATGCCTTTTTTGCATTTTTGAGAGAGTTGGTTTTCTTCTGCAGCTTTAAGGCGAGCAGATGGTTGAGTCTCTTTTCTGCTTCGAGGTGCTTTGCTGCTTTTTCTTTGTAGGTCTTGAGGTCTTCATTCTCCGTTGAGAGTGAGTTTACCTTTTCGGTAAGACGGGTGTTTTCCGTCATAACCGCATCGAGACGGGTTTTGCTGTCTGCAACAAGGTTTTCAGCTGATGCGAGCTTATCTTTTATAGCGTCAGCTTCGCGCGTAATTCTCGCCTGCGAGAAGGATGCGAGGAGAATAAGAGCGACTGCACACGCGAAAATCGAGATGCAGTATATTACAAGCGAACGCTTTGTGTTCTTCTGTGATTCGTTCATGGGAGCCTCCCTATTTTATGCGACCGAGAGCCTTTATAAGAAGCTCTAAATCATCATTGCCGTAGTACTCAAGCTCTATTTTGCCGCGTTTCTTACCGTGAAGCACGCGAACCTTTCTGCCGAGCGACTTTGTAAGGTCTCGCTCAAGAGCTGCAACATAATCAACCTCAACGGTTTCCTTTTCGGGAATGGTGGGAGAATCGGTTGCCGAAAGTCTTTTTACGAGAGCTTCTGTCTGGCGGACATTAAGATTGTTATCATATACTATTGCCGCGGCTTCTTCCTGCTTATCCGAGGGAAGAGCAAGGAGAACCTTTGCGTGACCGCGCTCAATCTTTCCTTCGCGGAGATACGAGAGAGCTCCGGTGGAGAGAGCGAGGAGACGGAGGGAGTTTGCAAGCGTCGAGCGCGATTTGCCGAGCCTTTCTGCTGCCTGTTCCTGGGTTAAACTGTATTCATCAAGCAGAGCTTTTATGCCCTCTGCTTCTTCAACGGGGTTTAAGTCCTCTCGCTGGAGGTTTTCGATAAGCGCAAGCTCTGCAACCTCGCGGTCATCCGCTTCGATTATAACTGCAGGAACAGAGGTAAGCCCTGCTCTCTTTGCAGCACGGAAACGGCGTTCGCCAGCGATAATCTGATATCGTCCGTTTTCGCGGCGGCGAAGCGCAAGCGGCTGCAGAATACCGTGAGTTCTTATAGATTCTGCAAGCTCTTCGAGAGAATCGTCAAAGAAAAGCTTTCGCGGCTGGTCGCGGTTAGGGTCGATATCGGTAATTTTGATTTCTGTTTCTTTGGTAGCTTGTTCTGAAGTTTCGGAAGGTGCGTCAAGATCGCTTACGAACAAGGCGTCAAGCCCTCTTCCGAGCCCTTTTTTAGCCATTTAAAGAGCCTCCTTCTTGTGTTTCTTTATAATCTCTGCGGCGAGGTTCATATAACATTCTGCACCGCGCGAGTGACGGTCATATTCCATAACGGGTTTACCGTGGCTCGGAGCCTCGGCGAGCCTTACATTCCGCGGAATGGTCGTAGTAAATACCTTTTTTGGGAAGAATCGCTTGATTTCCTGCGCGATCTGTACTGAAAGGTTCGTTCTCGAATCGAACATCGTAAGCAAAACGCCCTCAATATCGAGCTCGGGGTTGAGAGATTTTTTTATAGTTGACATTGTGCCTGTGAGCGCGGAGAGACCCTCAAGCGCATAGAAACCGCAATCTACGGGAACTATAACGGAGTTCGCTGCACAGAGCGAGTTAATCGTCAGCATACCGAGCGATGGTGGGCAGTCGATTATGATAAAATCGTATTTATCCGAAACTTCGTTCAGGGCATCGCGAAGAATATAGTGGCGATTATTTACGGAAACCAGCTCAACCTCAGCAGCTGCAAGGTTTGTACTTGCAGGGAGAAGGTCGCCGTACGGAGTTTTTCTTATGACGTGGGCGATAGGAGTAGAGTTTATGATAAGGTCATAAGCTGTCGGGAGTTCGTCGCGCTTGTTCGCACCGAAACCGATGCTCGAATGACCCTGCGGATCCATATCGACAAGGAGAACTCTTTTTTTTAGAGAATGGAGCGCTGCGGCAAGGTTAACGCAGGTCGTAGTCTTTCCGACTCCGCCCTTCTGATTAGCAACAGCAAATATTTTAGCCATCCGAATTCTCACCGCCCATGAAGATAGTTATGTACTTATAATTATACCACTTAATTTCCTCAAGTGCAACACAAAAAAGAAGAATTGTTCCATGTGGAACAATTCTCTTCGAATCTGAATTGCCAATGTTCCACGTGGAACAATTTATTTAAAGATTTTAATTTGAAGGCTTATTGAGCTTTCGTTCTCGTCTTTTGAAAAATCAGCCTTGAAGCCTGAACGGCGCATAGTTTCAAGTGCGCGGTCAACCGTGTTGTAGAAAAGGCGCACATCGCGGATGACATATTGTTCGGTCTGCGCTTTCTTCGGGTTAAGCAGAGAGTTTATATAACTCTCCGCATCGTGAACATTGAGATTGTTCTCTTTTATATATTCAAGCGCGGCAAGCCTCTCTTCTTCCGAGCGCAGTTTTAAAAGCGCACGCGCGTGACGCTCCGTCAAGGAGAAGGAGAGGAGATAGGATATAACGCGGTCTCCCAGCTTTAAAAGCCTGAGCTTGTTGGAAATTGCCGCCTGAGATTTTCCGAGCTTTTTTGCGGCGTCCTCCTGAGTGAGCCCCGAGAGCTTTATAAAGCGCGAGATTCCGAGAGCCTCTTCGAAGAAATTAAGATCATCTCGCTGGAGATTTTCGATAAGAGCGAGACAGGCAATAGCTTCTCTTTCCGCTTCAACAACAATACATGGAATTTCGTCAATTCCTGCAATGTGTGATGCACGAAGGCGTCTCTCGCCCGAAATCAGCATATAGCCTTTTCCGTCCTGTTGTACGGTTATCGGCTGGAGTATTCCGTTTTCGCGAATACTTTTCGCAAGCTCATTTAAGCTATCCGAATCAAAGCGGCGTCTTGGCTGGTCGCGGTTTCTCTCTATCTTTGAAAGAGGAATATATACTATTTTGTCTTTCCTTGAAAGCTTGTCCCTTTTTGTTGTCATAGCGATTACCTCCACAAATATTTTACCATTTTATGGAAATATTTGGAAGAAAAACCGTTCGACAAATTCCGCACTACTTTATCGTCATCTTATCGCGCATAGCCTCTGCCTCGCCTCGTATCTTACCGAGCGCATCCTTTAACATATTGTCTTCAATATAATTATGGTCCTCGTAGAAAATTGAATAGACATGCTTCTTGTCACTCGACTCACCGAGCATCGAAGAGTCGGAAACCTTGCCGTCGCTCATCATCTTATCCCATTGGTCGCGAGTGAACTTGCCGACGGTCATAAGTCTTATATCGCGGTCGCCCTCGGTATAGTAAAAGTCCGTCTGGGGGTAGGTGTTTCCCGAAGAGCCGACATCGCGCGTTACCGCCTTGAAGTTATTCTGCCACGATGCAGGGATGTCAAAGCTTAAGTTATCGTCAGAATACTGTGCCATTGTCTGCTGGTTCTGAGCCATTGATGCGCCGGCGTCAGTAGTGCCGGTTTCCTCACCGCAGCCTGCAAGTAAAAAGCAGAAGGCAAGAAACGCAAAGATAAAATTTTTCATAATAATCAAACTCCTTTCAAAAGATAGTATTGCCTGAAATTCTCCAAAAATACGAAAACAAATTGTATATTAATCGAAGAGTTATACCGAGCGTTTTCAAAAATATCTTTTTTTAGTATTTTTGTATTCATCTCGCAAGTTAGGGACATAATGAAAACAAACGCAAAAAAAGGAGAGTTCAGAATGAAAAAATTTATTTTATTTCCGATTATAGCGATATGCGCGCTCGTATTTGGCGCGTGTGGCGAAGGTGGCGGAGAGCAGAATCAGTCCGTTGCAGTTTTTTACTACACATACTCTGATCCCTATATTTCTACTGTAAGAGCGTCACTTGACAATGCGCTTGAATCTATCGGAGTTGAGTATCAGGACTACGACTCAAACTCAAGCCAGACAACTCAGGCAGAGCAGGTCCAGACAGCGATAACAAAGGGCGCGACGATGCTTGTTGTGAACATTGTTGAAACGGGCTCGGACGATGCAGCCCGTGCAATCGTCGAGCAGGCAAGAGCTGCGGATATTCCGCTTGTTTTCTTTAACCGCGAGGTTTCAGACAATGTGGTCGCAAGCTATGAGAAGTGCGCCTTTGTCGGAACAGATGCCGCCGAGGCAGGACACATGCAGGGCGAGATGATTGGAAAGTTTCTTTTAGAGAACTACGACGCGACGGACCTTAACGGCGACGGCAAGATTTCGTATGTAATGTTTAAAGGTCAGGAGGGTAACGCCGAGGCGGAATACAGAACGAAGTATGCAGTTGAGGATGCAAACCGCATTTTAAAAGAGGGCGGAAAGCCCGAGCTTTCGTTCTATAACCCGAACAATCGCGATAAGTACCTCGTTGATAAGAACGGAAACTGGTCTGCCTCTGCAGCAAACGAGTATATGACGACAATTCTAACCGAATATACCGAAAGCGGAAAGAATATGGTTGAAACCGTTATCTGCAACAACGACGGAATGGCGGAAGGTGCGATAACGGCGCTTGGTACCGCAGGCTATAACACCACGGGCGGAAAGACGATTCCCGTTTTCGGCGTTGATGCGACGGACGCCGCAGTATCTCTCATAAAGAGCGGAAAAATGAGCGGAACGATTAAGCAGGATGCCGAGGGTATGGCAAAGGCGATTGCGCTTCTTGTTCTGAACACGAGCGAGGGCAAGGATATAATGAACGGAACAGAAGAAATGAATGTTGACGACAATGTATCAAAAATTCGTATTCCCTACGGAATATTTACGGGAAAATAAATGCTATGGAAAATGATATCGTTCTTGAAATGCGAAATATCTCAAAGAGCTTTCCCGGCGTAAAGGCGCTTGACGGCGTAAGTCTTAAGGTGCGTCGCGGAACGGTTCACGCCCTTATGGGTGAGAACGGTGCAGGTAAAAGTACGCTTATGAAGTGTCTCTTCGGGATATATTCGCAGGATAGCGGAGAAATATTTTTAGACGGTGAGGCAGTCTCCTTCAAAAGCTCGCGCGAGGCGCTTGACGGCGGTGTTGCAATGGTTCATCAGGAGCTCGAGCTTGCGCTCAAACGGTCGGTTTCGGAGAATCTGTGGCTCGGTCGCTACCCGAAAATCGGTCCGCTTGTCTCGGATAAGAAGATGAACGAGGCGACTCGCGAAATATTTGCGCGTCTCGGAATGACAGTATCTCCGAAAAGGATAATGGAGACAATGCCTGTCGCCCAGCGTCAGATGACGGAGATAGCAAAAGCCGTTTCGTATAACGCGAAGGTCATCGTTTTTGACGAGCCGACCTCATCGCTCTCGGATAAAGAGGTTGAGCGGCTTTTTGAGATAATAGATATGTTAAAGAAGCAGGGCTGCGGAATCATATATATTTCGCACAAGATGGAAGAAATTCTTCGCATTGCCGACGAGGTAACCGTAATGCGTGACGGAAAACACATCGCAACGGAGTATGCACGCGACCTTTCTATGGAAAAAATAATAAAGCTCATGGTAGGGCGTGAGCTCACAAACCGCTTCCCCGAGAAGAAGAACAAGCCGGGCGAGGTGCTTTTAGAGGTAAAGGATATTTCCTCGCGCCACTCTCCGCTTTCCGATGTTTCCTTTTCGCTTAAAAAGGGTGAGATACTCGGTGTTGCAGGGCTTGACGGGTCGGGAAGAACAGAGCTTTTAGAGAATCTCTTCGGAATAGCTGAGCGAAAGAGCGGAAAGATATTTCTCGGCGGTCGCGAAATAAAAAACAGAAATGCGCGAGAAGCCATAAAAAACGGGTTTGCGTTTCTTACAGAGGAGCGCCGTCGCGACGGAATCTTCAGCATTCTCGACATTCGCGAAAATATGATGATTTCAAGCAGGCGGAGATTCCGAAAGTGGAAGATATTTCTTGATTTCGAAGCGATGAGGGAAGCGTGTGAGCGGTATATTCGCTCGCTTCGGGTAAAAACGCCGTCGCAGAAGACGAAAATTCGCTCACTTTCGGGCGGAAACCAGCAGAAGGTAATCTTCGGGCGCTGGCTTCTCACCGAGCCGAACATTCTCCTGCTTGATGAGCCGACGCGAGGCATTGATGTCGGTGCAAAGTATGAGATTTACAGCATTATCGGCGACCTTGCCGCCGAAGGGCGCGCAGTTATTATGGTATCGAGCGAGATGCCCGAGCTTCTCGGCGTGTGCGACCGTATTCTCGTTATGTCGGGCGGTAAGATTGCAGGCGAGGTAGATGCAAAAACCGTAACTCAGGAAGAAATAATGCGGCTTGCAACAAAATATGTATAGAGGTGTCACATGGAAAAGAAATCAAGATTCAAGCTCGGAAATTTCGGAGACGAGCCGCAGGGGGAAAGACGCCGAAGAAGGCGCGAGTTCTTCATAAATAATGCTCTTTACATTTTTCTTATAATAGTGATAATCGCGATTGCGATTTACCGACCGAGGTTCGTATCTCCCGGGTCAATCGTAAATATAATCTCGCTCTCTGCCGCAAACCTTCCGATTGCGCTCGGAATTGCAGGCGCGATTATACTTACGGGAACAGACCTCTCGGCAGGCCGTGCCGTCGGCGCGTGCGCCTGCGTTGCCGCGTCTCTCCTGCAGGCGACGGGGTATGCAAATAAGATGTTTCCGTCCCTTCCGACGGTGCCCGTCTTCGCGGTAATTCTTCTCGTAATCGCGATTGGAGCGATACTTGGCGCGGTAAACGGCTTCTGCACGGCGAAATTCAATCTGCACCCGTTTATCGTAACGCTTGCAACCCAGCTCATCATCTACGGCGGTCTTCTTATGTACCTCACGCTCGGTACAAACAACGGTCAGGCGATTTCGGGGCTTGATGCGAGCTATACGGAGTTCATAAACGGAAGTATCCTCAAAATCGGCGGCAGTGCGATTCCTAATTTCGTCTGGTATTCGATTGCGATAACCGTGATTATGTGGTTTGTATGGAATAAGACGGCGTTCGGAAAGAATATGTTTGCCGTCGGCTCAAACTCCGAGGCGGCACATGTTTCGGGTGTAAATGTAACGCGAACGATTATCCTTGTCTTTACGCTTGCAGGTGCGCTGTACGGCGTAACGGGCTTTATCGAGGGCGCGAGAATCGGCTCAAACTCTGCGGCAACGGGGCTTAACTACGAGCTTGATGCGATTGCGGCGTGCGTAATCGGCGGCGTTTCGTTCGTCGGAGGAATAGGAAAGATTCGTGGCGTTATTATGGGCGTTGTTCTTCTTCGAATAATCTTTGTAGGTCTTACCTTCCTCTCGGTAAACCAGAATCTGCAGTATATAATCAAAGGACTTATAATTCTCATCGCCTGTGCGATAGATATGAGAAAATATCTGGTGAGAAAATAATGAAGAAGAATATTTATGAAAATGCAAAGATATCCGTCCGGATTCTCGATATTGCAATAACGGCGGGGATTTTTATCCTCGCCGTTATTATCGCGATGTGTTTTTAGAAATTGAAGGTTGAAAATTATGCGGAATTACGGTAAAATTTCAGTCACCCCGTAGGGAACGACCTGTGTGTCGTTCCGCGTTTGTGTTATTTGAGCCCGTA
>JAZTWZ010000055.1:0-10576 GCA_045636165.1 Eubacteriales bacterium
GAGGAGAAAAGGATATCGACCTTCGCCTGAAGCGTTATGAGTACGAAGAGGAGATGTCAAAGCATTATGACTATGTCTTAGTCAACGACGATATGCAGGAAACTCTTACCCGACTTCGCGAGATTCTCGCAAACGAAACCGCAAATAGAGGCGCAAGCCTTACAAAGTAACAAAAAAAGAGCTGTGGTAACCACAGCTCTTTTAATTTTAATCTTTTTTGAATAAATCTTTCGGAACTCCGCATACGGGGCAGGTGAAATCGTCGGGAAGTGTTTTAAGGTCCGAAACATATCCGCATATAGAGCATTTCCACTTCGGCTCTTCTTTTACCTCTTCGATATATGTCGGAGCGTTCTTCGGAGCTTTACCCTTTATTACCTTGTGGTAATATGAATAGGTCATCACATCTCCGTCAGACAGCACATCTGCATCCGTTATCTCGCCGAGAAAGACGGTGTGTGTTGAGGTTTCCATCGTGTCAACCACGCGGCAGGTGAGATAGCTTTTTGCAGACGGGATGATTCGCATTCCGTCCTTTTCCACCGTCGGAAGGGAAGCAAACTTATCAGTATCACGGCTTGACTTGAAGCCGAAAGTACCGATGAGAGAAGGCTCTGCCGTCTCGGGGAGAATTGAGAGCGCAAACTTTCCGCTACTCTTTATTGCGGAATTTGTGAGGTTCGCGTGGTTTACCGAAACTGCAACTGTAGTAGGAGAGCTTGTGACCTGCATTGCGCTGTTCGCAACACAGCCGACATCGCGCCCCGAATCATGGGCTGTAACGATATATACTCCGTAGGAGAGGTCAAAAAGTGCCTTGTTGTTCATCTGTTAGAACTCCTTATAAGGTGTTTTAGAAGGAAAGTGCGAAATCTTCGCCGAGCTTCACGGCCGCTGCGATGTCCTCATCACTCGGCACAAAGCAGACCTTGTATCCGTCGCCGAAGACCTTCATGCGAAGTCCCTCGAGGCGAGCCTTGATGTTCGGGACAGCCTCACCGCTCCAGCCATAAGAGCCGAAGACGAGAGCAGGCTTCTTCTTTGAGTTGATTGCGTCAACATGGGAGAGAAGCTGCCATACATTTGCAACCGCATCAGCGTTGATTGTCGGTGAGCCGATAGCGATAGCATCGGCCGAGTTGATAGCAGCTGCAGCTGCTGCCATATCACAGTCTGAAAGGTCAAAAATCGGGCAGTCGCAATCGGGCTTTGATGTTTTGATACCCTCAGCGATAGCTTCGGCGAGCTTCTTCGTGTTTCCGTAAGCCGAGCAGAAGAAAACGGGGATAAATGCGTTTTCGCGCTTGTTTTCAGCACTCCATTCCGCGTATTTTTCAATAGCGAACTCAAGCTTGCCTGCGCGTGTAAGAATCGGACCGTGACTTGTTGCCGCAACATCAAAGTCAAGCGAAGAGAGCTTCTCGAGTCCCTGACGGACGAATGACGGGAACGGACCGAAAATTGCCGCATAGTAGTAAGCAAGCGCATCTGCGTACTTTTCGGGGTAAACTATGTTCGTATCGATTGTATGCGGCTCGCAGTAGTGAGAGCCGAGGAAGTCGCAGGAGAAAACAACCTTCTCCTCGGGGAGATAGGTGAACATAGAATCGGGCCAGTGGAGGAAAGGGGCCGGGATAAAGCGGAGGGTCTTATCGCCGAGCGAAAGCTCCTCGCCGTCCACAACCGTGTGAATCGGGAAGTCTTTACGGTTTGTGATGTTTGCAAGGTACAAACTTCCTGCCTTTGTGACATAAATCTCCGCCTTCGGGCAAAGCTCGAGGAGACGGCGGAGCGCGCCTGAATGGTCAGGCTCGCAGTGGTTTAAGATGATGTAATCAATATCGGCAGGGTCGCAGACCTCACGGATGTTTTCAACATACTGGTCAAAATATGTGAGGTGGCAGGTCTCGATGAGAGCTGTTTTCTCGCTGCCCTTTACGATATATGAGTTATAGGTTGTTCCGTATTCCGTTTTCATAACTATATCGAAGATACGGAGAATTGGGTTAAGGATGCCGACAGAAGAAACGCTGTCGGTTATCTTTATCGCTGGCATAGTGTTGTGATTCCTTTCTTTTGAAAAATAAATCTTCCCACGAGAACGCCGCAGGAAGATTTTAGTAAATTATTCCTCTTCAAACATATCCTTTCCTACTCCGCAGAGAGGGCAGGAAAAATCTTCGGGAACATCTTCCCAAACAGTTCCGGGAGCGATATCAGCATCCGGATAGCCTTCAGCTTCGTCATAGATAAAGCCGCAGACTGAGCAAACATATTTTTTCATGATAAACTACCGTCCTTTGAATAAAATCAGATATTAGTAGTTTGTCTTAAGAAGCTCAAAATATGCCTTCGGATGAGCACAAACCGGGCACATTTCCGGAGCCTTGTTGCCGACATGGATGTGGCCGCAGTTTGCACACTGCCATACCTGATCGCCTTCGCGTGAGAAGACAGCGCCTGTCTCAACGTTTGAGAGAAGCTTAAGGTATCTTGCTTCGTGCTCCTTCTCGATCTTACCGACAGCTTCAAAGAGGAAAGCAATCTTGTCAAAGCCCTCTTCCTTTGCAGTCTTAGCAAAGCCTGCATACATATCTGTCCACTCGTAGTTCTCGCCCTCAGCAGCGTCCTTGAGGTTTACGGTAGTTGTCGGGACTTCGCCGTCGTGGAGAAGCTTGAACCAGAGCTTTGCGTGTTCTTTTTCGTTGTTTGCAGTCTCTGTGAAGATAGCTGCAATCTGCTCATAGCCTTCCTTCTTAGCCTTTGAAGCGTAGTATGTGTACTTGTTTCTTGCCTGGCTCTCGCCTGCAAAAGCGGTAGCTAAGTTAGCCTCTGTCTTTGAACCCTTTAAATTCATGATGAAAAACTCCTTTCGAATGAAAAAAAGTATTTACTTTTTCTTGATGTTATAGTATCATATAGTCAAGAAAATTTCTGTTGCATTTGCAACAGGGGGTGGAAAAATTTTGAAGCTTGAAGAAATATTTCTTTTTGACGGAATCGACGAATACGATAAAAAAAGAATGGTCACCTGCTTTGACATCCAAAGGCAGAAATTTGAAGCAGGCGAGACGATTTTTGACTTTGACTCATCTCACGACAAGATAGGAATCGTTATGTCGGGAAGCGTATCGCTTTTGCGAATTGACGCGGCAGGAAACCGCGTTGTGCTTGAGAGCCTTACCGAGAACGATGTGTTCGGCGAGATGTTTGCGTTTTCCGACGAGAGCGCATACGGTGTTTTTGCGATGTGCGAGAAGAAGAGCGAGATTGCGTTCATGAAGTATGACCATATCTCGAAGCGTTGCACAAACGCGTGCAAGTGTCATACGGTTGCGGTAGAAAATATGTTCAGGGTTGTAACGCTGAAGGCAAAGCGTCTTTCAGAACGAATCGAGATTCTCGGAAACCGTTCCATCCGCGATAAGCTCATGAGCTTTTTTACACTATATTCCCAGAAAGAGGGGAAATCTTCGTTCGTTCTTCCCTTTTCGCTGAGCTATCTTGCAGATTATATATGCGCCGACAGAAGCGCGATGATGCGCGAGCTTCGCCGTATGTGCGATGAGGGAATCGTAGAAGCTGAAAAGAGAAGGATAAAGCTTTTGTAGAAGTAGGAAAGAATTATGGCAAAGATTCACGCAGAAGCGGAAATCAACGGAATAGTGCAGGGCGTAGGCTTTCGCCCGTTTATACACAAGCGTGTGGCTGAATTTGACCTTTCGGGTGAAATCAGAAACACGCCGTTTGGCGTTTCTCTTTCTCTTGAGGGCGAGAGAGAAAAGGTTGAGGAATTTTTGGACACCTTAAAAGAATCAGCACCGCCTCTTGCCGCGATTTACGAAATAAAGAAAAGTTATTCGAAAGAGCTTTCGGGATACAGCGGCTTTTCGATAAAGGAAAGTGTTTCTGGGGAGGAGAAGAGAACATTCATTTCTCCCGATATGGCGGTGTGCGACGACTGCGTTTCCGAGCTTTTTGATAAGGCTGACCGACGAGCACGCTACCCGTTTATAAATTGCACGAACTGCGGACCGCGCTTTACGATAACGCGCGACATTCCCTATGACAGAAAAAATACTACTATGGAAAAATTCCCGATGTGCCTTTCTTGTGAAGATGAATATTCCGATATCGATAACCGCAGGTATCACGCTCAGCCCGACTGCTGCGGAGACTGCGGACCGAAGCTTTCTTTTCTCTATAAAAACGGGGAAGGTGTGTCGGGAGACGCTACCCAAAACGCAAAAGAGCTTCTTAAGTCGGGCGGCATCTGCGCGATAAAAGGGCTTGGCGGATATCACCTTGCTGTCCGCGCTGACCAGAGGGATAGCGCGCGCCTTCTCCGCGAGAGAAAGAGGAGAGAGGAAAAGCCGTTTGCGGTTATGTGCCGCGATGTTGCGGTGGCGAGCGCGATTTGTGAGATTTCACCGTCTGAAGAAAAGCTTCTTACCTCACCGCGCCGACCGATAGTTCTCCTTAAAAAGAAGAGAAAAGAAGATTTTTCATATATAAGCGAAAACGGCTATATCGGAGTAATGCTTCCATATACGCCCGTCCATCATCTTATTATGGAAGACGGTCTCGATTTTCTCATAATGACGAGTGCTAATTTATCAGACCTTCCAATTATATATAAGGAAGAAGAGGTTATAGAAAGCCTTCGCGAAATCGCAGACGGTTTTCTCATAAACAACCGTGAGATTTATACAAGGTGTGACGACTCTCTCGTCTGGGAGTATGAGGGCAGAGAATATTTTGCCCGAAGAAGCCGCGGATATGTTCCGCTTCCCGTTCGGGTAAACGGACTTAAAAGAAACATCCTTGCTTGTGGTGCAGAGCAGAAGGCGTCGTTTTCGGTATCGCGTGACGGAATGGTCTTTCCGAGCGCGCATATAGGAGATTTAAAAAATCTCGAAACGCTCTCCTGCTTTGAAGAGCAGGTAGGGCATTTTGAACGGATATTTGATATAAAGCCAGAGCTTCTCGTGTGCGATATGCACCCCGACTATCTCTCGGGCGAGTATGCCAGACGCCGTGCAAAGCTCGAAAACATTCCGCTCCGTGCAGTTTACCACCACCACGCGCATCTGGCGTCGTGTATGGCGGATAATGGCATTGAAGAAAAATGCATCGGCATAATCTGGGACGGCACGGGCTATGGAATGGACGGTACATCCTGGGGCGCGGAGATTCTGTATGGCGATTTTAAAGAAGTCGAAAGAGTCGCGACAATGCGCGGAATAACTCTTCCGGGGGGAGATCGCGCAACGCGCGAAATTTCGAGAATCGGAGTCTCGCTTCTTCTCGATGCAGGAGTTTCTCCGGAAGAAATCTTCTTTGACGGTGCAGGAAGAATAAAGAGCCTCATCGAAAGCGGGATAAACTGTCCGAAAGTTTCGAGTATGGGCAGGCTTTTTGACGGCGTTGCCGCAGTTCTCGGCATCCGCGAGACCGTATCGTTTGAGGGTCAGGCGGCGATGCTTTTAGAGGCGGCGGCAGAGGAGAGGGAAAAGGTTTATCCGTACGAGGTTGAAAACCGCGACGGCGTATATATCTTTGACTTCCGACCGATGATACGGGAGATTGCAGAGGATGTAAAAAGGAAGGTTTCCGTATCCGACATCGCTTCATCGTTTATGAATACGCTTATCAAATCGGCGGTGGAAACGGCAGTTAAAATTTCGGAAGAAAAAAGCTGTAAAAATGTTGTCCTTTCGGGCGGCAGTTTTCAGAATATGTATATTTTAAAGAAAATCGTTCCTGTCCTGAGAGCGAGAGGGCTTACGGCTTATACTCACAGGCAGGTTTCGGCAAACGACGAGGGAATCTCCCTCGGTCAACTTATGATAGCAGAAAGAGGAGGCGGAGAAGATGTGTCTTGCAGTGCCACTTAAAATAACCGAGCTTTCAGGAAATGACGCAATCGGTGAACGCGACGGCGTAAGAAGAAAAATCAGAGTAGATTTTATAGAGAACCCGAAGGTCGGGGAGTATGTAATCGTTCACGCAGGCTTTGCGATAGAGCGGATGAACGAGGAAGAGGCAATAGAAAATATAAAAGCGGCAGAGGAAGTAGAAAATGAACTGCGAAACCTTAACAAATAACGAAATATTGAACCGCATAAAAAACCTGAATCTCGGCGAGGTAAAGATAATGGAGGTATGCGGAACGCATACAATGTCGATTGCAAAGTCGGGTCTTCGCTCGGCACTGCCCCAGAATATTACGCTTCTCTCGGGACCGGGATGCCCCGTCTGCGTAACGCCGACGGAAATGATAGATGCGATTCTGCGCCTTGCAGAGCGCGAGGGTGTAATCATCGCGACCTACGGCGATATGATTCGCGTCCCCGGAAGCGTTCACGGTAAGAACCTCGCAACTCTGCGCGCCTCGGGTGCGAGAGTCGAGGTCTGCTATTCTCCGCTTGATGCGGTTTCGCTTGCGGAAGAAAACGGAGAGAGTGAAGTTGTCTTTCTCGGGGCAGGGTTTGAAACAACCGCACCGGGAACAGCTGCTGCGATTCTCGCGGCAGGGGAGAAGAATTTAAAAAACTTCTCCGTTCTTTCGATGCTGAAGCGAGTTGAGCCGTCGCTTCGTGCGCTCATAGAAGCTCCCGACTTTTCTGTTTCGGGTCTTCTTTGCCCCGGGCATGTCGCGAGCATAATCGGTGCGGATGCGTTTTCGTTCCTTGCAGAAGATTATTCGCTTCCATGTGTTGTCGGCGGTTTTGAACCGCGCGAGATTCTCCTCGCGGTTTATGAGCTTCTTTTGCAGATTGAAAGCGGAAAGGCAAAGCTTTATAACGCTTATCCGAAAGCTGTAAGGAGCGAGGGAAATACGCTTGCCGTAAAGATGATGGAGAGGGTATTTGAGCCGTGCCGTGCAACCTGGCGCGGACTTTCCGAGATTGAGGATAGCGGTCTTGCGATAAAGAGCGAGTTTTCGGAGTTTGATGCCGAAAAGAAATTCGGTATTGAATATATAAAAGAAGAAATCAGAACACCGTGCCGTTGCGGAGATGTAATCTGTGGCAAGCTCACTCCGCGCGAGTGCCCGATGTTCGGAAAGGCCTGCACGCCCGAAAACCCCGTCGGACCGTGCATGGTTTCGAGCGAAGGCGCGTGCGCCGCATCATATAAATATACGGAGGGAATATAGATGGACGAAATAATTACGCTTGACTACGGAAGCGGAGGTAAAAAAACCTCATCGCTGATAGACGAGATGATAGTTCCTGCGCTTTCAAACCAAGCACTTTCTGCTCTTTCCGACGGCGCAGTGCTGGAGGGGGAGAAGAGGATAGTTTTCTCAACCGACAGCTTCGTTGTCTCTCCGATATTCTTCCCCGGCGGAAATATTGGTAAGCTCTCCGTCTGCGGAACGGTAAACGATATCGCGATGTCGGGCGGAATACCGAAGTATTTAAGCCTTTCATTTATAATCGAAGAGGGTTTTGAAAGGCAGTCTCTTGAAAAAATAATAAAGTCAATCTCCGAAACAGCCGCGGCGGCAGGCGTTTCGGTCGTAACGGGAGATACCAAGGTCGTCGAGCGCGGTCGCGGCGACGGAATTTATATAAATACGGCAGGTATCGGTTTTCTTAAGCACGAAAACCTTTCTCCCGAAAACATCCGCGAGGGTGATGTCGTAATTCTTTCGGGAACCTGCGGCGACCACGGCGCATCAATAATGCTCGCGCGAAACCGAAATCTCGTTGAGGGCGAGATTTTCTCCGACTGCACACCGCTTAATTCTCTTTGCGAAAAGCTTTATGCGCTCGGGGATAATCTCCGCGTCCTTCGCGATCCGACTCGAGGCGGAGTTGCAACGACGCTCTGTGAGTTTGTCGAAAAGAGCGAGTTATCAATTGAGCTTTGTGAGCGCGATGTGCCGATGAACCCGCAGGTCTCGGCGGCGTGTGAGATTCTGGGGCTTGACCCGTTATATTCCGCAAACGAGGGAAAACTCCTTGCGGTTGTAGCTCCTTCGTCGGCAGAAGAGGGTCTTTCTATTATGAAAAATACCCCCGAGGGAAGAAATGCTGCGATAATCGGTCGCGTGACCGCAAACTTTGCAGGCAAGGTTACCGTAAAGGGTGAGTTCGGAAGCCGCGTTGTGGCGAAACTTTCAGGAGCACAGCTTCCAAGAATTTGTTAAAATAATAACACATTTAAACCTTTTCAAATGGCGAAAAATGTGATATAATGACTAAGAATGCAAAATTGACTAATATAAATCGTGAGGTGGGAAAATGCAGGAATATAAAAAAATTGCCATCACAAAGGACGATGTCATCCCGACAGCAGAGCGCATGAAGCAGGCAGGCGTTGCTCTTGCCATGATTCACGGCTTCATCAACGATGAGGGTAAGCCCAACATTTCTTACGAATACGAAGTAGGAAACGGTATCGAGTCCTACACTGTTGACGGCGAAAGTGTCTTGCCTACAATCTCGGGAATATATGACCTCGGGGCAGAGTGGGCAGAGCGAGAAATCTGCGAGCTTATGGAAATGACTTTTGAAGGTCTTGATACTTCAAAGCGTCTCTTCATGCCCGACAACATGCTTGACGGACAGGGTCAGATTATCGTAACCCCGATGGATGAGCTTATCGACAAAGCACACGGAAAGAAAGGAGAATAAAAAATGAGCTATATTGTACCTATCGGACCGTACCATCCCGCGCTTGAAGAGCCTGTTCACGCAAAGCTCTATACAAACGGTGAGGAAATCACCTCTGCCGAGGTTTTTATCGGCTATAACCACAGAGGTATCGAAAAGCTTGCTCAGCAGAAGAACTTTATCCAGACGATAACGCTCGTTGAGCGAGTATGCGGAATCTGTTCACATTCCCACGCGCTTTCTTACGCTATGGCGATTGAGAGCATCGCAGGAATCAAGGTTCCGAAGCGCGGCGACTATATCCGCGTTATCATGAACGAGCTTGAGAGACTTCACTCTCACTTCCTCTGGCTCGGTATCGCGCTTCACCTCGTCGGTCCCGACAGCCTCTTTATGCACATCTGGAATGAGCGCGAGGTAATTATGGATATGCTTGAGGAAATCTCGGGCAACCGCGTAAACTACGGTATGATTACAATCGGCGGTTCACGCCGTGATATTGACGACGACAAGAGAAGAAAGATTCTCGAGATGCTCGATAAGGTTGAGCAGTCGATGATCCGCCTCCGCGATATTCTTCTCACAGATAAGACCGTTGCCCTCAGAACAAAGGGCGTCGGTGTTCTTACAACTGAAGACGCTATCCGCATCGGTGCGGTAGGTCCTCACGCGAGAGCGTCAAATATGGCAGTCGATGTCCGTAAGGACTCTCCGTACTGCTGCTACGAAGACTTTGAGTTTAAAAAGGCAGTGTATGACTCCTGCGATGTATTCTCTCGCGTTGTCATCCGTGTTCTTGAAAACTTCGAAAGTATAAAGATTATCCGCCAGGCGCTTGAAATGCTCCCGACCGGTCCGATAAACCTCGGAACAAAGATTCCGAAGGTTCCGGCAGGCGAGCACATGGTCCGCCACGAAGCTCCGCGCGGTCAGGTTACTTACAAGGTAGTTACCGACGGCGGCGAGTTCAACAAGCGCGTTTCCATCCATGTCCCGACCTTCAAGACAGCTCCGACCATCCCGACAATGCTCAAGGGCAACTCCGTTGCGGATGCAGGTCTCATCATCGCAAGCATCGACCCGTGCTTCAGCTGTATGGACAGATAATTATGCACGAGCTTGCAATAACTGAAGGAATTATAGAAGCCGCAGTTCCCGAAGCCGAGCGCCATGGTGCTAAAAAGATTCTTGAAATAAGGCTTAAAATCGGCGAGCTTTCGGGCGTTCTTCCCGAATGCATTCAGGAATATTTCAATATCGCGTCCCGAGGTACTATTGCCGAGGGTGCGCGCCTTAAGGTTGAAAAGATTCCGATTACGATAGAATGCAGAAACTGCGGTTACGAGGGCGAAATCAAAAAACCGAGAATTCACTGTCCTGAGTGCGACAGCTCAGATTTTGCGCTTAAGTCGGGCAGGGAATACTTCGTTGACAGCCTGGAGGTTGAGTAGTGGAAATTAAAATAGTAAAACAGATTCTCGAATGGAACGAGGATGTTTCAGACGAGGTCAAGGACATGCTTTCCGAGAAGAAGGTATGCCTTGTGAACGTTATGGGTTCTCCCGGTGCAGGGAAGACGAGCCTCATAACAGATATTATCAACCGTCTTCGCGACACATACAGAATCGGAGTTATTGAGGGCGATATCGCAGGTGCGATTAATGCCGACAAGATTGACAAGATGGGCATCCCCGTCGTTCAGCTTCAGACTGACGGCGCCTGCCACATCGAGGCTATGTCAATACGCCACATGCTCTCATTTTTCAATCACGACGAGCTTGATGTTCTCTTCGTTGAGAATATCGGAAACCTCGTATGTCCGGCGGAGTTCAATATCGGTGAAGATTTCCGCGTTGCTATCTTAAGCGTTCCCGAGGGCGACGATAAGGTTGAGAAATATCCGCTTATGTTTGCAACAAGCGATGCTCTTGTTATGAATAAGTATGATA
>JAZTWZ010000056.1:0-5473 GCA_045636165.1 Eubacteriales bacterium
TTCGACTCCCTTCGGCTTAAAGGAAAGGATGTGCGAGGTTTGAAAAGGTTTTTGATTCTCGGGGCAATAATATGGTTGGCGGTATTTCTGATTCCGTTTATCGGGATATCAAAAGGCAGTGTTGATGATGTTCCGATTTTGCCGTTACCGACTGAAGGGATAGGACAAGTGGCAGAGATTGATAAGAATATTTCTGTCACGCTAAGTCACGACGGAAATATTGAAACATTGCCTCTTTCGGAATATCTCGAAGGGGTTGTTGCGGCGGAGATGCCGGCATTATTCCCGGAGGAAGCGCTGAAGGCTCAGGCGGTAGCGGCGAGAACATATACAATGAAAAAGCTTGCATCGCCGGCCGCAAAAGAGCACAACGGTGCGGCTGTATGCTCAAATCCAGGACACTGTAAAGCATATCAGCCTGTCAGTGTTTTTGCTGCAAGTGTTGGGGATAAAGCAGAGGAATATACCGAGAAAATTCGTCGTGCGGTAAAAGAAACCGACGGGGAGATTCTTTTATACAACGGTGAGCCTATAAGCGCGGTTTTCCATTCGACCTCATCGGGAATGACCGAGAGCGCAAAGGATGTATGGGGCGGGGACGCGCCGTATCTCGTGAGCGTAAAAAGTGAGGGAGAGGAGGGCTCTCCGCGTTTTGAAGAAGAAAAAGAGTTTACGGTAGAGGAATTTAAAAAGAGTTTCGGAGAAAAATATCCACAGGCAACATTCGATGAAAACCCTGAAAACTGGACTGCAAATATCTCGCGCTCCGAGGCAGGTGGGATAAAAAGTTTATCCCTTGCAGGCGTTTCGCTCAAAGGAAGCGAGGTGCGGAGTCTCTTCGGGCTCAACTCAACTAACTTCACTCTGCGGTATGAAGACGGAAAGCTTAAATTTAAAACCCGAGGATACGGTCACGGCGTCGGAATGAGCCAGTACGGAGCACGCGCAAAGGCGCTTTCGGGAGAGAAATACGAGGAGATTTTAAAGAGCTATTATACGGGGGTAGAACTCGGTAAAATAAATCAGAAAACATCTTGATAAATCAAGCGAATATGGTACAATAGAAACAAATGAGAAGGGAAGTGAGCTCTTGAACATACAGTCACTCATTCAGAAAATTTCAGAATGTCCGTCTCCTTCCGGATTTGAACATTCCGCATCCAAACGGATAGCAGCTGTTATGGAAAGATATGTTGATAAGGTATCGGTAGATTCCTTCGGGAATGTTATCGGTATCCGTCCGTGCGGAAAAAGACATGCAAAGTGTCTTCTTCTTGATGCACATCTTGATGAAATCGGACTTATTGTAACGGGTGAGAAGGATGGGCTTCTCACATTCTCAAATATAGGTGGGGTTGACCCGAGAATTCTTCCTGCATCGAGCGTAACGGTTCTTTGCGATCCACCGAGAAGCGGAGTTATTTCAGCGGCACCGCCTCATCTCCAGACAGCAGAGGAATCAAAGAACACCGTTCCTGTGGAAAATCTCTATATAGATATAGGTGCGGAAAGTGGCGAATGTAATGTTCCTGTCGGTACACCTGTTGTATTCGATTCAGGCTTTTCCGTTCTTTCAGGGAAAAATATTTCTGCTCGTGCGCTTGATGACAGAGCAAGTCTTGCAGCAATTCTCCGTGCGGTTGAGCTTCTTAAAGGAAAGAAAATCGGGGTTGATATCGTTGTTGTCGCAAGCTGTCAGGAGGAGCTTGGATGTCGCGGAGCGCAGGTTGCCGGATATACCGTAAACCCTGATTATGCGATAGTTGTTGATGTTACCCACGCGACGACTCCGGGAGTGGACAAGTCTTCAAGCTTTCCTGCCGGAAGCGGAGCTGCGATAGGTTTTGGTCCGAATATGACGCGCAAGGTTTCTGATGCACTGCTTGCAGTTGCAAAGGATAAGAAAATTCCGCATACCGTTGAAATCAGCCCGGGCCATTCGGGAACGAATGCATGGACTGTTCAGGTTCTCCGTGAGGGAATTGCGACGGGCCTTCTCTCCATACCGCTTAAGTATATGCATACTCCGGTTGAAACCGTCAGAGAAAAGGATATTGAAGCTGTAGCGAAGCTCCTGACAGAGTTTGTACAGCATCTTTCTCAGGGAGGTGGAAAGCTGTGATTGAGCTACTTAAAACGCTTTGCGAATTGAACGGTCCTGCAGGCAACGAGGATAAGGTTCGCGAATATATAAAGAAATATGTAAAGCCGTATGCGGACGATGTTCGTGAGGATGTTATGGGAAATCTCATCGTCTTCAAAAAAGGAAAGATGCGCCGTGAGAAGAAGCTTATGCTTTGTGCACATATAGACGAGGTCGGGCTTATAATAACCGACATAACCGATGAGGGGTATCTCAAGTTTGATTTTGTCGGCGGAGTAGATACGCGCGTCGTAATAGGAAAGCGCGTTCTTGTCGGTAAAAAGGAGATTCCGGGAATAATCGGCTTCAAGGCAGTTCACCTCACAACTCCCGAGGAGAGGAAAAAGGCTCCGAAGCTAACGGAGCTCTGTATTGATATCGGATGTGATAAGAAAACTGCTGCGGAAAAGCTCGTATCCCGTGGTGATACGGCAATTTTTGACAGCCATTTTATACAGCTTTCGGAAAACCGCTTTAAAGCAAGGGCGGTTGATGACAGATACGGTTGTGCGATAATGATGAAGCTCATAGAAGAAGAGCTTTTGTACGATACTTATTTTGCATTTTCTGTGCAGGAGGAAGCAGGCTGTCGCGGAGCAACGACTGCGGCGTATTCGGTAGAACCCGATGTAGCGGTTGTGCTTGACGCGACGACCGCAGGAGATATTCCGTCAGCGGAAGGCGCATCGAGAGTCTGCGCTCTTGGCGGCGGTGCGGTTATCGGATGTATGGACCGTTCGACGATATACGACAGGGGCTTCTTTTTAAAGCTTCGCGCCATTGCAGAGAAAAAGAAATTATCGTGGCAGATGAAGACTCGTATTGCCGGTGGAACGGATGCAGGTGCGATTCAGCGTTCAAAGTCAGGTGTAAGAACGACAGCGATTGCTCTTCCGACGAGATATATCCACTCTCCGTCGGGTGTTTTTGATATAAGGGATGTTGAGGGTGCGCTCGTGCTTGCCCGAGAATTTGTGAATGCCGGGGAGGAAATTTTCAATGATTAGTTTAAAAAAGATTCTGGACAAGCTCTGTGCTACGAAATCTCCGTCAGGCTATGAAAATGAGATTGCAGAGGTCATAACGGAAATTGCAACTTCGGCAGGACTTGAATGCAGTCGTGATACGCTCGGAAATCTCATAGTTCATAAAAAAGGCGCAGGGAAGAAGTGTATTCTCGATGCTCATCTGGATACTACGGGTGTGATGGCAACATACATCGACGAGAACGGATATGTCCGCTTTGATGCAATAGGCGGTCTTTCTGCGTCAGATATTCAGAATGCAGAGGTTGAATTCTTAAACGGAACTCCGGGAAAAATAACTTATGAGGAAAAATGTGAGCTTTCAAAAAGAAAGATTGACACTCTTTTTATAGACATTGGAGCGAAGGATGAGAAAGAGGCACGCGAAAAGGTTCTTCCGGGAGATGCAGCTGTATTTTCGGGAGAGCTTAGATGCCTTTGTGGAAACAGAATTTCGGCTCCGTATCTCGACAACCGTCTCGGTTGTGCCATCCTTCTCCACACACTTCTTTCGCTCAAAAAGTGTGAGTATGATGTTTACGGTGTATTTACCGTTCAGGAGGAGGTCGGGCTTCGCGGTGCGAAGACTGCGGCTTATGAGATTGATGCTGATTTTGCGATTGTGCTTGATGTCACAGATTCGTTTGATATGCCGGAACATAAGGGTCACGGTGAAACAAAGCTTTCGGAAGGTGCCGCAATAAAGGTTATGGACCGTGCATTTGTCGCGCATCCGGCTATCGTATCGGCTCTCGTCTCGGCGGCAGAAAAGGGCAAAATACCGTATCAGCGCGATGTCGTAACAGCAGGCGGAACTGACGGCGGCAGTATAACTCTTTCGCGAGGCGGTGTCCCGACAGGCGGAATAAGCGTACCTGTCAGATATATGCACACACCCTGCGAGGTTGCAGATATGGATGATGTGCAGTCAGTGGCAAAGCTTCTTTTATATGCGCTTGAAAATCACTGCATAATTTTGTAAAAATAAGGTAGATTTTTCGATTTGAAGGTGCTATAATATAAAATAGCAATATATGGTTTATCAAATAAGGAGGCGGCCATGGATTTAAAAATTCTTGATAAAAACGGCGAAGTGCGCTTTTCCCATTCCGCCAGAGAAATCGATACCGTATTCAACGGCGAGTTCTCAGAAGGGGATAAGATAGTCGTTTCGGCGACGCTTTGCGAGTTTTTAACCATTTCTCTCGACGATGTTCTCGGAGAAGTAACCATATTCAATCCGCAGGGCAGATTTGAATATGAAATTCCGTCAAAGGAATTTTCGATAATGTACTCGGATGAGACCTTCGCAGGCGAAACCCATAAAATAAAGGTTCGCGAAGCAACAGACGAGGAAGCATTTGGAGTGAGAAATATTGCTCTCAACCCGTATGATATGCGCTGGCAGAAGAAATACTTCCCCCATGCAAGCGCAAACTTTGTAACACGAGACAACCCCGGATTCTTCGAGCGCAATGCAATCGACGGAGTTCACGAAACAGCAGGTCACGGCTCTTAACCCTACCATTCATGGGCAGGCGGAGCAAGAGAAGACCTCGAATACACTCTCGATTTCGGTGCACCGGTCGAGATTGAGAAGTTTGTTTTCTATTTAAGAGCAGACTTCCCGCACGATACATACTGGAAGAATGTCGATGACGAGTCCTCTGACGGCAGCCGTGCTACCGCAGATTTCGAGATGACAGGTCAAGGTCAGGAGCTTGTTCTCCCCGAGCCTGTTACGACAAAGAAAATTAAACTCACAAACTTTAAGCAGGCTACCTATCCGCTTTCATGGGCAGCTCTTTCGGAAATTGAAGTTTATGGAAAATATATTAAGGAGGACTTAAGTAAAATGGAAATCAGAAACGCATCAAACCCGCGCGACATGAAGCATTACACAACTGAGCGCCTTCGTGAAGAGTTCCACATCTCAAAGCTCTTTACAAAGGACAACATCCGTATGGTTTACAGCCATATCGACAGAATCATCACAGCAGGAGCTATGCCTGTTTATCAGTCGCTCAAGCTCTCAGCAGGTAAGGAACTTGCTGCAGATTACTTCCTCGAGCGCCGCGAGATGGGCTGCATCAACATCGGTGGCCCCGGCGTTATCGTAGTTGACGGTACAGAATACGAGATGAATCCGCGTGACGGTATCTACATCGGTCGCGGTAACAAGGATATTGAATTCAAGTGCGTAGATTCAGAGAATCCGCCGAAGTTCTATATCTCTTCCTGCCCGGCTCATAAGGAGTATCCGACAGTTAAGATTGATATCACAAAGGCAAAGAAGGTTCCGTGC
>JAZTWZ010000057.1:0-9745 GCA_045636165.1 Eubacteriales bacterium
CTTGAGGTAACGGTATGGACCGAAAACCTTGCAAAGGCGCGCGAAAACGCTCAGAAGTACATAAGCGATTACGAGGTCGTCTGCAGCCAGTTCAGCGCAGCAAGTGCCGCGGTTGGCGCGCTCTATGCGGAAGTTGAAGAGCTTGCGGAGAAGATGCGCGAAAAGGATGTCGAGGCAGAAGGACTACGCGAGGAAGAGCGCGCGGCAGAGCTTTCGGTTTCGGAAATCGCAGGAGAGATTTCGACGCTTGACGCGACAATCTCAAACAACAGACATAATATTGAAAGAATAAGAAGCGAAATCAACGACGAAACTCTCCGTGCAGACGAGATTGCTCAGCAGATAGAAGCTCGCCGCGAGAGAGTTGAAAATCTTATGACGGCGTGCGAGGAGATTGAAAAAGCGATTTCCGAGCTGTCCGAAGAGGCTCGCCTTGCATCGGGCAAGAGCGATGACGCTATGGCAAAGCTCGACGATATCCGCGTCCGCGCCCGTCTTACGGAAGAGGAAATAGCAAAAAGAAGAATCTCACTTTCGGGAATCGAAGCGGAGATTGCATCATTCGATAAGCGAAACGGCGATATCGAAGCAGAGCTTGAAAGCCGTGAGACAGAACTTTCCGAATCAAAGAAGAAGTTCTCTGCCGTAAAGGAAGCTTTTGACGAGGCTGAGGAAAAATGCGCCTCGGCTACCAATATGTTAAACGGCTTCGAACTTAAGTCAAAGTCGAAAACGGAGCGTTTTGAATCTCTTCGCGAGAAGGTTTCAAAGCTTACGCTTTCGTTTGAATCGACAGAAAACAAGCTTCGTATGCTCCGTGAGATGGAGCGCGATATGCAGGGTTATTCCTTTGCCGTAAAGAACATCATGAAGGCAAAGAGCGACAAGACTCTCGGCGGAATTTACGGTACGATTTCCCAGCTTATCCGCGTTGATTCGAAATACACGGTTGCGATTGAGACCATTCTCGGCGGTGCACTTCAGAATGTAATCGTTGAGAGCGAGCGCGACTCAAAAGAAGCGATTGCATATCTTAAGAGAACAGACGGCGGCCGTGCTACCTTCATGCCGATAGATACGGTAAAGGGTTCTGTTCTCGATAAAAAAGATTTAGATTCGCAGGCAGGCTTTGTCGGGCTTGCGTCGAAGCTCGTTTCGTATGACAGCATATATGCACCTGCGATAGAATATCTCCTCGGTAAAATCGCAGTGTGCGACAATATTAACAGCGCATCTGCGCTTGCGAAAAAGTACGGATACTCCTTCCGCATAGTTACGCTTGACGGACAGATAATAAATGCAGGCGGAACATATACGGGCGGTAGCGTAAGCAAGACCTCGGGAATTCTTACGAGAACAAACGAGATAAAAAAGCTTGAAGCAGACCTTTCAAAGCTTGCAAAGGATATTGAAACGGCTACTGCCGAAAAGGCAGAGGCAGAGCGCGACTATAATGCGCTTATGTACGAAATGGAAGTCTGCAGAAACGATAAGCGTGCGGCGGAAGATGTTCTTCTCCGTGCAAAGACCGAAATCGGTCATTTTGAAACTCTCCACCTTCACCTCAACGAGCTTATCGATTCTCTTAACGATGAGCTTACTGCTCTTGTTTCGAAAAAGAGCCTTGCAAAGAAGAATACTGAAGAGTTGAATGCGGAAATAGGCGAACTTGAGGCTTCGGTTGCTTCTCTCACGGCAGAGGAAGAGGAGCTTATCTCAGGAAATTCTCTCCTCGCAGAACACAGAACAGAAATTGCAGAGAAGATGAACGAGAAGCAGATAGAGCTTGCTTCAAACCGCGCCGAGAAGGAAGAAGCAGAGCGTGCGCTTGAAGAAATCAGCTCGCTTTCCGTTGCTATGGCAGGCGACCGTGAGACGAAGGAAAAGGCAATTTCAGATTACGAAGCTGCGATTTCCGAAATCGAAAAGAATATCGAAGAAAAGAAAGCTGAAATGGAAAAGCGCCGCCTTGATATGCAGGCGATTTCCTCAAAGCTTTCAGAAATTACCAATAAAAAGCTTGAGCTTGAGGCTGCGAGAAACCGTAAGGATAAGGAGAGCAAGGAGAAAAATGACGATATCCTGAATCTCGAAAGAGAACGCTCACGCCTTGAAATGAAGAAAGATTCCGCATCCCGTGAAGAGCAGCAGATTACAGAAAAACTCTGGGAATCTTATGAGCTTACTCTCGGTACGGCGGAGAAATATCTTGTTGAGCTGTCCTCGATGAGCGAGGCTACAAAGCGCATAAGCGAGCTCAAGAGCGAAAAGAAAAAGCTTGGCGATGTCAATGTAAATTCAATCGAGGAATACGAGCAGGTATCGGAGCGATATGAATTCCTCTCGGTACAGTGTGCTGACCTTGAAAAGGCAAAGGCAGAGCTTCTTAAGATGATTTCGGAAATCACGGGCGAAATGGAAACCATTTTTTCCGAGCAGTTCAAGATTATAAACAAGAACTTCGGCGAAACCTTCTCTGAGATTTTCGGCGGAGGATCAGCAGAGCTTGTGCTTGAGGATAATGGCGATATTCTCTCCTGTGGCATTGAAATCAAAGTTCAGCCGCCGGGAAAAACGCTTAAGACGATTACCCTTCTTTCGGGTGGTGAGCGTGCATTCGTTGCGATTGCTCTTTACTTTGCGATTATGAAGGTGCGCCCGACTCCGTTCTGCGTGCTTGACGAAATTGAAGCTGCCCTTGACGATGTAAATGTCGTAAGGTATGCAGATTACCTCCGAAGACTTTCAAAGACAACGCAGTTTATTGTTATAACTCACCGTCGCGGAACTATGGAAGAGGCGGATATGCTCTATGGCGTAACAATGCAGGAGAAGGGTATTTCGAGAATGCTTGCAATAAGCATTGCCGAGGTTGAAAAATCTACCGGCGTAAAACTCACTTGAGAGGACAAAGATAACAATGGGACTCTTTGATAAAATACGGCAGGGACTCAAGAAAACACGCGACTCTGTCGGCAGCAGTATCGGGAAGATAATAAAAAGCTTTTCTTCCGACCGCGAGGAGATGCTCGAGGAGCTTGAGGAAACTCTCATAATGGCAGACCTCGGTGTTTCTACCGCGATGAATATTACGGAAGAACTCCGCAATCGTGTAAAAGAGAATAAGGTTTATGAGAGCGACGAAATTTTAGAGGAGCTCAAGTCCATAATTCTTGATATTCTTTTAAAAAACGAAAAGAAAGCCGAAGACGGCAAAAAGGTTATACTTATAATCGGTGTAAATGGCGTCGGAAAGACGACAACCATCGGAAAGCTTGCAGCAAAGTATGCGTCCGAAGGCAAAAGTGTTATCCTTGCAGCAGGAGATACATTCCGCGCTGCAGCAGGAGAACAGCTTGATATATGGGCAAAGCGTGCAGGAGCTGAAATTGTCCGCCACGGTGAGGGCGCAGACCCTGCGGCGGTCGTATTTGATGCGGCAAACGCAGCCCGTGCAAGAGGCAGCGATGTTCTTATCTGCGATACTGCAGGAAGACTTCACAATAACCAGAATCTTATGAACGAGCTTGCCAAAATCCGCCGCGTTCTTGAGCGCGAGCTTCCTGACCGCGAGATAGAGTCATACCTCGTTCTTGATGCAACCACAGGTCAGAACGCCCTTGTTCAGGCGAAGAAGTTCAACGAGGTTTCAAGCCTTTCGGGAATTGTTCTCACAAAGCTTGACGGAACGGCAAAGGGAGGTATCGTCATCTCCATTGCAGATGAAATGAATCTCCCTATAAAGTATATCGGTGTCGGCGAGCAGATAGACGACCTTATGGAATTTGATGCAAAGTCATTTACGGATGCCTTGTTTGAATAAGTGAGGACTGAGGTTATGAAATTCATTATAGCGACAAACAATAAAAAGAAGTTAAAAGAACTTTCTGCAATTCTCGGCCGCCTTGGTGTCGAGGCTGTTTCGCTTGCAGAAGCCGGCATAGAGTCGGATGTTGAGGAAACGGGAAAGACATTTGAAGAAAATTCACGCCTCAAAGCAGTTGCGGCGATGGAAAGAGCAAATCTTCCTGCGATAGCTGACGATTCGGGGCTTGAAGTTGATGCGCTTGGTGGCGAGCCTGGAATATATTCAGCACGATACGGCGGAGACTTATGCCGCGACGATAAGGAAAGATACGAATATCTCCTTAAGAATATGGAAGATGTCGAAGACGGAAAGCGAAGTGCGCGTTTCGTTTCCGTAATAACCTGTACTTTCCCCGATGGTCGCGAGGTAGTCGCGAGGGGAGAGATTGAGGGCGAGATTCTCAGAGCTCCTGTCGGCGAGGGCGGTTTCGGATACGATCCGATTTTCTTTGTCCCTGAAGAAAATATGACTACGGCAGAGATGTCTGCCGAGCGAAAGAACGAGATTTCTCACCGTGCAAGATCACTTAAGATTATGGCAGAGAAGCTCGAGGAAATTTTATAAAATGCGTATCGGTATTATGGGAGGGACATTCAACCCTCCGCATACGGGGCATATAAACGCGGCAGTTGCAGCTCGTGACGAGCTTTCGCTCTCAAGGCTTATCTTCATACCGTCATACCTTCCGCCACATAAGAAAATATCCGAAAACTCGGCAAGCACCGAGCAGAGACTTTCTATGACAAAGCTTGTGGCAGACGCGATTTCTGCCGAGGTAAGCGACATGGAAATTGCGCGCGGAGGGACAAGCTATACGGTAGAGACTTTGAGGGTGCTCAAAAAAGAATTACCGGATGACGAGCTTTGGTTCATTATGGGAACGGATATGTTTTTGAGCATCGAGAACTGGCGCGAACCGGAAGAAATTTTTTCGCTTTGCTCGATTGCGACAGTACCGAGAAACGATGATGACCGTCAAAAGCTCATAAATCACAGCAAGTATCTATCTGAGAGGTACGGAACCGTATCAAAGGTTATGGAAAAGGCTGCGATTGATATTTCTTCAAGCGAGCTTCGCGAGAAGATTGCAAACGGCGACGCTTTGGAGTTTTTGCCCGAAGCAGTTTATCAGTATATATTAAAAGAAGGTCTTTACGGAGTTTAGGAGCGATTATTTTGCGCGAAGAAGAGATTGTTGAAAAGGTGCGCTCAGCTATGAGCGCGAAACGCTTCCGCCATACAGAGGGCTGTGTGAAGATGGCAGAAGCGCTTGCAAGGCGCTGGGGAGCAGATGTACCCCTTGCGCGGAGAGCGGCGTATCTCCATGACATAGCAAAAGAGATGCCGTATGAGGCTCAGCTTGAGCTTATAGATAAAGAAGGCGTGACACTAACCGAAATTCAGCGTTCAAAAAAGATAATTCACGCATTCTCCGGTGCCATTATCGCAGAGCGCGACTTCGGAGAAAGTGCAGAGGTGTGCGACGCCATTCGCTGGCATACCACTGCAAGAGCCGGTATGAGCCTGCTTTCAAAAATTATCTGGCTTTCCGACCTTGCCGAAGAGGGACGCGACTTCCAGGGAGTTTCGGAGATAAGAGAACTTGCTTTTATTGATCTGCGAAAAGCTCTTGTACTGGGGTTTGATACTACGCTCTCTTTCCTTAAGGAAAGGGACAGCGAAATAGACACGAATATGGTTGAGGCGCGAGATTCTGAGATTGCCGCCGGAAAGGGAAATATTAACGAATGAAAAATTTGCGAATAAGCAACAGAGCAAAATATACAATTTCAATATTGCTTGTTATTGCGGCTGTTCTTATGATTGCTGCCGCAGTTGTTATAAATAATATCCGTCCGCCTGAAATCGGAGGGGATGGCGTCATTCACGATGAGGTTGTTTCTGCTGCAGGGATGAACCGCCGCGATAACTTTTTTACTGTTCTTGTAGTCGGTATAGATGCGGCGAGCAACAGCACCGATACGATAATGCTCGCAGCGTTTGACAACGAGCAGAAGAAAATGAGCATAATGAGCATTCCGCGCGATACAATAACAAACTCAGGTCGCGCAAATAAAAAAATCAATGCATCGTATGTAAGCAACGGTAAGGATATCGAGGCGCTGTACGACGAGGTCGAATCGGTTACGGGTGTCAGACCCGACAAGTACGCGCTTGTGACGGTTGACGGTTTTGTTGAGGTAATAGATGCAATCGGCGGCGTTGAGGTTGATGTTCCGATTGATATGGTGTATAATGACCCTACGCAGGATCTTAAGATAAACATTAAAAAAGGTTTGCAGACGCTTGACGGATACGATTCCATGGGCTTTATGCGATACCGCAAGACTTATGCAGAGGGAGATATCGGCAGAATCAAGATGCAGCATACCTTTGTGGATGCAGTCATAAAGAAGATGCTTACCCCTGCAACATTTGCAAAAATTCCGGAGATTGCCGAGATTATTCTCGACAATACGGAAACAGACCTTACGCTCGGAAACGAAATCTGGCTCGGTCGCCAGCTTCTTACGATGAACCTTGAGCAGGATGTCCTTATGACGACGCTTCCGGGTCGTGCAGATTACTATGAAAACCTTTCATATTACTTCCCGAATGAGGAAGAGGTTTTAGCGATTGTAAACGAGAGTTTCAATCCGTATATAGAGCCGATAGTCGAGCTTGATTTATTTAAGAGGTGAGAAAAATGGAAAACAATCAGTTAATAAAAGAAGTCGTCCGTACTCTTGATGACAAGATAGCTGCGGACATAAAGGTTCTCAAAATTGAGGAGATAACGACTCTTGCAGAATATTTTATAATCTGTACGGGTACCTCAAATACTCATGTAAACGCTCTTCGCGACGCCGTTGATTTCAAGCTTTCATCAAACGGAGTTGAGCCGCACCATGTTGAGGGACACAGCGGAGCATGGGTGCTTATGGATTACGGCAGCGTTGTAATTCATATTTTCACGGACGAAGGAAGAAACTTCTATCAGCTTGACCGTGTATGGGCAGATGCGATTTCAATACCGGTTGACGAGATTCTTAAGTAGAGGGGATAAAAAATGAAGTACGATTTTAATGCTATTGAAAAAAAGTGGCAGAAGCGCTGGGAGGAAGAAAAAGCTTTCGCGGCTTCAAACGGCGGCGATAAGGAAAAGTTCTATGCGCTCGTTGAGTTCCCGTATCCGTCAGGAAACGGTCTCCATGTAGGACACGCCCGTCCTTATACTGCACTTGATGTTGTTTCGAGAAAACGCCGTATGGACGGTTACAATGTTCTCTTCCCGATGGGATGGGATGCTTTCGGTCTTCCGACAGAAAACTTTGCAATTCAGCATAAAATTCACCCGAGAGAAGTAACAAAGAAGAATGTTGCATTCTTCAAGTCGCAGCTTACATCACTCGGTTACTCTATCGACTGGGACCGCGAAATCAACACAACTGACCCGAACTACTTCAAGTGGACACAGTGGATATTCTTAAAGCTTTTTGAAAAGGGTCTTGCATATAAGATGCAGATGCCTGTTAACTGGTGTACCTCCTGTAAGTGCGTTCTTGCAAACGAAGAGGTCGTAAACGGCGTTTGCGAGCGTTGCGGAAGCGAAGTTGTCCGCAAGGATAAGAGCCAGTGGATGCTCAAGATTACGGAGTATGCAGAGCGTCTTATAAACGACCTTGACGATGTTGACTTTATTGAGCGCGTCAAGATTCAGCAGAAGAACTGGATAGGCAAGTCAACAGGTGCAGAGGTCAAGTTTGAGACAACTGCAAACGATACCCTCACGGTTTACACAACCCGTCCCGACACACTTTTCGGTGCTACATATATGGTTATTTCACCTGAGCATCCGTATGTCGAGAAGTGGAAGGATCTTATCTCAAATTACGATGAGGTAAAGGCGTATGTCGAAACCTCTGCAAAGAAGTCTGACTTTGAGCGTACAGAGCTTGCAAAGGATAAGACAGGAGCACGCCTTATGGGTGTTTCTGCTATCAACCCCGTGAACGGAAAAGAAATTCCGATATTCATTTCAGACTATGTTCTTATGTCCTACGGTACGGGTGCTATCATGGCTGTTCCTGCTCACGATACACGCGACTGGGATTTTGCAAAGAAGTTTGACCTTCCGATAATCGAAGTTGTTGCAGGCGGTGATGTCGAAAACGCGGCATTTACTGATGTAGAGACAGGAAAGATGGTAAACTCTGACTTCCTTGACGGTCTTGAAGTAGCTGATGCAAAGAAGAAGATTATCGAGTTCCTTGCAGAAAAGGGCATCGGTACACCGAAGACAAACTACAAGCTCCGTGACTGGGTATTCTCCCGTCAGCGTTACTGGGGCGAGCCGATTCCGCTCGTTTACTGCCCTGTTTGTGGATGGGTTCCCGTTCCGGAGAGCGAGCTTCCGCTTGAGCTTCCGGATGTTGAATCGTATGAGCCGACAGATAACGGTGAAAGCCCGATTGCAAATATTACCGAATGGGTAAACACAACTTGTCCGAAGTGTGGCGCAGCTGCAAAGCGCGAGACAGATACAATGCCGCAGTGGGCAGGCTCAAGCTGGTACTTTCTCCGTTATATGGATCCGCATTGCGACACAGCCCTTGCTTCAAAAGAAGCTCTTGAGTACTGGGCACCTGTCGATTGGTACAACGGCGGTATGGAGCATACAACTCTCCACCTTCTCTACTCACGCTTCTGGCATAAGTTCCTCTATGATATCGGCGTTGTTTCGACAAAGGAGCCGTATGCAAAGCGCACAAGCCACGGTATGATTCTTGGTGAGAACGGCGAGAAGATGTCAAAGTCACGCGGAAATGTCATTAACCCGAACGACATCATTGACCAGTACGGCGCAGATACTATGCGTTTGTATATTATGTATATCGGTGACTTTGAAAAGGTTGCATCATGGGACAGCCAGGCTGTTCGCGGATGTAAGCGCTTCCTCGACCGCGTATGGAATCTCGCAGAGAGTGCAGATGCTTCAGACGAGATTACAGCAAAGAACGAGGCATCTATCCACAAGACAATCAAGAAGGTCAGCGAAGACATTGAGAATATGAAGTTCAACACCGCGATTGCTGCAATGATGGCACTCATCAATGAGCTTTCAGCTAACGGCACAACACGCGGAGAGATGAAGATTCTCCTCGCTCTCCTCAACCCGTTTGCTCCGCACCTTACAGAAGAGCTCTGGGAGTCTTACGGTGAAAAGGAACTTCTCTCACTTTCAGCATGGCCGAAGTTTGACGAGAGCAAGACACGCGCTTCCGAGGTTGAGATTGCAGTTCAGGTATGCGGAAAGATAAAGAGCCGTATTATCGTTGCTGCAGACCTTGCGGATGACGAGGTTGTAGCTCTTGCATGCGAAGAAGAAAAGGTAAAGGAAGCACTTGCAAGCGGCAAACTTGTAAAGAGCATTGTTGTAAAAAACAGGCTTGTAAATCTTATCATTAAGTAAAAAACGAAATTTACGAATAATTTAAAATTATTCTTGTTGACATTAAAGAAGTTTTTTATTATAATGGTAATGTTAATATTCATTTTCTGTACTGATCGCGGAGGGAGGGATAACAATGTCAGAAATCCGTATAAAGGAAAACGAGTCTTTGGAGAGTGCTCTCAAAAGATTCAAGCGTTCCTGCGCAAAGTCAGGCGTTCTCTCCGAGCTGCGTAAGCGAGAGCATTATGAAAGCCCGAGCGTAAAGCGCCGTAAGAAGAGCGAAGCCGCACGCGCAAAGAAAAAGAGATATTAAGAAGAAAACCGCAAGGCAAATTTGCCTTGCGGTTTTTGCTATGTATTATAAGTTATTGTAAAAAAAGAGCTGTGACGAATTTCGTCACAGCTCATTGAAGCCTTCGGGG
>JAZTWZ010000058.1:0-2439 GCA_045636165.1 Eubacteriales bacterium
GCTTTGAGTCATACGCAAAGGTGTAGAGACTTGAGGGGTTTCCGTACTGCTCCTTGAAAAACGGCAACATTTTCTCCAAAACTTCGGGTTTTACACGCGTTGTTGCCGAATTATCTGCATAAATCATTTGTTTCACTCCATGTATTCCTTTGATTTTAAAACCGCAAGTGTATCACAGCGGTTATTTTTTTCGTTGCTGTCATGCCCCTTTACCCAGATGAAGGTGACCTTATGCACCTCAAGCAGGGAAAGAAGCTTATCCCAGAGTTCGGGGTTGAGCGCTTTTTCGCGTTTATTTCTCATCCATCCGTTCTCTTTCCATTTTTTTGCCCAGCCTTTTTCTATACCGTCAACCACATAGCGGCTATCGGTAAAAAGCTCTACCTCACACGGCTCACGGAGCGCCGAGAGCGCCTCAATTACGCCCGACAGCTCCATTTTGTTGTTAGTTGTATCGGGGGAGCCTCCCGACATCTCTTTTTCTATTCCGTTATACTCTAAAATCGCGCCCCATCCCCCCGGACCGGGGTTACCGGAGCAGGCGCCGTCGGTGTAGATTGTAACTTTCTTCATATTAGATTTCCTTTGAGTTGTCTTGCTAATTTGCTGTTTTTTAAGCACATCGCCCGTGCCGGGCGGGAGTGCTGTTACTTTCTTGTTGCGGCAAGAAAGTAACCACAGAGCCGCTGAAGGGGAGAACTCACGCCACACTCCCGTGCGGCTAGGAAACCTCCCCTTAAACCCCTCCGCGCGCACCAAAGCAGTTTTCTGCAATGTGCCGCTTTTACTTTACTCTTCCGTTACTTCCGCTGTTTCTTCCTCTTCCTCGTGCGGGGCGGCCGCGACGGAGATAACGCTTACATCGTCTGCAACGCGCATGAGTATTACGCCGCGCGTAACTCTTCCAAGGCAGCTGATGTCGCGTGCCGGAAGTCTGATAATAATACCGTCATTTGAGATTATCATAGCGTCTTCCGAATCGTCAATCATTATAACGCTTGCAATCTCGCCTGTCTTTTCGCTTATGTTATAGTTCATTATACCCTTACCGTAACGGCTCTGGAGACGGTATTCCGAAATCGGAGTACGCTTACCGATACCCTTTTCGGTGACGGTAAGAATATCCTTACCCTCGCAGACTGCCGCAGCACCGATAAGGTAGTCACCCTCGCGAAGGTCAATGCCGTAAACACCGCCGGCTTCTCTGCCGGTTGCGCGGATGTCGGATGCCTTAAATCGGATAGCCATACCCTTTCTCGTTGCAAGCATAAGCTCGCTCTCGGAATTGGTAAGCATAACGGAGATAAGCTCGTCATTCTCATCAAGACCTATCGCGCGGACACCTGCTTTTCTTGTTGAATCGACACGGGATAGTGCGATTCGCTTTACTATACCGTTTCTCGTCGCCATAACGAGGAAAAGCTCATCGTCAAATTCCTTGATTGAGAGCATAGCCGTAACCTTTTCATCCGGCTCGAAGCCGATGAGGTTTACTATGTTCATACCGACAGCAGTTCTGCTCGACTCGGGAATCTGGAAGCCCTTCAGGCGGTACATTCTGCCACGGGTTGTAAAGAAGAGCATCCAGTCGTGGCTTGATGCGGTAAACATCGTTTCGACAAAGTCCTCTTCCTTCTGCTTCATAGCGGAAACGCCCCTGCCGCCGCGGTTCTGCGAACGGTAAGTCGAAACCGGCATACGCTTAATATAACCGCGGTGAGTGAGCGTATATGCGCAGTCCTCAACCGGGATGAGGTCTTCAATATCAATCTCGTCATCAATCGGGCAGATTTCAGTTCTTCTTGCGTCGCCGTACTTCTCTTTGATAACCATAAGCTCATCCTTAAGAATGCCCGCAACGAGTGCATCTGATTCAAGAACTTCCTTACAGTAAGCAATTTTCTTCATAAGCTCGTCGTATTCAGCGTCAATCTTCTCGCGCTCAAGACCCTGGAGACGGGCAAGACGCATATCGAGAACAGCCTGAGCCTGAATATCGCTCATATTGAAGGTTTCCATAAGACGGGTTTTCGCATTATCGTAGCTTGTGCGGATAATCTTTATTATCTCGTCGATATGGTCAAGCGCGATGCGTAAGCCCTCGAGGATGTGAGCCCTTGCTTCAGCCTTTTTAAGCTCAAAAGCAGTTCTTCTTCTGATAACTTCCTTCTGGAAGTTTATATACTGGTCTAAAATATCGCGGAGCGAGAGAGTTCTCGGCTTATTATCAACAAGCGCAAGGAGTATTACGCCGAATGTTGACTGCATCTGTGTATGCTTAAAGAGCGAGTTGAGAACAACCTGCGGATTCGCGGATCTGGAAAGCTCGATTACAACGCGCATACCCTCACGGCTACTCTCATCCTGGATATTCGTGATACCCTCTATTAGCTTGTTCTTTACAAGCTCTGCAATATGCTCGATAAGACGAGCCTTGTT
>JAZTWZ010000059.1:0-5599 GCA_045636165.1 Eubacteriales bacterium
GGGTGGTTTTCTTGAAAAAATGTATTTTTTTGTGTGTTATAATACTTCTCACTATCACCACTGCTTCGGGCGAGGGAATAATAACACAGGACTTTTACTTATACGACCGTGAGTTTGCGGCCTTCCGCGAGAAAATTACGATACTTCCGAACACTCTCCGTCTATCTTTAACCGAGGGGGAATCGGAAGAGCTCTGGGCAGAGGTAATGCCGAGAAGCGAGCTTTCGGGACGGCTTTCGTGGCGGCTTTGTGATAATTCAGGCGCGGTTACGGTTTATCCGAGGGGGGCATCCTGCGCGGTATATGCAAACACCGCAGGGGAAGACTTGATTGAAATAAGTCTTGACGGAGAATATAAAACGGTTGTTGAAGTGAGAGTTGAAAAAGGGAAAGAGGTTAATGTGCGTTCGTTTGAGCCACAAGAGGAGAAAGCTTCGACCCCTCGCGCCGAGAGTTTTATCAGGATAATGACTTTGTTCCTTGTGTCTTTTTCGGTAGTGATTCTTTTAGGGGTCGGCTTCTTTTTTATAAGAAAGTGGAGAAAGTAATGAAAGAAAAAATAAAATACGCCCTCGCAGGCGTGCTTGCAGGCGTTGCGAACGGGCTTTTCGGCGCAGGTGGCGGAATGATTCTGATTCCGTTTTTTCGGAAATTTCTTAAAATGGAAGAAAAACGCGCCTTTGCAACCTCGCTTGCGGTGATTTTACCATTGTCAATCGTTTCGGCATCAGTGTATGCCGTAAGGGGAGATTTTGATTTTAAAATGGCACTGCCGTTTGTTATAGGAGGGACACTCGGCGGTTTTGTCGGCGGAAAGGTTTTTAAAAATGTTCCCGTGCGCTTGCTTCGGGTAGTTTTTGCACTCTTTATGCTGTATGGCGGAATAAAGCTTTTTATGAGGTGATGATATGCGATTTCTGATTGATACACTTATCGGTACGGCGACGGGCGTGATAAGTGGGTTTGGTGTTGGCGGTGGCACGCTTCTTGTTCTTTATCTCACGCTTTTCGGAAAAGTTCCGCAGCTTTCGGCGCAGGGGATAAATCTTCTGTATTTCATACCGTGTGCCGCATCTGCTCTTTTCTCTCACATAAAAAACAAGCGGATAGATTACAGGGCGTGGCTCGTTTCGGGTGGGTTCGGAACACTTTCGGCACTCGGTGCGGCATATCTTGCAACGCGGACGGGGCTTTCTGTTCTGCCTCGTATTTTTGGCGGTTTTCTTATAGTTATGGGGCTTTGGGAAATTATTTCGGTGACTAGAGAAAAAAGGCTTAAAAAGAATGATGAGTGAGCGCATAATGCAGTAGAAATCAATGTTTGAGGCGAAATAATAAAAGAAGTTTATAATAAGTAAAATAAAAGCCGCTGAGGAAAGTCCTCTGCGGCGTTTATTTTATTCAATAGTAACTTTCTTGATTACAACCGGGTCGAGGGGCTTGTCGGAGAAGTCTGTATCAACCTCTGCGATTTCGTCAACAACCTCGATGCCTTCAACAACGCGGCCGAAAGCGGCGTATTGACCGTCGAGGTGCGGCGAGTCCTTATGCATAATGAAGAACTGGCTTCCTGCGGAGTTGGGCATCATTGAACGCGCCATAGAGATAACGCCGCGTGTGTGCTTTATCGGGTTATCAATGCCGTTTGACTTAAATTCGCCCTTGATGGTGTGTCCGGGGCCGCCTGTACCTGTTCCGAGGGGGCATCCGCCCTGAATCATGAAACCGTAAATTACGCGGTGGAAAGTAAGACCGTCATAAAAACCGTCACGAACGAGTTTTTCAAAGTTCTCGCAGGTTATGGGAGCTGCTGATGGGTCAAGCTCAACCTTAATCTTTTTGCCGTTTTCCATTTCAAAAACTATCATTATAATAATCCTCCGTTAAAATAGGTATGAGATTATTATACACGATTTATAATAAAAGTCAATTTGTAAGGCAGATAAAAAGGTTGAGATAAGCTGCAATTACAAGCCAGATGCAGTAGGGAATCTGCAAAAGCCCTGCCGCCTTGTCAACGCGGTAAAATTTTACCGTCATAACGAGCACAATAGCGAGAAGAACCAAAAGCCATATAAAGGCAAAGCAGAACGCGCGCATATTGAAGAAGATGATGCTCCAGAAAAAGTTGAAGAATAGGTTTATTCCGAAAACGGAAAGTGCAGACGAATCAGGCTCTTTGAGATAAACGCGCGCAGCACCTATTCCCATAAGGGTATAGAGAATTGTCCATACAATCGGAAAAACTATTGCAGGTGGAGTAAGCGGCGGTTTTGTGACGGCGTCGAAAACATTCATACTGTTCCGTGTTAAAAATGCGGAAAGTCCGCCGACGGCGAGAGAAACGAGAATAAAGGTGAGATATGCTTTGAGTTTTTTGTTCATAATATGTCAACCTCCTGTTCGAAATATATGCGGCGAGGGTTTAAATATACAAAAAGACTGTCCCGTTATATTGGGGACAGTCTTTTTAAAATATATTCGAGATAGAGTTTTACGATGTCGATGTCGTGGGTAGCATACAGCATTCTTGAACCGACTACATCCTCAATTTCGTTTATGACGGGGGAATCGTTATGGTACATGATATCAATTCCGCAAAGTCCGAAATCAAAGAGCGAGCAGACTTTTTTTACAAGCGCCGTTTCTTCTTCCGTAAGCGTTGCGGCGCAAACTTTGCCGCCGAGGGAGAAGTTGCTTCGGAAATCGTTATGGGATGTCCTGAGCACTGCGGCAACGGGGTTGTTTCCTATAATATAAACTCGCATATCGCGTCCGAGCGTCGTTGCAATCGGCTGGATAACATATTCGTCGGGCGCAATTATCTCTCTTGCAGTCTTGTACTCCTCATCGTTTTTTATGATAGTAACATTCTTTCCGCCGTGACCGCAGCAGGGCTTTATAACCATCGGGTACGATGTTATCGCAGGTGGAGCGTCTTTTTCGGTTGCGGATACCCACGGAATAACGGGAACGCCGTTTTGGTGGAGATATTCGTAGGTGCGCGCCTTGTTGTTGCAAAGCGCGGAAACTTGTGAGTTGTTGAAAGTGGGGATACCCCGAGCTTCAATTTTTTTTGTTATGTCAGGGCGCATCGCGCGGATAATCGCAAAATCGGGCGAAGCTTCGGGAAGTGGTTCTTCGTCGCATATAACGAGAGAAAACTCAATTCCGAGGCTCTTCCCGTGTTCATTATGAAGCTTTATATATTCGCGGTTTCGCTCTGCGCCTTCTCTTTCATAGACGAGCCAGGCTTTCATAAAATCACCTGCATTTTTCTGTAATATGGGAAGCTATGAAGTCAGCGAGGTTTATACCCGTGCAGTCATAAGTGCTTTTAAAGTGGGCATTTGAGTTCACCTCGCAAAGAAGAGGTCCACTCTCGCCGAAGAGAATGTCTATACCTGCAAAGTCAAGCTCGAGTCTGCGCGAAGCTTCTTCACAAAGCGCGATTTCCGCATCAGTCGGAGAGTAGGGAATCGTTTTTCCGCCAAGCGTTACATTCGAACGGAAATCTCCGTTTTCGCTCTTTCTCTCCATTGCACAAATCACTTTATGACCGACGACATTTACGCGGATGTCGCGTCCTGCGCTTTCGGAAACAAACTTCTGGAAGATAAGCTCTTTCCCTTCGTGCCTTTTTGCAATTTCAAAAAGCTCATCGCGGCTTCTCGCAAGATAAACCTGCGCGCCGAAAGAACCGTACGCCTCTTTTATAATGAGGGGGAGGGAGAGCTTTTTGGCGATGCTGTCAAGAAAAGAAAGGTCAGTAAACCCGATGTTCGGGAATGTGAGCGGAGCGATATATGTTTCGGGCATCGGAAGACCGCGTAGCGCGAGGTGCATCTTTGCCTTGTTATCGCAAAGCTCTATGCTCTTTGATGAATTGAAAACAGGAATTTTAAGCTCTTCAAAGCTTTTTGCAAGTGTAATGTCCTTGTCCCAGAAGGGAACAAAGTCGGGCTTTTCGGAAAGTTCGGGAGTTCCCGTTGCAGAGTGAAGAAAGTCGGCATTTCCGCGCATGGTAAGCTCAACGCCGAGCTTTGAAAACGCGTCGCTTAAGCGGGAATATATATCTGAAAATTTTTCGGTATTCAAAAATGAGTTTACAACAAGAAGCCCATGCATAATAAAGACCCCCGTAGAATTAATAAACAAAGTATATCATAAAATGCAAAAAGGTGCAATGCGCGAGAAGTATATTAAATATTGTTAAAAAATAAACCGTTTAAATTGACAGTATCTGACAAATATGTTATACTGACACAGTATTTCAATATAAGAAAAGGGGTTTTAAAAATGACTTTATTTGGCGGCGTTATTCCCGTCACGGGGCTCACTTTCTTTATGCTCTGCGTATTCGCGATTCTTGTCGTAGGATATGCTCTCGGACGCATAACGATCAAGGGAGTTTCTCTCGGTGATGCAGGTGTTTTTATAATCGCGCTTCTCTTTGGCGCGCTTTTCTACGCTCCGCTTGAGAATCAGCTCATGATTGGGGATGTAAGTTATGCAGGAAATGCTCTTGAAGTAATCGAGACACTCGGTCTTGTTCTCTTCGTTACGGCTGTCGGCTTTATCGCAGGCCCGAAGTTCTTTGGCAATATGAAGAAAAACTTCAAGTCCTATGTTCTCCTCGGTCTTGTTATCATCAGCGCAGGCGGTCTTGCTGCGGTTGGTTGTATCTATATGGGTCGTGCTATCGGCTTTGGCGGTACAATTGAAAACTCTAAAGACTTTACCGGTATGATTGCAGGTATCCTTTCAGGTGCGCTTACCTCTACTCCTGCATTCTCTGCTTCAAAGGAAGCGGCAAGGGCTATTTCGGAGAACTGTGCAAACTATGTTTCCGTTGGCTACGGTATCGCATACATCTTCGGTGTTCTCGGCGTTGTTCTCTTCGTTCAGCTTATGCCGAAATTCATGAAGGCAAATATGGATGAAGAACGCGCTAAGATTGTGCAGATTTCAGATAAGCTTGAAGGTGCAGGCGAAGGAAAGAAGCTCTTCTTTATCGATGACCACGGTATCGCAGCATTCTCTCTTGCGGCGATTCTCGGCCTTGTTATCGGTAAGATAAAGATTCCGCTTTCTTCTGCAGGTCTTTCGGGAACTTGCTTCTCGCTCACAACAACGGGTGGTTGCCTCCTTGCAGCACTCGTTCTCGGACACTTCAAAAAAATCGGCAGAGTAAGCATTATGCCGTCAAGCTCGACTCTTAAGCTTCTCCGTGAGCTCGGTCTCGTATTCTTCCTCCTCGGTGCAGGCGTTCCGGCAGGTGCTGAGTTTGTCGCAAACTTTGATGCTATGTACTTTGTTTACGGTATTGTTATCACAATCTTCCCGATGATTATCGGTTTCATCTTCGCAAAGTATGTCCTCAAGCTTCCGCTTCTTAACAACCTCGGTTCAATCACAGGCGGTATGACATCAACTCCGGCTCTCGGTACCCTTATTTCCTCGGCTCAGACAGAAGATGTTGCAGCAGCGTATGCGGCTACATATCCGATTGCTCTTATAGCAGTCGTTCTCGTTTCCCAGCTTTTGTTTGTATTCTTCTAAATGAAATATATAACAAGCCACATCATACGATGTGGCT
>JAZTWZ010000060.1:0-7708 GCA_045636165.1 Eubacteriales bacterium
GATGAATCTGGCACTGCAATTTCCGCAGCGTTTGACGGCGTCGCCGCACGGACATCCGCTACAAAATCGGATATCGTAACATCCGGCTCGTGACCTACGGCAGAGATAACCGGAATTTCTGAATTATATATCGCTCTCGCAACGGACTCGTCATTGAACCCCCAAAGGTCTTCAATAGAGCCACCGCCACGACCGGTAATAATCAGATCTGCAAGGTTATGCAGATTTACATATTCAATCATCGACGCGATGTCTGCCGGAGCATCAGGTCCCTGAACAAGAACCGGACATACAAGCACCTCCGCCATCGGAAAACGCGCCTTTAAAATTCTTAAAATATCCCGGACTGCTGCCCCTGTCGGAGAGGTTATAACAGCTATCTTATGAGGAAATCTCGGCAAAGCTTTTTTATGACTTTCGTCAAAAAGTCCTTCCGCAAGGAGTTTCTTCTTAAGCTGTTCAAAAGCGACATAAAGCGCACCTACGCCGTCAGGAATCATATCGCTTATATAAAGCTGATACTGCCCGTCTCTCGGGAAAACGCTGACTCGTCCTTTGGCTATAACCTTCATTCCGCTTTCGGGACGGAAGTTAAGCTTTGTCGCATCATACTTGAACATAACAGCCCTGATAACCGACCCTTCATCCTTGAGCGTCATATAGTGATGACCAGAAGAATGGAACTTGTAGTTTGAAATCTCTCCCCTTACATAAACTCCGCTGAGGTTGGGGTTTGAGTCAAACATCGACTTTAGATATTCATTAAGCTCGCTGATTGTGCAAATACGCGCCATAATCTACGCCTATCCTTCTCTGACTATACTTCCCAGAATTCCGTTTATAAACGATACTGTTTCTGCAGAATCGTACTTCTTAGCGATTTCAACCGCCTCGTTTATCGCAATCTTCTCTGAAACCTCGTCGAGATATTTTGATTCATACACCGCAACGCGCATTATAGCCATTGCAATTCTCGAAATTCTATTAAGATTCCAACCCACGGAATATTTTTTAATAAGCTCGTCAATCTCGTCTCTCTTCTCTGCAACACCGTTTACAACTTCTAAAATGTAAGCGTGCTGAGATGCGCCGACCTGTGAATAAATTTCCGTATCGTCTGAAATGCTCGCAGCAAAATCGTCACTCAAAAAATAGTTGAGTGATTCGCTTCCAATCTCATTATTGAAGCCAAAATCATATACGATATGAACGGCTACCTCACGCGCAGCTTTTCTGCTCATAGTACTTCCTCCATAATTTCAAATGCATAAAAATTAGCTAATTATATAATATATTAATTCCTGTATAATGTCAATTTAAAAAAGAACGCTTATCGCTTCTCTTATGTTCTTTGCAAATATAACCTCAAGTCCGTCGGGAATTGTTATATCACGGGAATTCTGAAGCGGCATTATGCACCTTAAAAACCCGAGTCGCTTGATTTCGTTGAGCCTCTGCTGTGCTGCCGAGACTGACCTTATCTCTCCCGTCAGTCCGATTTCACCGAAAGCCGCAAGGTCACACGGTAAAGGCTTGTCCTTCGCTGCAGATGCAATAGCAAGAAGCGTCGGCAAGTCCGATGAGGTTTCTTCGATTTTAAGGCCGCCTATGACATTTATGTATGCATCATAGTTCCCCATCTTAAACCCTGCGCGCTTGTCCAATACCGCGAGCAGGAGCGTTGCTCTGTTGTAGTCGATACCCGAGCTCATTCTGCGTGGAGTACCGTACGCCGTAGCGGTTACGAGAGCCTGAATCTCGGCAAGAATTGGACGGGAGCCTTCCATAACGCATGCGACACAAGTTCCAGGAACATCACACGGTCTTCCGTCAAGAAGTGCAGCCGATGGGTTTTTAACCTCTACAAGCCCTTTATCGCGCATTTCAAAAACACCGATTTCGTTTGTCGAGCCGTATCTGTTTTTTGCTGCGCGGAGAATTCGGTATGACATATTCTTATCGCCTTCAAAATACAGGACACAGTCAACCATGTGCTCAAGAACCTTCGGACCTGCGATGTATCCGTCCTTATTTACATGACCAACAACAAAAACTGTTATGTTTTTCCCTTTAGCAATCTCCATGCAGGACATCGTACATTCTCTGACCTGCGCTATACTTCCCGGAGTTGAGGACAAATCGCTTTTATATACAGTCTGAATTGAGTCTATTATCATTATCTCGGGCTTTACCTGCTCTGTAACCGAAACGATATCGTCCATATCAGTCCCTGCATACACATACAGAGACTCAGGGTTTACGCCGAGTCGCTCTGCACGAAGCTTTAATTGTCGCTGTGACTCTTCACCCGATATGTAAAGTACTTTAGACTTACAGCATAATTCGCGGCAAATCTGCAGAAGAATGGTTGATTTTCCGATTCCCGGCTCACCTCCTACGAGAACAAGCGAGCCTCGGACTGCACCTCCGCCGAGAACACGGTTTAGTTCCTCCATTCCCGTATCAAAACGAATTTCGTCATTGACCGCAATTTCTGTAATTGAAGAAAGTTCGCCTCGCTTTATGGAAGCACTTTGCGAAACAGCGGAAGATTTTTTTACCTGAACACTCATTTCCTCCAAGGTGTTCCAAGCTCCGCAGGCAGGACATTTTCCGTTCCATTTAGGAGTTTCGTTCCCACAGTCCTTGCAGATAAATACTGTTTTTGTCTTCATACTTTATCACTTCTCTTCTGTATCTTTGTATCTCAAAAAGCCTGCCGCAATGCAGGTTGCAAGCTTTGTTTTATATGTATCCGTCTTAAGTAGCCTTGCTTCTTCATTATTCGATAAAAAGCCACACTCTATGAGAATCGACGGACAGTTAACATTATTTAAGATGTAAATCGTTTTGTCGCTCTTTTTCGCCTGTCTGTTGTTATTATTATCTATTCCCTCTTTGAAAGAATTCTGAACGATTTTGGCAAGCTCTTCGCTGTCTGAATTTCGTTCTGAAAAGAAAACCTGTGCGCCTTTATACTTTTCCTGCGGAAAAGAATTCTGATGTACGCTTATGAGAATCGCATCCGGAGTTTCATTTATTTTCTCGACCCTCTTTTTTATGTCCGATACTTTTCTCTTTCGCACTGTGCCCTCAGAGCCGATTGACAGCGAATCGTCAGTGCGCCTTGTCATATCGGTATTCACACCGCAGAGATTTAGTATGTGTTCAAGCTTTTGTGAGACATCAAGATTTATCTCTTTTTCAAGAATACCGTCACCCACTGCGCCGCCGTCTTCTCCTCCGTGACCGGGATCTATTACAACAGTAGCATAATCAATGTTTTTCAAAGCAGTCTGAACTCTCACATCTCCCTCAAGAAAGAACAAAAACGCTATAGAACACACAAAAAGAGCACATATTACCGTATTAAGAATTTTTTCAGATTTCAAAAATATCACCCCAATAATCTTATGGCGTGATATTTAATAGTATTCTATTCCTTATCAGCTTTATAAATCAAAATCTGCCGAAGTGAAATTCCGTTTATCCCCAGAATATATGCTATTCCCGAAAGTACCGGGATAAAGAACGGGAAAACAAGATTCAAAGCAGGGTTTTCGTTTGCAAAAACATATAAATTCCCAAGCGGCATATTTATAAACCGATTTATCGCAGTTACACCATCAACTCCGAGAAACTCAAAAAATGATGCACTCCCGCTTTCTGACATAAACGCAAGAACAGCAAAAACGAATGACGGCAAAGCCGCAATAAAGCCGGCAATAAAGCCTCTGAACTTATTGTTATAGAGCATTGAAAGTTTTATTCTGTTGGCATCTGACGAACCTCTGCTCCAAGATAAAGTATAAAGCAGAACGAGATAAACAATAAATGGAACAAGAAATCTGAGTAACATAAGACCGTTAGGAGCAAAAAAGGCAATCATATTATTTACAAAGAATGCCACAAGAATCGCAATGAACTGGTTTGCAAGAATGCTCCCTGCATATTTAAGCAAAGAAAGTATCTCATTTTTCTTCATATATCTCACCTACTTATACTTCGGAAGAGCCAAAAGCTCTGAATACATCTTCGCATAGCTCTCATATCGGGATGGCTGTATCTTTCCGTTTTTAAGCGCCTCTAAAACAGCGCAACCGTCCTCTTTTATATGGGCACAGCCCGTAAAGCGGCAATCATCTCTGAATTCTGCAAATTCAGGGAAGAAAGTTTCAAGGTTCTCTGCATTTATCTCAGACTGTGCACAGATATCAAATGCCGAAAAACCGGGAGTATCTGATATCCATGTATTTTCGTCCGCCTTCAATATTTCAACAAGTCTTGTTGTGTGCCTGCCTCGACCAAGCTTCTGGTTTATTTCGCCCGTCTCAAGAGAGGCTGACGGGATAAGGGCGTTGATAAGCGTAGATTTGCCGACACCCGAATTTCCCGTAAGCGCAGTAAGCTTTCCGCGAAGGTGTTCCCTAAATTCATCTACACCCTCACCGCTCATTGCACTTAAACGGAAGACCTTTGTTCCCGTACTCTTATAAATCTCAAAAAGCTCCTCACCTATATCTTCGTCGCATTTATTTATAACAATACAGACTTCTATATTTTTATGAGTCGCCATCGCCGTAATTCTGTCTATGAAATATGTATCGGTGCAAGGCGGTGCTTTTGACGCGATAATTGCTATCATATCGATATTGGCAATCGGCGGACGAATCATAAGATTCTTCCGTTCGTGTATTTCCATTACATAGCCTGTATTATCATCCTGCACTGAAACATCGACAAAATCGCCGATATACGGAGTTATACCGAGCTTGCGGAGCTTTCCTCGTGCGCGGCAGGTAATAAGACCTTCTTCCGTATCGACATAGTAAAAGCCGCCTATTCCCTTAAGAATTCTACCAAAACTCTTTTTTTCCATATTATTTGAAATCTATCGGTATTTCCTGACGAAGCACATTATCTATATAAACGCATACCGTTGAAGGTCCGTTTCCGTTTAATGTGACATTGACAGAACCGTCAGTCCCCTTATGTGTTTTTTCGTACTGTGTTTTGCCGTTAACCGTAATTTTTACAACAAATGTTTCGGGCGAATCAGGAAGTCTGATTTCGCGCGAAATCTTGATTGTCTTTTCCGTTGGTTCTACTGCAGGCTTATCAGCCGGTTTCTCAGTTGTTACCGGTGTTTCCTTTTCAGGCTCGGGCTTTGTTTCAACTGTCTTCGGGCCAAGGCTTATTGTAAAGCCGATGCTTGTTCCTTCAGCTCTCTTCTCACCGTCAGGAACATCCTGTCTTATGACAACGCCCTTCTTTACAGTGTCGCTGTTTTCGTGGCCGATGCTTCCCTTAGAAAGCTTCGCAGCTTCAAGAGCAGCTATTGCCGCGTCCTCTGTCATTCCCGTAATCTTCGGGACAACGCTCTCAATAACTTCTTTTCCGAGACTTACGAAAACAGTTACTATATCCCCCTCTTCAAGCTCTGTCTGAGCCTGGGGTTCTGTCTTTATAATATGACCGACCTCTACTTCTTCTGAGTTTTCCTCTTCGATTTTGCAAACAAGCCCTTCGCGTTCAAGAACGATTTCTGCCTGTTCCTTGGTCATATTCAGAAGTTCAGGAACAACTATTCCACCCTCTCGCTTTCCACGGCTCAATGTGACATAAATCTTTCCTGATGAATTTGACATTTCAGCCTCGGGGCGCTGTTTGATTATTACGCCCTCTTCGTGTTCATCGCTGTATTCGCGTGCATCCTCGTTAATCTCGAGAACTTCAAAATCTTTGTATTCCTTCATTGCCTCTTCGATAGTCATACCGACAACATCAGGAGTTTCGATTACTTTTGCCTTGCTGCCGTTCCACCAACCGAATATTGTTCCGAGAAGCGTTACAACGCCTATAAGGAAGATACCGCATGCAACTGCTGCCGCTATCATAGGCATCTTGTCCTTTTTATCGTCGTCTTTCTTAATATCTATATCCTCTTCAAAAACATCCTCGTCTTTGAGTTTAATCGGTCTTGTCTTTGAAAGGTCTTCCTCTTCTCTTGAAACGGGCGGCTCGTACGCAACATGCATCTCGGGATTTTTGCGGAACATCTCAAGGTCTTCTATCATCTCGTCCGTAGAAGCATATCTCTTCGGGAGTGACGGAGCCATTGCCTTCATAGTAATTTTCTCGAGAGCCTCAGGAATCTCCGGGTTAATCTCTCTCGGGCTAAGTGGCAGCGAGTTGATATGCTGGATAGCGATTGATACAGGCGTATCTCCTTCATACGGCAGTCTGCCCGTAAGCATCTCGTAAAGCACGACGCCGGTTGAATAAATATCTGCTCTGCAATCTATCTTGCTTCCCTTTGCCTGCTCAGGAGCTATGTAATGAACAGAGCCGAATGCTTCTCTCGTTACAGTCTTCTGAGAAGATTCGAGTCTTGCTATTCCGAAGTCTGTAACTCTGACCGTGCTGTCACGGAGAATCATAATATTATGTGGCTTTATATCTCTGTGGATAATGCCTTTTGAGTGAGCGTGAGAAAGCGCTCTGAGTATCTGAATCGTAAAGTGTATAGCTTCTTTCTGCGAAAGCTTTCCGCGACGCTTCATATACTGCTTGAGCGATATTCCGTCGATAAGCTCCATAACAATATATTCTACCGAATTTGAGCGTGAAACATCATAAACAGCAACAATATTCGGATGCGAAACCATCGCAATAGCATGGCTTTCTGCATGGAATCTGTTTCTGAATTCCTCGTCCTTTGCAAATTCGTCCTTTAATATTTTAATTGCAACATGTCTGTTCAGACGGTGGCAAAGAGCCTTATAAACAACTGCCATTCCACCCGTTCCGATTACTTCAAGAATTTCATATCTGTTATCAAGGAGCTTTCCTATGTATTTATCAGCCATTTTATTATCCCCCTCCGCTAAAACGCAAGTAATACGACCGTTATATTATCGAAACCGCCACGCTTATTGGCTATATCAATAAGCCTTGAGCAACAGTCTTCGTGACTGTCACCGTGCATTACCTCATAAAGCATTTCCTGTTCGCTCACGAGGTTTGAAAGACCGTCAGAACAAAGAAGAATGAAATCTCCTCGCTCAATTTCAGGGAAGAACACATCTCCCGTAACTGTAACATCCGTTCCCACGGCACGGGTTATAAGATTTTTACCTGGATGCTCCTGCGCCTGCTCTTCGGTAATTTCGCCCATACGGACCATATCAGCAACAAGCGAATGGTCATTCGTTATTTTCGAAATACCCTCTGCATTGATCTTATACGCTCTGCTGTCTCCGACATTTATAACCGCCACCTTTGACGATGTCGCAACTACAGCTACAAGCGTCGTTCCCATTCCCGTAAACGAACGGTCAGACAGTGCTTTGTCGTGGACTGCGGTATTTGCATCCTCAAGAGCATTTTCAAGAAGCGTGCAAATCTGCTCGTGCGAAAAGTTTTTGCAATTTGTTTCTTTTATATGTTCCGTAAACTTTTCAAGAGCAAGCTGACTCGCAACATTTCCTGCCGCGGCACCTCCCATACCGTCACACACAACTGCGAATGCAAGCTTTTTGGCATCTGACACGCTGTAAACATAGGAATCCTGGTTATCTTTCCGAGCCATTCCTATATCCGATTTTCCCCAAGCAAACATATAATTTTCTCCATAAACTGCCCCATGGCAGCATCGTCTTTACGGCCGACGACAGACCTAAATTTATTCTGAAATGTAATTCTGCCG
>JAZTWZ010000061.1:0-1894 GCA_045636165.1 Eubacteriales bacterium
CTGAAATTGTGAACTGACGCACACGGATAAGACCGTGCATTTCGCCTGAAGCTTCATTTCTGAAAAGAGTTGAAGTTTCTGCCAATCTCATGGGAAGATCTCTGTATGATCTTGCTCTGTTGTGGTATGCCTGATACTGGAACGGACAAGTCATGGGACGAAGTGCAAATACTTCATCGTCCTTTTCCTCGTCGCCGAGTACGAACATACCGTCTTTATAATGATCCCAGTGACCTGAAATCTTGTAAAGGTCACTCTTTGCCATAAGGGGAGTCTTTGTACGGAGCCAGCCTCTTCTTGTTTCTTCGTCTTCAACAAATCTCTGAAGAGTCTGGACAATCTGTGTGCCCTTGGGAAGAAGTACGGGAAGACCCTGACCGATACAGTCAACAGTTGTGAAAATTTCAAGGTCACGGCCGAGCTTGTTGTGGTCACGCTTCTTTGCTTCTTCGATTGCTTCGAGGTGAGCATCGAGGTCAGCCTGCTTTGTGAAGGCTGTGCCGTAGATTCTCTGAAGCATCTTGTTGTTGGAGTCACCTCTCCAGTAAGCGCCTGTTGCGGATGTGAGCTTGAATGCCTTTACTCTTGATGTGTCGGGAATGTGAGGACCAGCACAAAGCTCGTCGAACTCGCCCTGCTTGAAGAAGGAGATGTTCTCGCCCTTGTCAGCGTGCTCCTTGATAAGCTCAACCTTGTAGATTTCGCCTCTCTCTTCCATCATAGCGATAGCTTCATCGGGAGAAAGCTCATATCTTTCGAGAGCAAGACCCTCTTTTACAATCTTCTTCATCTCAGCCTCGATTTTCTCGAGAACTTCGGGAGTGAAGGAAACATCACAGTCAAAATCATAATAGAAGCCATTATCGATAGCGGGACCGATAGCAAGCTTTGCCTGCGGATAAAGTCTCTTTACAGCCTGAGCAAGAATGTGGGAAGCAGTGTGACGGAAAGTCTTCTTGCCTTCCTCATCGTCAAATGTCAGGATTTCAACCTGAGCATCAGCATCGAGTGCAGTGCGAAGGTCGCAGACCTCGCCGTTTACTCTGGCAACGCAAGCAGCTTTGTAAAGACCCATACCGAGGCTCTTTGCAATATCGGCAACGGTAGTGCCGTTTTCGTACTCCTTAACAACATTGTCTTTGAGTGTTACGTTAATCATCGTTTTTCATCCTTTCTGAAAAATAAAAAACTTCACCCTGTGTAAAAAACAGGGTGAAGTACAATTGACAATACTCCACGGTTCCACCCGTGTTGCGTAAATCTGATTACGCCTCTCTTTAAGTTTTAACGCAACTTCTGCGGCACAGCTTATTTGAAACAAATCAACTTCGCAGGCACTCGGCAGTGGTCGTCATCGGGGTTGAATACCCGCCTCACAGCATTTGGCGGACTCTCTGAAATCATCCTTATCGATGCACATTCTGCTTCAACGCTTTATATTATAATATATAATAAAGCAAATATATCACTTTTATTACATTATGTCAAGAGTAAATCAGTTTCTGTATACCTTTATTACCTGCTTACGGCAATCAATTTCGGTTATCTTGTAAGCGCCGCCGTATTCACCGTCGAGAGTCCAGGCAATATTCTCTCCCTTACTCTCGATAACGAAGTGGCTGCCCTTGGTGAGGGTAAACATATCCTCGTTGTATTTGTGGTCGATAAGCAGCTCTTTTGCGCGCTCTGTCCACATTTTTGCACCGTGGGGCATTTTGGCAAGGTTGAGCTCGAATAAACCGTCATCAAACTCGATATCCTCACGATTATATTTGATTATACCGCCGATGTTGAGTGAGCTTGAAATTGCGCCGAAAGCATATTCGCCCTCGTATACATCGTTGTCGCACTCAATTCTCATCGGTATCGGCTTGAAGCCTTTGAGCTCTTTAAG
>JAZTWZ010000062.1:0-9480 GCA_045636165.1 Eubacteriales bacterium
CAATTTAACAGCAGAAAACAAGATTGCTAGCAAAGTGCTTGAAGTAGCAGGGAAGGCTACCATTGGGTCGGGAGGTGGAAATACTCAACACAGCAGTTTTGGTGGCAATATTGTTACTGGTGCTGGCTCTTCTGCTTTTGGTGGTAATAATAAAGTATATGGAGATAAATGTTTTGCGGCTATCACTTCGAATGAAATTCCGGGAAAATTGGAACAAGTATTCATAGCTGGACACGCAAACACTGCAACGTGTTCAAATCAATATATTTTCGGTCAATACGCTGATCCGAAAGCCCCCGATATTTTCGTTATAGGTAATGGAACGAGCCAAGAAAAAAGGAATCTTTTAGTTGTAGATAGAGATGGAAAAGTAAATGTGGATGGCACCATATTAGCAAATTACATCTATGTGCCAAATATGGCAGGAGACTATATTCAATCGATGTGTGTGACTACAGATCGAGTGCTTACAGACGAAATTACAACAGATATTCTGCGAATAGGAAATACTACAATAGAAGAAGACGACCTGAGAAGGATTCTTTCAGTGCGGTGATAATAAATGGAGTTCAACATAACGCCAAAACAGAAGGGGTTTATTGACGCGGAAGCTTCGGAGGTTCTTTTCGGTGGAGCTGCAGGCGGAGGGAAATCGTACGCTCAGCAGATAGATGTTTTTTATTCACTATAAACAAATAAAAAAAGACTACCCATGGGAAATCTCATGAGTAGTCTTTACTTTTTTGCTCGTATTCTAAATCGAGCACACCAGAACGAAGACTCCGTCAATCATAAAGATTTTGGCTGTGTTCGTCTGGCTCTTCATTGGTGGGCCTTCGGGGACTCTACCCGCGCACTAAAAAGCCTTCCCCCAGAAGCCTTTTTGCGGCAAGCCGCCGTGCTTTTCTCGTCTCACTCAGGATACCACAAAAAAAGAAAACACCCTATCTTGCGATAGAGTGTTTCTTGTTTTGGTGGGCCTTCGGGGACTCGAACCCAGGACCATCCGGTTATGAGCCGGGAGCTCTAACCAACTGAGCTAAAGGCCCTTATTGAAGCAGACGTTTCTGCTCAACAAGCTAAATTATTATACAAAAAAACGGCATAATTGTCAATAGTTTTTTGAAATTAATTGTCCGTTTTAAGGATGGAGCGCAGGAAGTCATTATATATGCGCTCAGCGTTTTTATAGAAGTTTACGGTGAATTCCTTTGCCGACTCGCGTGACGGGGCAGACATTGAAAAGGAGAAAACTTCGCCTGACTCATCCGAGAGAGAACAAACAGCACGGAAAGAGCCGTTTTCTTCAACTATCTTGACGGAAACAAGATTCTTTCTCGTGATTTCGTTGCGGCATTTATCGCAAGCCTTCTCTGCCTTTCTGAGAACGGAGCCGGGGACAGAGCTTCGGATAGCGGTAAGGTCACGGATGCCTTTTGGGGTTATCGAATATTTATCTATACCTGAATCTCCCGAGAGCGCGACATGCTCGGTTTTAACCATACCGTTTAAATAGTCTGCAAAGTTGAAGTAGTTTATCGCATCGTCAACAAAGACCATCTGCATGAGCTCGTCAAACGAAACGGGCATATCAATATAATTCAAAACATGGAGAGTGAGAGTCTTTATTTCAAGCTCGCTTCTGACAAAACCAAGACCGGGCATAGTTTGCGTCTCCTTTTTAATTAGTATTCGTTTCTTCTCGCAACATAGAAAATACGAAGGCTTTCATCGGTCGGGTTCTCTTCTGAAAGCTCGCCGTAGCGGGCTTCGAGAGAAAAGCCGTTTCTTTCAAGGGCTTCTTTTATTTCGCTTTCCGAAAATGCGTATTCCTCGTGTTCTTCAAACGAACGCGACCACAAATCGCCCTCTGCCTTAAAGACATCAATCATCATAAGACAGCGTTTTTCCGCTTCATCATACGCCGCGCGCCAGATGCAGACATCTTCGTCACCGTCGCGCATGAAGCACTCGCCGTCAATCGTTTTAAATTTATACTCTGTATTTACATCAAAGAGGAAAAGTCCACCGGGATTTATGAAGAACTTAAGTCTTGAAAGCGTTGCGTCAAGCGCATCGGGACCGTCGAGATAGTTTATGCTGTCAAGGCTTGATACGGCGGCGTCAACCGTTCCGTAAAGGTCAAGCTCCTCCATCTCCTGACAGAGAAAAAGCGGAGAGATAGCACCGTCGGGACAGGGCTTTGCAGCAGCGCAGGAAAGCATATCGGGAGAGGCGTCAACGCCTATGACCTCATACCCGCGCTCGGCAAAAATAAAGGAGAGGGTACCTGTGCCGCAGGCGAGGTCAAGAATGCTTTTTACTTCCGTATTGTGAGTGGCAAAAAGCTTTTCGAAAAAGTCTGCCCAGCGAGGATATGAAACATCCTCGGTAAATTCGTCATAGCACAGGGCAAGACTCTCGTAGCGACTCATAAAGCGACCCCCTTAATATACTGCTTTATTACTTAAATATTCCGAGACCGAAGAATGAATCCATCTGACCAAGGAAGACAAGGAACATAACGATAGGAACAAATATGCGCATGCAGATAGAATAGAATGAAGAGAAGAAACATTTTTTGTTTCCGTTTACTTCTTCAAGAATTGTTTTAGGCTTCAACACCCATGCAACAATGATGCTCATGATAAGAGCACCGAGCGGCATGAGGATACCTTCTGCGATGGTATCGATAAAGTCAAGCCAGCAGTCGTTGAACGAGCCGATAATTCCGAAGGTTTTCTGGAAAGGAACCCATATACCGTTTGAGCCGAGACCGTCGATTGCAACAATCGCAGCTTCTGCTGCAACAGCAATGCAAACCCAGAGAATAACCTTGTTTCGCTTCGGGTCGCGACCGCGTTCGATGTTGCGGTCGATAAAGTATGCACAAACAACCTCAAGAAGAGAAATGATAGAGGTCGTAGCAGCTATAACTACGAGGAGATAGAATATTGCACCGAAAATGGGACCGATTGCACCCATAGAGTTAAAAACATCCTGGAGGGTAATATAGAGAAGCTTCGGACCGCCAAGCTGGATTTCGCTGAGCGGAACGCCCTGGGAAATACCTGTTGAGATAGCTGCCGGCAAAACTGCAAGTCCTGCAAGAAGGGCGACGATAGTATCACAAATTGAAATAACGATTGAGTTTTTAACGAGGCTTTCGCCTTTTTTGAGGTATGAACCGTAGGTAATCATAATTCCCATTGCAAGAGAAAGAGAGAAGAAGACCTGGCCGCCTGCCGTTGCAAGGACTGTTATAAAGCTCGGCGCTTTTTCTACAAAGCCTGCGCTGACCGAATATCCGGGAACGAACATGTACTTAAGACCCTCAACTGCATTCGGGAGCGTAACCGAACGGATAACGATGATGAGGAGCATAACGAAGAGAGCCGGCATACCGATTTTATTGAACTTCTCGATGCCTCCTGAAACTCCGCCACGGTTAATAATATAGCAAAGAGCCATAAAGACGAGTGTGTAAATGAGAGAAGAGGTGGGGTTAGTGAGCATTGCGGCGAAAGATTCCGCGCCTGCAACGGCTGTCGCACCCGTAAATATGTTTGAGAGATTCAAAACCATATATTCGATGCAGTATGCACCGAGAACGGTATAGAAGCTGAGGATAAGGAACGGCGCAATAACTGCCATCCAACCAAGGAAGGAGAATTTCTTTGAAAGCATTCTGTAAGCGCCTATCGGGTTTTTGCCTGTTTTTCTTCCTATCGCAAGCTCTGAAACCATCATGGTAATACCGACGGTGACGGAGATGAGAATGTAAACCAGAAGGAAAGTGAAACCGCCCGATTTACCCATTTTATACGGAAAACCCCAGATGTTGCCAAGACCTACTGCCGAGCCGACAGCTGACATAATAAAACCAAAACTTGAGGCCCATGAGCCGCGCTTGTTGTTGTCCAAAATAATGTCCTCCTTATCATATATGAAAACCAAATATTATATAGAATTAGAATACTATATTTTTCCTTGCGGGTCAAGATAAAAATATATACTTTAGCGTTATTTTGTGGTATAATGTATTTTGTGAAAAGAGGGATAAATTATGAAATTAGATTCACTTATGACAAAAATTGCATTAGGCGCAGCTCCGTGTGTCGTCGGTCTTGATATGGGATATTCTGAACTGCCGCTTGAGTTTATGAGAGGATATGCAGATAAAGCCGAGGCTGTCCGCGCGTTCAACCGTGTTCTTATAGGAACGGTCTGCGATATCATTCCTGCGATTTCAGTAAATGTCGCAGCTCTTCTTCCGTACGGCACTGAAACTGTGCTCGACGCGATATCTTATGCAAAGGAAAAGGGTCTTTTCACAATAGCTGATGCGAAATGCAGTGGCGACCCCGTTGCCGCAAAAGCAGAGGCAGAGCTTTATTTTGATGTTTTTGATGCAGACTGCGTGACCGTCTCTCCGTATTTCGGAACGGACGGACTCGCTCCGATTTTTGAAAAGAGCCGTGAGCAGGAAAAGAGCGTTTTCGTTGCTGCTCATTCCGAATATGGGTCTCCGCGCGAGGTGCGCGAGCTTATTGCCGGAACAAGAAGCGTTTACCGCGTGGTTTGTGAAAAGGTAAGCCATCTCGGCGATGACCGAGTAGGGGATATGGGATATTCTGAAATCGGGCTTTCGGTTGGAGGAGTTAAAAACGCTGTTCTCTCTGAGCTTCGCAGAACATACAAGAAAACACCGATGCTTATAACAGGCTATGACGGAGAGAAAACTGCGGCGCGCGATATAAACGGAGCGTTTGACATACGCGGGCTTGGCGGACTTGTATATGTGACAAGAGCGATAACCGAGCCGCAAGGAGAGGGTGCATATTCCGAGAGAGTGCGCCGTGCGGCAGAGGAAACCGTGCGCGAGCTTAAGCTTTGTTTTTAGGAAACGGAAGGGAAAAAGTATGACAGATATATATTTTGTCCGTCACGCCGAGTCCTTCGGAAACCTCACGCGCCGTGTGTACGGGCACTTTGACGGGCTTGTTACGCCAAAAGGATATATGCAGATTGAAAAGCTGCGCGAGAGGTTCCGCGATATAAAAATAGATAAGGTTTATTCAAGCGACCTTACCCGTACCAGCGAGACGGCAAAGGCGATATATGAGCCAAAGAACCTTCCGCTTATCCGCGAGAGAGCATTCCGTGAGATTGGCTTTGGCGTATGGGAAGACAGACCGTGGGGAGAGCTTATATCGAGCCACAAGAGAGAATATGACGCCTGGCAGTACAGTCCGCTTGAGTTTTCCGTCTCGGGAAGCGAGACATACAGAAGTGTTTATGAGAGAGCGAAGTCTGCGCTTGACAGAATCGCTTCGGAAAACGACGGTAAGGCAATCGCGATAGTGAGCCACGGTGCGACTATACGGATGCTTATGCACGGTCTGAAAAATAGAGACGACCTTACGGGTGTTGAGTCTGCCGACTGGGGCGACAACACCTGCATAAGCCACTTCCGCCGGGAAGACGGGAAATATACCGAGGTCTTCTCAAACTGCAACGAGCATTTGCGTTCGCTTGCAGGCTTTGATGAGGGAATGTCATGGGTTCGCGAGGGTGGCGGCAGAAATGTCTGGTTTAAAAATGCCGTGTATCCTCTTGACGCCGAAAAGATAAAGAACTACCACCGTCTCGGTGAGGGCGAAGTTTTCGGTGAGGAGTGTGATCTTGCGCGAATTGAGAGAAACACGAAAAAGCTTCTCAAAAAGGATGATGAAAGCATTGTATTCGGTCTCCTCGGTGATGAGGAGATAGGAATTATAGAGCTTTCTGTTTCACAGAAGGTGTACCCGAATGCAGGGCATATATCGTTTATCTATTTAAAACCCGAGTACCGCCGCAAACGCTTAGGTATCCAGCTTATTGGTCACGCGATGAGCAGATATAAGGCACTTTCAAAAAAGCATATCAGCGTCCGCGTTGCAGAAACAAATACTGCGGCATACAGTTTTTATAAGAAATACGGTTTTTACGAAGCCTTCCGCGAGTCGGACGGCGGAATAATTCAGAGAGTAATGATACTTGACATATAAGCCGAGGGGATGAATATTTTGACACAGAAAAAAGGCGCGTCATTTGTAAAGGGCGCATTGATTCTTGCAATTGCAAGCATTATGGTTAAGGTAATCGGTGCGGTTTTCCGCATTCCGCTTACGAACCTCGTCGGTGAATATACGATGGGGCTTTACAGCATAGCCTACCGTTATTATTCGATACTTCTGACTATTGCGACGGCAGGAATTCCGATTGCGATATCGAAAATGATTTCCGAAAGCCGCGCGCTCGGAAGACCGCGTGAGACGAAGAAGATTTTTAAAACTGCGCTTATGCTTTGTATCACGCTCGGTGCTGTGGGAATGGTTGTTCTTCTCGTTTTTGCAAAGCCGCTTGCGCTTGCGACAAACGACATAAACGCTGAGATAAGCATAATCACGCTCGCTCCTGCAGTTCTCTTTATGGCGGTGACGGCAGGTTTCCGCGGTTATTTCCAGGGTCACGAAAATATGATTCCGACCGCGCTCTCCCAGATAATCGAGGCGCTGTCCCGACTCTTTATCGGGCTTGCTCTCGCGTGGGTTTTCCTCTCAATGGGCTTTGCGGATAAATACATCTCATCGGGAATTATCCTCGGAATCACAACGGGAACGGTTCTGACGGTTCTTCTTATGGTTGGCTTTGCAATTCACATGAAGAAAAAAGCTCAGAATACGGAAGGCGAAACGCTTGAGAGCCGAAAGGGTGGCGAGATTCTATCTTCTCTCTTGAAAATCGCAGTACCCGTAACTATCGGCTCGCTTGTAATGAATCTTACAAGCACGATAGATATGTTCCTCATAACAAACCGCCTTGCATCTCTCGGCTACAACAACGAGCAGACGACAAGCCTTTTCGGAATTTACGAAAACTATGCGCTTCCGCTATTTAACCTTGTTCCGTCAATTATAATTTCACTCAATGTATCAGTAACGCCGACAATCTCTGCCGCCCACGCGGTAGGAGACCAAAAGAAGCTTCACGAAACGCTTCTCTCGGCACTTCGCATAGTCATAATCTTTACGCTTCCGGCATCAGTCGGAATCTCCGTTCTCTCAAAGCCGATTCTTTCAATACTTTACCACTCGCAGGCGGATGTCGCGATAGCGGCTCCCGTTCTCTCTATTCTCGGCATTGCGTCGTTCTTCCTCTGCGCATCATCGCTTACTTCAACCTCAATGCAGGCGCTCGGACACGCAACACTTCCGCTTATCACGATGCTCTGTGGCGCGGTTGTAAAGATTGTTGCAAACTACATCCTTATCGCAATTCCGGGCGTTGAGCTTTCGGGCGCGGCGGTGGGAACAGTGCTCTGTTATGTACTTATAACGGTAATGAATATGATTTTCCTCGCGCGACTCGTAAAGTTCAAGCCGAATTTCTTATCGACATATCTCCGTCCGCTTATCTCCTCGGTTATAATGGGCGTTGCGGTATTTGCTGTGTATAAGGTAGCAGAACCGTTTGTCGGCAACTTTATCGGCGTTGTCGCGTCAATCGGCGTCGGAGTTGTTGTTTACTTCGTATCAATGCTCGTTTCAAAGGGAATCACTGAGGACGATGTAAAAGGTCTTCCCAAAGGCGAAAAGATAGCAGGTTTGCTCTTTAAAAAGAAATAAATGAACACCCGATGCAATATGCATCGGGTGTTTAAATTATTCTTCTGTATATAAGCTGTAAAGACCTGCGTAAATTCCGCCTTTTTCCACAAGAGAGCGATGCGAGCCGCTTTCCTCAATACCGTTTTCGGTAAGAACGAGGATGGTATCGGCGTTTTTGATGGTGGTTAAGCGGTGGGCGATTGTGAGCGTTGTTCTGCCCTTTGCAAGCTCTTTGAGAGACTGCTGGACAATATGCTCGCTTTCGTTATCAAGCGCGCTTGTGGCTTCGTCGAGAATGAGAATCGGCGGATTTTTGAGAAACACTCTCGCGATGCTGATTCGCTGCTTCTGACCGCCCGAGAGCTTTACGCCGCGCTCACCGACGAAGGTATCGTACCCGTTCGGAAGCTCGGAGATGAACTCGTGAGCACCTGCAAGGCGTGCTGCCTTTTCAATCTCTTCCCTTGAAGCTCCGGGGAGACCGTATTCTATGTTGTCATAAACCGTTCCCGAGAAGAGGTATACATCCTGCTGGACTATGCCAATCTGATTGCGGAGAGAATCGGTCGTGACATTGCGGATGTCAAAACCGTCAATCGTAATCTTGCCTGCGGTTACGTCGTAAAAACGGGGGAGAAGGTTGCAGATAGTAGTCTTCCCTGCGCCTGACGGACCGACGATTGCGATATTCTGACCGCTCTTAATATCGAGGTTTATTCCCGAGAGGACATATTCGCCGTTATCGGAATACTTAAACGAAACATCCTCAAACGAAATGTCTCCCGAAACGGGCGGAAGCTCTACTGCATCTTCAGCATCCTCTATGTCTATCGGCTCATCTAAAACCTCAACAAAACGCTCAATTCCGGTCATACCGCGCTGGAACTGCTCGGTAAACTCAACAATTCTGCGGATTGAGGTGAGGAGAGTTGTAACATAAAGGAGATACGCCATAAGGTCGCCGGGGGTGATTTGTCCGCTAATCAAGAACAGCGCACCGACTGCCACGACGACTATGTACATAAGACCGTCGAAGAATCGGGTTGTGCTGTGAAAACCTGCCATGTACTTGTATGTTTCTTTCTTGATGTCGAGGAATTTGCGGTTTCCGCCCTCAAATTTTTCCTTTTCAATCTCTTCGTTTGCAAACGATTTTACAACGCGGATTCCGAGAAGCGAATCTTCAACCTGAGAGTTGATTTCGCCAATCTGAACACGGGAACGCTTGAACGCGCTTCTCATACGCTTTCGGAAACGGGAAGAGAAGATTATCATAAACGGGAAGATTGCAAAGATAATCAGCGTAAGCGGAACATTCATCGAACAGAGAATTACAAACGAAACGATTATCTTTACCACTGCGATGAAAAGCTCTTCGGGGAAGTGGTGAGCAAATTCCGTTATATCGAAAAGGTCGCTCGTTATGCGCGACATGAGCTGACCGACCTTCGCGTTGCTGTAATACGAATACGAAAGCCGCTGGAACTGGGCGAAAAGGTCGCGTCGCATATCGCTCTCGATTCTTGAGCCCATAATATGACCTGTGTTCTGCATAAAGTAAAGAGCGAGAACATCGACAACGCGAAGAGCGATATACAGCGCGGTCATTTTAAAAATTACGCTCACGGTAAGCTCTGCGATGTTATGAAGACCGAGGTCTGTTATGTGGCGGACGATAAACGGAAGAACGATATCACATCCGGTCGTAAGACCCGCACACATAAGGTCGAGCGCGAGAATAAAGCGGTATTTTTTGAAATAAGGGAGAAAGCGGGAGAGAAGATATTTAATATCTTTCATTAGTTCTGCTTTGTAAAGTCGCTTATAT
>JAZTWZ010000063.1:0-18833 GCA_045636165.1 Eubacteriales bacterium
TTTCCGTCGGGAGTAACAACGCGGAAAGTCTTTATATCCGGAGTATCAATTCTTACATCGGTAATAACACCGATTACAGGAATCAATGCATCTGAAGTATTACTCATTTTCTTTTCCTCCAATCGCCTTCATTACCTTTACAATGTTCATTGAAATCGGACATTTTGAAAGGCATCTTCCGCAACCTACGCAACCGAAGATTCCGTCGTTGTTTTCAGGATAGTACACAAGCTTGTGCATAAATCTCTGACGGAAACGCTCTGTCTGTGTGAGACGCGGGTTGCCGTGAGCCATCTTTGTAAAATCTGAATACATGCAGGAGTCCCAACAACGGAAACGCTGGATGCCTTTTCCTGTGTTGAATTCCTTAATGTCGTAGCACTGGCAGGTCGGGCAGACGAATGTGCAGGTTCCGCAACCGAGACATGTCTCAGCGAGGTCCTTCCACTGCGGAGCATCGAAGAATTCCTTTGTCTTTCCGCCGCCGAAGTTTGACGGGTCAAGGTTTGCAAGAGGAAGCTTTGAAAGAATCTTCTTTGTTGTTTCCTTCTGAGTTTCAACTGCCTTTTCATCGGCATCTTCCGTGAAAGATGCGATTTTCTTCATAAAAGCTTCGCCCTTTTCGGTATTAGCGTTAAGATAAAGCGCATCATCACATCTCCAAGCGCTGATATCGCCTGTCGGAGAAGTTGCATCAATTCCGAATGCAGAACAGAAGCAGGTTTCAGAGGGCTTTGAACACGCGACAGAAACTACGAGACCGTGTTCACGGCGTTCTTTATAGAAGCTGTCAACCGGATCCACGAGGAATACGCGGTCAAGAATCTCAAAGCTCTTTACATCACACGGACGAACACCGAAGATAACATAATCTTCTTTTTCGTCGCGGATATCAACGATTTCGATGTTTTTACCGTCGCGCTTAAACTCGACGATATTTTCCATCTGGGGGAAGAAAAAGTCTTTTGCACTGCGAACAGTGTTGAGAGCCGCACTCCACTCTTTTCCCTCTTCCCACTTAGCGAAGCGAGCGCAACCGTCGTCGCTGTCAATCGGGAGGTAAAGCGGCATATCTGCTGAAACAGCAGCGAAGAAAGCGGAGAGCTTATCGTTTGAAATTTTACGCATTACTTATCCCCCCTATCAAAAACATCACACGGTTCGACATCGTCAACTGTGTAATTTACGAGAGGAGCGCGAGAGCCTTCCTCTGCTCCTGCCTGATACTCACCGTAGAATTCGTTTATATCCTTTATAAACTTACGGTTAAGAAGGTGAAGCGGAATGTTCTGCGGACATACTCTTGAGCATTCGCCACAGTCCGTGCAACGGCCTGCTACATGGAATGCGCGGATGATGTGGAACATCTTCTCCTCAAAGCTGTTTGCTGCAACCTTGTTTTCAACGCCTGAATTCGGGTTACCGAAAACGCACTTTTCGCAAGTACATGCCGGACATACATCGCGGCAAGCGTTGCAACGGATGCAACGGGAGAGCTCGTTCTGCCAGAATGCAAATCTTTCATCCGGAGTCATCTTCTCGAGCTTTTCAACTTCATCAAAGCGGTTTGAATCAAGAACTTCACCGTCTTCTCCGATAAGCTCGTCATAAGCTACATGCTTCTTACTCTTACAGTTAATGCAACGCTCTGCAAGAACATCTGCACATGCGACCGAAACCGGAGCATCAGCATAAAGAGTAGTAGCTTTCAATGTATCGCCGTCAAAGTCAATCTTTGCGATACCGTCGCCTGTGATTTCCTTTACCTTTGCGATATCAACCATTCCCTCACACGGGATACCTACTGCATAGACCTTTTCACGATCGAAGCGGTGTTCCGTAAGGAGCTGGTTGAAGCTGTAAGTGTCACACGGCTTGAGGAAAACAAGAATCTTGCCTTCTGCTTTAATTGTCTTTGAAACGAGGTATTTTGAGAAGTTTGCACCACAGAAATCGTTCCATACAAAATTCTCTTTAAGGTCAGCCTCATCTTTGAATACGGACGGTGTGATGTCATAATCAAACTCACCGCGTCTCCAGCCGATAACCGAAGTAACGGTTCCGTCTGCAAGGAGGGATACTGCCTTATCAATCAACATATCGCGTGTTATCTTTTGCATCGCAGATCCTCCAATCTCTTATTCTCACCGAGAGATATTACCTTTTCTACAAACTCGTTCATTGTTGCCGAGAACTTTGCACCTTCAGCAGCTGAAACCCATTCAACACGGGTTCTTTCTCTCTCGATTCCGAGGAAGTCGAGCATTGAGAAGAGAAGCGCCATTCTGCGGCGTGTATAGTAGTTACCTGAAGTATAGTGGCAGTCGCCGGGGTGACATCCGCAAAGGATAACACCGTCTGCTCCGCGCTGGAATGCTCTGAGTATGAACATCGGGTTAACGCGGCAAGAACACGGAACGCGGATAATCTTAACTTCTGCCGGGTAGTTCAAACGGTTGTTTCCAGCAAGGTCAGCACCTGCGTATGAACACCAGTTACAGCAAAATGCCACAATCAAGGGCTTATGTTCATTTACTTGCATATTGCGTCAACCTCCGCCATAATTTGATTTGTTGAGAAGCCACGAAGATCCATCGCACCTGACGGACAAGCAACCGTACATGCACCGCATCCCTGACATACTGCCGGGTTAACCTTTGCAACGCGACGGATTCTTGTTGTTCTATCGGGCTGTCTGAATTCTTTATCTTCATACGAGATTGCGCCGTACGGGCAAACACGCTCACATGAAGAACATCCGTTACACATAAGCTCATCGGAGTTTGCGATACAGGGGTTACCTGTAAGCTTATCCTTTGCAAGGAGACCGATAACCTTTGCCGCTGCAGCAGATGCCTGCGAAACGGTTTCCGGAATATCCTTCGGACCCTGGCAGCAACCGGAGAGGAATACACCCGCTGTCGGGCTCTCTACCGGACGGAGCTTCGGATGAGCTTCTGTGAAGAAGTCGTTTGTATCCATACTTGCTGTAAGCATTGTTGCAAGCGGACGAGCTGATTTATCCGGCTCGATTGCAGCAGCGAGAACAACGAGGTCAGCATCGATATGAAGCTGCTTGTTGTTGAGAAGGTCAGATGCCTGTACCTTGAGCTTCTTGCCCTCAGGAGAAACCTTACCGACCATTCCCTTTACATACTTGACGCCGAACTCTTCAACAGCTCTGCGGTAGAACTCATCGAAGTTCTTACCCGGAGTACGGACATCTATATAGAATACATATACTTCTGTATCCGGATATTTATCACGGACAAGCATAGCGTGCTTTGCTGTATACATACAACAAATCTTTGAGCAGTATTCCTTACCCTTCTCTGCACAAGCATCGCATCTTGAACCTACACACTGAACAAATACGATAGTGTGCGGATGCTCGTGGTCAGACGGACGGAGAAGCTTTCCTGCTGTCGGACCTGCAGCGTTTGTGAGACGCTCGAACTCAAGAGATGTGATAACATCCTTCGACTGGTTATAAGCGAACTCATCAAACTTATCAAGGTTTATCGGGTTGTAACCCGTAGCAGCAACGATTGCGCCGTAACGCTCTTCGATGATTTCATCCTTCTGCTTATAGTCGATAGCACCTGCTGCACAAACCTTTGCGCAGACACCGCACTTGCCATTCTTAAGCATATTACAGGTGTTCGGGTCAATTGTCGCAACCTTCGGAACAGCCTGAGCAAACGGGATGTAGATAGCCGAGCGATTGTCCATATTGAGGTTGAACTCATTCGGCACCTTCTTCATCGGGCACTTCTCAAGGCAAGCTCCGCAACCTGTACATACATCTTCTTTTACATAACGAGCTTTCTTTCTGATCTTTACATCAAAGTTACCGACAAAGCCCGTAACCTCTTCAACTTCACTGTATGAGAAGATTCTGATATTTTCGTTCTGAGCAACATCAACCATCTTCGGAGTAAGGATACAAGCAGCACAGTCAAGAGTCGGGAATGTCTTGTCGATCTGTGCCATCTTACCGCCGATGGTCGGCTTTGTTTCAACGATATCAACCGGGAAACCTGCATCTGCAATATCAAGAGCAGTCTGGATACCTGCGATACCGCCACCGATAACGAGCGCGCGCTTCGTAACCGGAGATTCTCCCGGAGTAAGCGGTGCGTTGAGGTTAACCTTTGCAATAGCAGCACGGCCGAGGATGATAGCCTTTTCCGTACCGATTTCCATATCCTTGTGGACCCATGAGCACTGCTCACGGATATTTGCGATTTCTACCATATACGGGTTAAGGCCTGCAGCCGCTGCAGTCTTTCTGAAGGTTGCCTCGTGCATACGCGGAGAGCATGAGCAAACGACTATTCCCGTAAGGTTATGCTCTTTTACGGCATCGATAATCATTTTCTGACCTGCCTGCGAGCACATATACTGATAGTTAGTTGAGAAAACTACATTCTGTTCTTTCGAAAGCGCGTCTGATACTGCCTGGACATCAACTGTTCCTGCAATGTTACTTCCGCACCAACATACAAAAACGCCTATTCTATGCATCTGCCCTACCCCCTTACTTCGTGTATTTTCTGAATGCGCTGACGAGAGCCTGCTGCGGCATATCGTCATCAAGCATATCAGGAATCATATTTGCCTTAAGGTGATTGTTACCCTGCTTGCGGACTGCTGCAAGGCGAACTGCTTCAACAAGCTTTGCCGGCTCTACCGAACGGGGACATCTGTCAAGGCAAGCAAAGCAGGTAAGACACTTGTAAAGAGAGTCTGAATTGAGCAGCGGTTCAATATCGCCGTTTTCTACCATGCTGACAAACTGATGCGGATGATATTCCATCTCATCGTAAGCCGGGCAGGTAGCAGAGCATTTTCCGCAACGCATACACTTGGACGGATTAGTTCCACTGATGCGGACAAGCTCTTCTTTCAATAACTCGTTCTTAGTCATTGATATCCTCCTTTACTCCGAGGGCTTCAGCAAGAAGCTCTGTGAAATAAATAACCGGAATCTGAGATCCGTTCTTAACGAGATTATACTTGCAAAGCGGACAAGCTGTAACAAGCATTTCAGCACCGTTTGCAGCAGCGCCGTCAGAAACTGCGTTACTTCTCTTCTTTGCAAGCTCGGGGCTTTCAAGAGCGATGTAGCCGCCGCAGCATTCGTTTCTAGATGCATAGTAAACCGGCTCAGCTCCGATAGCTCTGATAAAGTCTTCCATTATCTTCGGGTTTTCAGGATCGTCCATCTGCATAACGCCGCTCGGTCTGAGAAGCAGGCATCCGTAATACGGAGCAATCTTCTTTCCTGTAAGCGGATTTGTGACCTTCTCGCGAATCTTATCGAATCCTACAAGGTCACGGAGCATTTCGAGGTAGTGATAAACCTCGCAGTCTCCTTCATAAGCATCCTCGCCCATATAGCGATTTACTTTGGATGCAAACGCCTCATCCTTCATTGCGTTGTTTGTCTGCTTGATGACATTGTGACAAGCTGAGCAGACCGTAACAAGAGCCTGACCTTCTGCTTTTGCCGCTTTAAGCGCACGAACAGAGGAAAGTTTCGTAGCTACCTCGTCGTTTGCAGTTGTGAAAACACCACCGCAACACTGCCACTCGTTTATTTCTTCAAGGGTAATACCAAGAGCCTCAGCAGAGCGTCTTGCCCAAAGGTCAAGATCCTTTGCTTTGTTCTTGAGCGTGCACCCAGGGAAATAACTTAACTTCATAATTTCGCCCCCTATTTAATCAGTTGTTATTACTGTTTTAAGACATCACTAATTCCGCCCCGACGGTATTTCGTCGGCACGGAAACAGTCCTTTATGTGATTGTTATTATTATAACAATCTTTACGACATTTTTCAACCCTCAAATTTGCACAGTTTTTACGCACGCTTTCCTTTTTTTCTAAAAAATTACAATATATATTAACTTTGATGTTTTTGAGGTATTTACTTATTAAATATGTACTCTTTTTTTATTCGAAAAATTTGATGTTTTTTGAAAATTTTGATAAAACGATTTAGTTTTTGATATTATAACGCTTTTCGACACGTTTTCTTCGCAGAATGCACAAAAAAAGCTGTGCAAATATAACTTTACACAGCTTTCCGTTTCTAAATTGCAAGCGTTCCATTTTCATCCTCTATGAGAATCAGAATCCTCTCTTCTCTCAGGCTTTCTGCATTGATATAAACAAGGCAGTGCTCGCCGTCTTCAGTCTCGCATTTAAACTCGTGAGCAAGCACCTCTCCAGCTCCGTCGCGCGGTATGATTGCAGGAGAATAGGAAAGTATCTTGAGATTCCTCGAAACCTTCTCTCGCGCCGCAGCCTCATCTGCGGAGATATCCTCAATCTGTCCCTCCGAATGATTCTTTATATATCCTGCCGCATCAAAGCCGACAACACTTCCGTCGTCAAGCGAGATGCTTACCTTTACAAGCTCGGGATAGATTGTGGTTTCCCCGATTTTCCCTGCATAGTTTACAATCAGGTAATTGTCATAGCACATATAGTAGGTTTCTGCAAAAGAAGAAAGCCCAACTCTCTTTAAAACTTCTTTTGCCTTTAAAAGCCCCTCTTCGATCGAAAGCGAGCTCTCGCCTATCGGCTTCTGGGAAATGCTCTTATACGGAATCGCGCCTTTCTCCGTAACATCCACATACACTTCCCCATCGCTGAAGCTATGGAGCTTTATTCCGTCATCCTCCCACTCACCGATTTTTTCGAGTGTGCCTTCATTAGCCCCCAAAAAGCGAGCCGCACTTTTGAGGAGTTCTTCGTCTGTAGCAACACTGAGAGAATTGTAATACTTTTTCCCACCTTCGGTTTCGTCCGAGAACGGACCGTCATAAACAAGTACGGGATATTCCGAGAACTCGCGTTCAAGCTCCTTGATGTCTGAAATAGTTCTGTCCTCGGAATTTGTAAAATCAATACTTGCAAGATCAAGATTATCCTTTTCAAGTCTGTTCGATATCCTGTGAAGTTCACGGACAATGTCGGATGCTCCCTCGGAGAGCTTCTTGAGACTCTCCATCTCCTCATCTGTTATCTCCTCGCCTCGAGCTGCCTTTTTCAGTATATAATAGGCAAAATCTCCCGTTCTGGATATGAACTCGGTCGTACTTTCAAGGGACAACTCCTGCAGAGGAAGTCGGGACAGCGCGTGAGACGCACCTTCTGCCTGACAGAAAATTTCGCCGCAAAGTGAAGCTACCTGTGACGCATCTCCGGAGCAGGCGCATTTTTCAAGCGCATAATCTATTTTTGTCATCCCCGAAACAATTTCCGAAAACGCGAGATAATAGTTTTCGGATATAACCTGCTCATAGCGTTTAATTCTTCGCATATTTTTAATATTTATTGCAAAACTCAGTATCAGTGCAATCGCAATAAACGATATCGCTCTTATTATAACTCTGCGGCTCATATTCCCTCTCCCTTGCATTTTTATTAGTTTTTTCATTTTTTCCTTTTTTATGCAGGAAGAGCTTCTTGCCGAGCTTCTTTAAATATGGTATAATAACCTCACGAAACCTTTATTCAAAGGAGAGTATTATGTTTACGATAGGATGCCACCTTTCATCTTCAAAAGGCTATCTCGCAATGGGCGAAACAGCGACCTCAATCGGCGCGAACACCTTTCAGTTTTTTACGCGAAATCCGCGCGGAGGTGCTGCAAAGCCGCTTGATGAGAAAGACATATCAGACTTTCTCTACTATGCGAAGAAATGTAGCTTCGGAACGATTCTCGCTCACGCGCCCTATACACTCAACGCCGCGTCTAAAGATGCAAAAATACGCGACTTTGCACGACTCGTAATGAACGACGATATTGCCCGTCTCGAACACACTCCAGGAAATCTTTACAACTTCCATCCGGGTTCTCATGTGGGACAGGGTACAGAAATAGGAATTGAGCTCATCGCAGAGCTTCTCAACGAGATTATTAAACCTGACCAGTCAACAATCATACTTCTCGAAACTATGGCTGGGAAGGGTTCTGAAATAGGCGGTAATTTCAAAGAGCTTCGTACGATTATCGACAAGGTAGAGCACAACGAAAAACTTGGCGTATGCCTTGACTCCTGCCATGTTTTTGATGCAGGATACGACATAAAGAACGACCTCGATTCCGTTCTTTCAGAATTTGATGAAATCATCGGTCTTTCAAGACTCCGCGCGATACACTTAAATGACTCTCTCCACGGTTACGAGAGTCACAAGGACCGCCACGCAAAAATCGGCGAGGGTCATCTCGGGCTTGATACATTTAAAAATATTATAAATCACCCGAAGCTTCGCCATCTCCCCTTCTTCCTCGAAACTCCGAACGAGCTTCCTGGATATGCCGAAGAGATTGCACTCTTAAAAGACTTATACAACGACTAAAAGGAGAACTTAAATATGAAATGGTTAATAGCATCTGATATTCACGGTTCCGCAGAATACTGTGAAAAACTCTTAACTGCCTATAAGCGCGAAATGGCAGACAAGCTCATTCTTCTCGGAGATATCCTCTATCACGGTCCGAGAAACAATCTTCCGAAAGAGTACGCTCCAAAAGAAGTTATCTCAATGCTCAATGAGCTTAAAGGTGAGATTCTCTGTGTTCGCGGAAACTGCGACGCCGAGGTTGACCAGATGGTTCTCGACTTCAACATTATGGCAGAGTACGCTCTCCTCCCGCTTTCAGACAGAACAATCTTTATAACTCACGGACACAAATTCAACACAAAAACCCCACCGTCATTAAAGCGAGGAGACATTCTTCTCCACGGACACACCCACATCCCGAAATGCGAGGAATTCGGCGATGGTTATCTCTATTTAAACCCCGGCTCAGTTTCGATTCCGAAGGAGAATTCACCTCACGGATATATGGTTCTTACCGAAGAAAACTTCCTCTGGAAAGACCTTGACGGAAATACATATATGGAATATTCACTTTAAACAAAAAAGCTTGCAACAAATAGTTGCAAGCTTTTTTTATTATTTAGAAATTCTCGATTTAACAACTCCGATTTTTCGGACAATCGCTCTGTAATTTGACTGGAGACTCTCGATGATTTTCGCAGTCTTCGGCTTAAAGAACATATCAAGCTTTCCTACAAAGTCACATCTCTCGCCTGCAAAACCTGCCTTAAAGCGGATAAGACCGTCAAGCGTTGTCTTTTCCATATCGCCCGTTATTCCGCGGAAGTCGTAGATGTTGCAGCCATTCTCAATAGTCCACTTAATCATTTCCCACTGCATCATATAGTTCGGCATACGGTTGCGCTCGCGGTTACTGCTTGCGCCGTAAAGATACCATACCTTGTCACCATACAAAATCGCGATAGCACCCGATATAACCTGACCCTCATACTCCATAAGATAAAGGCGGAGATTATCAGGAGCGAGAGCATCATACATATCCTCAAAATACTTAAGACTTCTCGCCATAAAGCCGTCGCGCACTGCAGTTTCCTTCATTATCTCGACAAAAGCAGGCAAATCTTCTTTTGTTCCGATTCTTGAAGTAACTCCCTTTTTCACTGAAAGACGGACATTGTATCTCGTTTTTGAATGGAAAGCGGCAAAGACCTCTTCCTCATTCCTTCCGTTTATAGGAAGACGGAAGACATATCGCGCCTGGAGATATTCAGGACGGTGCTTCGTATTATTTACCGCAAAACCTGCAGAGCAAAGCTCTCCCAGATACGGGTCATCATCTGTTATATCAGGGTCAATCGAGAGCTCATAAGCGTTATACTTCTCACCGAGCTTTCTGCTCTCTGCAAGAAGCTCAAGAAGAGTTCCCGTGTCGCCGTCCGTCGTAACAGGTCCTCGCGGACAATACATGTGAGTATATTTCGTTTTTGGAACGCGGCTTGTCATAATGAGCATACTGCCGACTACATTTCCGTTTTCGTCAAGCGACATAAAAGCGTCATACTTCCACGGCTTTTTGAACTCCGCCCACTTGAGCGATTTTACAAAATGACCTCTCGGATGAGACTCCACAAAAGCTTCGTATTTCTTCGCCGTATTTTCATCAGTTACATACTGTATCATATCTCTTATTTCCTTCCCAGTAGCTTTCTTGCAAAATTAACAGCTCCAAAAAGAAGCTTTATGTTTCTGTCTGCGCGTTTGTCATAGATAAGATCGATTCTTCCGACAAACGAAACAAGCTCACCGCCAAAGCGCTTTTTGAACCTGACAAGCCCCTCAATCGGAGTAAGCTTATCCGCGCCGCCTGCGATACCCCTCATATCGTAAAGGAAGAAGCCATTATCGCGTGACCAGCGCATCATTTCCCATTGCATAAGGAAATTCGGCATAGTTTCTTTAAATTCTTCAGAGCTTCCGGCGTACATGTGCCAGGTCTTACCCGAGCACGCAACAAGAACCGAGCCTGCAATGGCACGACCGCCACACTCTACCATAAAAATCTTGAACTTATCTTCACCGAGGCAATCGCACATATCGAAGAAGTATTTTTCATCGCGAGGAGTAAAACCGTCGCGCTCCGCGGTAGAAGCAAGAAGGCGGCAGAATTCGGGGATATCCTCGCGAGTTCCGATTCTGCACTCGGCTTCGCTTTTTATCGAAGCTCTAACGCTGTAGCGCGCTTTTGAATGATAAGACGAAAGCAGCTCGTCGTCGCTTTTGTTTACATCTATGCGAAAAACGGAAAACGGCTGGAGAATTGCATTATCCGTCGCATTCTCGCCGATAACCGCGCCTTTTCTGTCAAAATAATCAAGCCAGACTTTGTCATTTTCGGTAATGTCAGGGTCAAGCGTCAGCTTGTATGCACCAATCTCTCCAGCTATTTTCTCAGCCTCGGCAAGAAGCTCAGAAAGAGCCTTTGTATCCTCTCTTGAGCAGACTGGACCGCGTGGAGAATAGAGAAATACCTTTTTCGTTCTTCTTACCTTCTGAACAAAAAGAAGCATAACGCCGCAAACCTCGCCCTCATCATCCTCACACATCAGCGCAAAGCTTTTCTGGTTACATTTAAACCAACGCCACTCAAGCGACTGCAGAAAATGACCTTCTTTGTGTTTTTCAAGAAAGTCTGAATATCTTTCAAAATCGTTTTCGCAAGCTCTAATTACCATAACATATCCTCAAAGCAAATATACTGTATTTTACATACATTATATTATAGCATTTTTCAAACCGATAAGCAACAAAAAAACACTCCATAGGGAGTGTTTTTTTAATCTTACTTGTTCTTTATGAAAGCTTTGAGCTCGTTGATATAATTACATAGTTTATCAATAATCTCATTGCATATTTTTCGCCGAGCTCTTTTGTTGCGCGTTCGGGAAGACCCATAACACCAACTTCGATTTCATCACGGACATCTTCCGGTGCCCGGTGCATTAGGAGAAGCATCCGGCGGACGGTTTGCATTATGGATATCTGTAGCAAACGTGAGGTGGTAACCGTGCTGCTCGACAACGCCTGTCAGTTAGTCTATTTTGACTTTAACTACAACTTTTTTACACATCACAGGTTTATCTACTGCTCTGCACGGACGGTGCAAATCGGCAGGATAGAACACTGCAAACCTGCGGTCTTTAAGGATGAGACCTTCTGTTTCAGCCTCGTATATCCAGCAGTCGCCTGCTTCATTTTCCCTGACAAGCGTTTTCTCGGAAGTAATCGGTGCCCAGCCGATAAGCTCTTCCCCACCGTAAACATACTGAATATCGATGTATTTCTTATGACATTCTGAAAGAACAGCATCCTCTCTTGTTTCAAACTCCTGAACATTATAGAAGAGGTTGTCCCCGTCTAATTCGTGTCTTCCGAGTTCTACCTTGCTAAAATCAGTTTCTGCAAGAAACTTGAGAGCATCGTAAACTCTGCCGAGGCCTTTATAGTTTTCATAGTTTTCTATTTTATCGAAAATCATATTTTCTCCCCTCCATTATTTTATTGCTTGTAAAATTATAAATGTAATTCCACACTACGTCAAGCCTTATCCTCTCTTTTTTCTCCTCGTAGTCTGACGCTCGGAACCTCGACGGTATCGGCTCGCCGTTAACGAAAAGCGTAGGTGCTCCACCGTGATTTTGACTTCTGTCTTATTTGTAAAACTCCTGTTTTAAACGATTAAAGGTTATAGTACTTATCAAATTCTGCCGGATGTGGAATTGCCGCAAGCTCACGGACTTCCTTGCGCTTTGTTGCGATGAGGTTTGCAATAAGCTCTTCCGGGAAAACTCCGCCTGCTGTGAGATAATCGTGGTCAGCCTCAAGAGCATCGAGAGCTTCGTCGAGAGATGTCGGAAGATGACGGAGCTTTGCCTTCTCTTCTTCCGGCAAGTGATAGAGATTTACATCATACGGTCCCCATCCGTTTTCGTGCGGATCGATTTTGTTGATAATACCATCAATACCTGCCATAAGAATAGCTGCATAGCAGAAATATGGATTGCAGGTAGCGTCGGGGTTACGGAGCTCGAAACGGCGGAGCTTTGGCTCTTTAGCATAAGCCGGAATACGGATAACTGCACTTCTGTTGGAAGTTGCATATCCGACTGTAACAGGAGCTTCAAAGCCCGGAACAAGACGCTTGAATGAGTTTGTGCTCGGGTTTGTAATCGCACAGAGAGAAGAAATATGCTTAAGAAGACCGCCCATAAAGTAATGTGCTTCGCGGCTCAAGTTTGAATATCCGTTGTCATCAGAGAATACGGGCTCTCCGTCCTTAAGAAGAAGCATGTGGACATGCATCCCGTTCCCTGCCTCTCCCATTACAGGCTTCGGCATAAAGGTTGCAGACATACCGTGCTTTATAGCCGTGTTATGGATGATATATTTAATCATCATCGTAGCATCTGCCATCTTTGACATCTCGCCAAGCTCCGGCTCAATCTCAAACTGACCGCCTGCACCGACTTCAGGGTGGTGATAGTTAAGCGCAATTCCTGCTTCGTCGATAAGCATACACATCTCACTTCTTGCTTCATACGATACATCGAACGGCTTTGCAATGTGGTAGTTCTTCTGTTTCGCGACTACATTGCCAAGTCCCTCTACACCGCTGTTCCAATGGGCCTGGACAGCATCGAGATTCATGCTTACGGAATCGGGCTTTACTTCCCAGCCAACATTATTGAAAAGATAAAACTCAAACTCAGGGAGAATTAGCATCGTATCAGCAATTCCTGTTTTCTTGAGATACTCCTCTGCCGCAACCACTATGTTTCTCGGATACTGCGCGAGAGGTCTGTTTTCAGGGTTATCAATTATCATAGCGTTACCCGTCATAGAGAGTGTCGGAATTTCACAGAACGGGTCGATAACTGCAGTATCGGGGTCAGGGATAAATACCATATCGCTCTTTTCAACCACAGCATAACCGTAATTTGAAGCATCAAAGCCGATACCGTTCTTCATTGTCTTCTCAGAAAAGTTTTTCGCAGGGATTGTTACATGACGGAACTGACCGTTGATGTCAACCATCTTGAAGTCAACCATTTTGATATCGTTGTCTGCAATAATTTTCAAAATATCCTTTACTGTCTTTCCCATTTCCATTCTCCTTTTCGCTTTATATTTATACATTCCAACCCTCCGTGCCACTCTCAAACTCAAATTCAGGGAATGCTTCAAGAAGTTTCTCAAGCGACTTCGGACCCTAAAAAATCATATTATAGTGAATGGTAGTAAAGTCCATACCAAACTCTTCCATTCACTAAGAGTACATTGACCGTCGCTCGTTCCTTCTGAATTTGAATGATTATGTTAGTCACCGTGGAAGGCGCGTCTCCCTTTATATAGCTTTTCAATATACGACATACGCGTTCATTTCTTTTACAAAATTTCTTTTTATTATTGTACCATAATCGTCTTAAAAATAAAAGACAAAACACAAATAAATATCCACCTGCATAGTTTATTTTCTTAAATCTTCAACCCACCGTGCACACGGTTTTCATTATACAAAAAAACTACCCGAGCAAATGCTCAGGTAGTTTAAATTCATATTAACCCTTAACAGAGCCAATCATAACGCCCTTAACAAAGTACTTCTGGAGGAACGGATAAACCGCGATAATCGGAACAACCGCAACTGCGATTGTGGCGTACTTGATAGCGTCTTCAGCAAATCTTGTATCACGAGCAGCACCTTCAGCAACATCATCCATAACACCCTGGAGAACGATCTGACGAAGGATAATCTGAAGCGGATACTTAGACTCATCTGTGAAGTAGATAAGCGGATTCATAAAGTTGTTCCACTGTGCAACGGCAACGAAGAGACCGATTGTAGCAAGAACAGCAGTAGATGTCGGGAGAACGAGATACCAGAGAATACCGATATCATTAAGACCGTCAAGCTTACCTGACTCTTCGATTTCCTTCGGGAATCCCGCGAAGAAAGATCTCATAATGATAGCATTATAAGCTGAGAAAGACGGAGGGAGAACGACAGCCCAAATTGTATTGACGAGACCGAGCCACTTCATGCAGAGGAAGGCCGGAATCATACCGCCGCCGAAGAACATCGTGATCATAACGAGGAGGTTGATGAACTTTCCGCCCGGAAGACGGTTCGGCTTACTGAGCGCATAAGCACCTGTTGACATAACTAAAAGTGCAAGAGCTGTACCAACAAGTGTATAGACAATTGTATTCTTATATGCAATAAAGATAGTCGGCTTTGAGAAAACGAACTTGTAAGTTTCAAGAGTTGCGCCAAACTTTCCGTCAACAATCGGCCAGATACCAACCTTACCCTGAACAACATCCCATGTTCCTGAAATGGAAACAGAGATCATGTGGAAAATCGGGAATATGATAACAAGCAAAACAAACCAAAGGACGAGATTTCTAAGGAGCCAACCCATAGTAAATTTCTTTTCAACCATTTTAAATTCTCCTCCTTACCAAAGACTTGTTTCGCCGACAGTTCTTGCAACATAGTTTGAAACTACAACAAGAATCAAGCAAACGATTGAATTAAAGAGACCTACCGCGGTACCGTAGCTGAAGCTACCTCCCTGGAGACCAACCTGATAAACATATGTAGAAATGATTTCAGATGTTTCGTATGTAGAAGGAGTTCTGAGAAGGTAAGCCTTTTCGAAACCAACTGAGAAGAGCGAACCCATACGGAGAAGAAGCATTGTGATGATTGTCGGAGCGATGCTCGGGAGAGTGATGCTCCAGAGGCAGCGCATTCTTCCTGCACCATCAACAACAGCTGCTTCATAGAGCTGCGGGTCAACATTGGTAAGAGCTGCGAGGTAGATGATAGCACCCCAACCTGCTTCAGCCCAAATGCTGGAAGCTATGTAAAGAGTTCTGAACCAACGCGCATCGTAAAGGATATTTGAAACATCCACACCGATAGCAGCAAAAGCGTTTGTAAGAAGGCCACCTGTCGGAGAGAAGAGCATCGTAACGATACCGACGATGATAACAGTTGAGAAGAAGTGAGGCATGTAACTTACTGTCTGAACAAGCTTCTTGAAGCGCTCATTCTTCGTCTCATTAAGAATAAGGGCAAGAATGATCGGAATCGGAAAGCCCCAGAGAAGACTGTAGAGAGAAAGCAAGAATGTATTCTTGATCATTCGCCATGCAAACTTATAGGTGAAGAATCTGACGAAGTGGTCAAAACCAACCCACTTACTGTTCATAAGTCCAACGAACGGCTTGTAATCTTTAAATGAAATGATGATACCGTACATCGGGAAGTAATAGAAGAGTGCAAGAACTAAAACCGCAGGCAAAACGAGAAGCATGAGGTACTTACCGTCATTGAACTTCCTGAGCCAGTTGGGGGTTGCACTCGCAGGGGAACTCGGCAGAACATCTGCCTGAACTTTTTTTGTCGCCTTCAAAGTTTTCAACTCCTTGATTTTTCTTTGCCAGATAAACTGAAAATGAAATCGGATACCCACAAAACAGCCTTCCCTTCCGAGAGACAGTTCAGCACGGCAAATTTCCGACATTTATCTGCAATCGTATTATACAACAATATCATATAGAATATGAACTGTTATTTTTTTAGATATTCACCAAAATTATGGTTTTCACTAAAAATAATTAAAAAAGTTACAAATGATACTTCAAGATAGCACTTTTTAACTTTCGAGTTTTAAATGCCCTTATTTTCGCCAAAATAGTCGCTTTTAAAAACTTTTTATCCGTTTTTTTAAGTTAACAAACTGTTAATATTCTACAAAAAACGCCATCTTTTTACATTCAAATTTATTTGTTCCTATATTTTAACCCTTCCCCTCATCTCCGAAATGTTTCTTTCTGTATTCACCCGGAGTGTAGCCAGTATATTTCTTAAAGAGTCTGATAAATGTGTTAATATTCGGAAGCCCCACCATCTCAGCTATATCTTTATTCTTGTTTTGTGGGTTTTCACTGAGCATAACCGCCTTTTTAATACGGTAGTTGTTTATATAATCAGTAAGATTTATATTGGTCTTCTCTTTAAAATAGGATGAAATGTACGCGCCTGTGAGCTTGAGTTTTTCAGCAAACAGATTTAAATATATATCCTCTGAATAATGATTCTCAACATAATCAAATATATAACTAATTATATAATCATCCTCACGCTTATTCTCTTTGACAAACTCCATTATCTTATGCATGAACTCAAAGCATATTTCACGATACTCCTCAGGAGCCGTTGCCCCGGCAAGAAGGCCGTAAACAGAAGAAACATCAACGCTTTCCGGAACGCTATAAAAAACACGGTTCACAAGCTTTATTGCACAGTTTACAATTTCCGTACAAAGAAGATGCATCTCAAAACGGTTAACCTCTTTCCTGAGATTATACTCTATGATTTCATCAACCTTTTTAATTGTCTCTTCTTCTGTTCCGTTCTGGAGAAGTGCAGAAAGTTTGCCCATTTCCTCAACAGAGAAGTAAAATTTACTTACACCTGCTCTGCCCTGATTCTCAGAAAGCACCTGAGTTTCCGTAACAGGCTTTGCATATTTTACACTATCTACGAGATTTCCGTAAACATCCTTTATATTATCGCTTCCGTCATGAATATCTGAAACAGAAACAGTGAAGTATGCGTATTCCGACTCATTCGAAAGCTTGAAAAGGATATCCTCAACTATACTCTGCGGCAAAACTTCCTGACCCGCATCGAAAACTGCAACAATGCCGTCTCTTTCTGTCTGGAATGCAACCGCAGAAACACCGAGAGTTTCAAGATACATTTCAATAAGCTGCTTTAAAAGGAATGTCGCTTTTCCCGTGTCTTCCTTCATATAGTTATTAAACTTTTTCATATAGCTAACTTTGAAATATATCATGAAGAAAGCTTTTGAATAGTTTACCTGAGCTTCAATGTCCTGTATTCCTGCATAAACATCTCTCATGTGAGCCTGTAAAAGCATCGAGTCAAGTATCGATTCACTGTTTTTTGCAACCGGAGACATCGACCTCTCCTGTGAAGCTATTATCTTTACAGCTATAAATAAATCTTTGAATGTATTGAGACCGTCTTCAAACTGTGTCCCAACAAGTGCATTAGACATAAGAATCTCTGAAATTTCAACAATTTTCTTCGTTGCGACTTTCGATACAACAACTGAAAGAAACAACGCAAAAAATGCAAGAACGATAAAAACAAGCAAACATACAAGGGTTACACTCCGTTTTTCCGACCTTATTTCAAAATCTGAAATTATATCAAAAATTTCGATTTCACCATTTTTTTCATCAAGAAATTTAAATAGATTTTCTTCTACCTTTTCTGATTCGAACATGTCGTCGGTTCCATATCGCTCTGCTGTTTCACGGGATACATAAATCACATCTCCCGTCTTTGCCCTCAAGCCACTGATTCCGCAATCTTCCGCAAGCGATGCGACATCAACGAGCATCACCATAATATAACGACTGTCCGCCTTTGGCTTATACGCTATCGGCATGAGTTCTGCCTCAACACGCTTTGCATCACGCGCAGTTGAGAAAACTGACGACGAAAAAACCTCAAAGGTTTTATCACTCTTCGTTTCTGATATCCAGAAATCATTTGTGTATATCTCACTTACAAAAAACTGATTATAGAAAACATCAGAAGCGTATGTGCCCGTAAGTTCATATATGTACCCACTCTTTAATGTATCAACAATAAACGCCGTCGAAAGATATTTCGAGAACTCATTCTGCCGTCTGTCAACAAAAACAGCTCGCATATCTGCACGGAGAGAATTATCATCAATATACGAACCGTTCTCAAATTTATCATACGCCGCAATTTTTACAGAAAGCTCAGCCATAGCATACTTTATCTGAGATATAATTCTGCTAATATCCTCTGCCCCATCAGAAAACTCAGATTTTAAGCTGTTTCGAGCAATATCACGGGTTCTCCAGGAATTATCAATAAGAAGAACGCCAAAGGCAATAGTTATACTCAAAATTACGGTAATAAAGCAACTTAAAATTTTCAGAAAGAACCCATTATTTTTAAGTTTCACTTTTTACGCACCTCCGCAAATCACCATTTCTTTAAGTCAAATTTTTATTTAGCACCAAATATTATACAACACATATATAAAAAAAGCAAAGATTTTTTTATCTTTGCTTTTTTATTTCCATATTTTTAATATTAACTCTAATTATCCTTATCTTTTTTCTTCTTTTTGTTAATTGATATTATACGGTATATGTAACACGCAACAACCGTAACGATGAACACCGTAACAACAAACAACAATGCACGGACTGCTCCGCTTGTTGCAAGAAGCACTGCCGAAACACCAAGAATACCACTAACGAGATAAAGAATCAAAACAGTCTGCTTCTGCGAGAAACCGACATCTATAAGACGGTGATGAACATGACCTCGGT
>JAZTWZ010000064.1:0-13589 GCA_045636165.1 Eubacteriales bacterium
TAACCGGTGTATAGTAGTCAAATACAGGATTTATATCGGCAAACTCGAAGTAATCTGTATCAAGTCCAGCTACCTCACACGCTACACCTGCCCAGCCGTAGAACACCCAGATAGCATCTACTGAGCCACTCTTCAGAGCCGCGACTTCATCAGTAACGGTAGATGGGATGAGCTCGACAAGATCGAAATTACCACCGTCAACCGTCATTACATCGCGAATGGTTTCTTTCTCTACATCGAGATCCCAGGTGGCGTATTTCTTGCCTTCAAGTCCCTTTGGAGTATCCATTCCTTCCCCTGCACGGGAAATGATTCCGGATGTATTATGCTGAATGACTGCAGCAACTGCTGTAATCGGCATTGTTTCTTCTCCTGCAAAGGCAGGTGCAAGAGAGTCCTGGAAAGACACTCCAAACTGAGCTTTACCCGAAGCAACCAGTGCTTCTGCTCCACCTTCAGGCGGCTGAACTACTTCTACATCAAGTCCCGCCTCTTCAAAATACCCTTTTGCCTGAGCCACAAAAATACCGGTGTGGTTTGTGTTCGGTGTCCAGTCCAGCACAACCGTCACAGCATCTTTTTCAGTTTTACCGACAGTATCTACGCAACCTGCCAAACTGAACACAAATGCGAAAAGCACAATTAAAGATATTACCTTTTTCATATTTTCCTCCTAGTTCTTTTTATTCAAATTACGGTAAGGCATACATTTTTTCTCCGCAAATTCCACAAGTGCCATAAGCGCAAGCGAAATGCCTGAGATAAGAAAAATAACAGCGAACATCTTATCAAAAGCAAATGCCTTTTTTACCCTCGTCATATAAACACCAAGGCCTCCAAAGCCTCCGAGCCATTCGCTGATAACAGCTCCTACCACGCTGTATGCCGCCGCAATTCTCAAACCCGAAAACAGTTGTGGCAGAGCCTCAGGAAATTTTATGTAACGGAAAATTTGCAGACGGGTTGCTCCCATAGAGCGAAGAAGCCCTATCTCATCCTTATCTGCACCGCGAAATCCATCCAACAACCCTACCGTCACAGGGAAGAATGTGGATATTACTATCAGAATAATCTTTGGTGTCATTTCGTAACCAAACCACAAGACAAGCAGCGGAGCAACAGCGACAGACGGAATTGTCTGTGTAATTACGAGCAGAGGATAGAACGCCTTATACAACACGCCGAAGCTATCCATTAACACCGCGACAAGAAAACCTACGGCGACACCGAAAAACATTCCGACAAATGCCTCTTGCAGCGTGATTACAGAGTTTTCCCACAACAGCGGAAGTTCATCCACAAAAGCCTCCAGCACCTTCAAGGGCGACGGCAACATATATGACGGTATGACCCCTGCCACACAAATCATCTGCCACAGAGTCAGAAGCAAGCCAACCGCAATAACAGACGGCATATTACGCTTCAGAATGCTTTTTAATTTTTCCATCGATTGTCAGTATCTCTCCTTCCGGACGGTAAACTACCTTGACATAAGCCGACACACTCTCCGCACCTGCTCTGATGGCAACATGCTGACATTCCTTGACGATATCCATAAGCGTGTCATAATCGTCGCCCTCAATTGTGGTTTCAAAAGGTCCTACATGGCAATGCAGTCCACTGCTTTTGATAAAGGCAATTACCTCATCTACAATTCGGATAAGTTCGTCCTCGTTTTCCACTTTCGGAAGAACCTGAATTGCAATACTTGCTTTCATACTTTTCACCTCCAAAAATAAAATCAGACCTGCAGGTTCTGTTTTAGCCGAAGGGAGTTGAATCGCTTCGGCTGAATAAAAACAGGAGACACCCTATCGGATGCCTCCTGTAAAAAATCTTCGTCTATGACTTCCTACGGCGGCATTATCCGCATCAGGTTATAGGGTCGAAGTTTGATTACTTCCTCTCAGCCTGCAAACACAAGCTCCCCTGTATTTATTTTTTGTTATTATACACCTAACTTTACAAAAATGCAAGAGTTTTATGCATAAAAATCGTGACTTCCGATTGTCATAACATAATCGCGGTTATCGGGAACCCATGTACTTGTTGATATCTGTGGGTTTAAAAAGAAGAGAATTTCCTTATCTGAGAGTTTATAATCTTCAAGACATATCTTCGCCGCCATTATGCTTTCCTCGGTTGGTGCATTGTTTATCGTTCCGTTTGCGACAGGCGTAAACTGAACACCGTTTTTATTATCAAAGATTACTTCATATATGCTGTTCGGATATTCCTCATTCCGAACGCGGTTCAGAACAACATTACCAACAGCGATTTTTCCTCGAAGTCCCTCTCCTGCGCTTTCGGCACTTATAATCTTCGAGAGCCAGTAGAGGTCTGTCATATTATAAAACTCATCCGCTGATTCAAACGGTAAGCCACCGCGCTTTACTGAAGCAACCCTGCTTTTTGCATCCCACTCTACCTCTGCCCCGAGAATTTTTGCAATGCTTCGCAGTGGAACATACGTGCTGCCGTCGATAATTTTATTCTCATTTCCCGAATAAATATATCTTCCTGCACATTCAATATGACTCTCGCCTATTCTCGCCAAAGCTTCTTTTCCCAAAAACGAAACTTTTGCAGTCCTTGAAGCAGTTTCCCAAGAAACCGTGCTGCCGGACAGAGCTTCGCTGAAACTTCTCACAGGCACGTATGTAACCGAGCCTATAAGCCTTGCACCATGAAAGCTTTCTCCGTCAACAGTTACATTGGCAGCATGCGCACTCACTAAAAAAGCAAGTGCAAGAATCATACTTATAATAATCTTTTTCATAGCATCACTTCCTTTCTTTTGCCATGCTTTTCATTTTACAGTATTTTGAAAACGCGTTCAATGGCAACTTTCAGGTAAAAAGACCAGATTTTTACCTTTTTGACTTATTTTAGTTTTTTTCAAAAAAGCACTTGCATTTTTCGTAAAAATCTGTTATTATATTAGATGCTGTTTATTGACAAGATTTGAAGGAGGTGCGGCAAATGGCAAAATGCGCAATATGCGATAAGGGCGTGACATTCGGTATCAAGGTTTCACACTCACACAGACGCTCAAACAAAATGTGGAGACCCAATGTTAAGCGAGTAAAAGCAATCGTTGATGGTTCACCCCGTCATATTTATGTTTGTACTAGATGCCTCCGTTCCGGTAAGGTTCAGCGCGCGATATAAGTACACATGAATTGCCATAGACGCAGAAGTTTTCTGCGTCTTTTTGCTATTATTTTTAAGGAGTGAAATATTATGATGACCCTATCTCTCATTTCCCTGTCCGCTTATGCCGCAGTGCTCGTAAGGCTTCTTGTAGCGCTTGTGTGCGGTGCGCTTATCGGAATGGAAAGAGGAAGCAGTAAGCACGATGCAGGTCTCCGTACACACATCATCGTATGCATCGGTGCGGCTTCAGTTATGATCATTAGCCAGCTTATTGCCGAAAAACATGGCAACATAACCGATATAACCCGACTTGGTGCGCAGGTTATCAGCGGTATCGGTTTCCTCGGTGCAGGAAGTATTATGGTCAGCAAAAACCGTGTCCGCGGTCTTACCACTGCTGCAGGTCTCTGGACTACGGCTTGCCTCGGTCTTGTCGCAGGTGCAGGTTTTATCGAGGTTTCACTTACGATACTTATCCTCATAATGTTTACTACATACATTCTCCGCCCGCTTTCGCTCAAACTTCAGGCAAACGATATTGCATTTGAAATCGCAGCATCAGGTACAGAAACTTCTGTCAATGACCTTACGAAAGCTCTTATTGAGAAAGGTTGCGATATAACCTCTCTCAAGACTGCCAATGACAGAATTCTTCTTGTTATACACACAGGATATATCGAAGATAAAAACGCCTTCATTTTCGAAGTTTCTTCTATCCCCGGAGTTACGGGCATCACTGCTCTTTAATTTAAAAAATCAACCCTGCAAGCAATCGCTTGCAGGGTTTTTTCTATTCTCTTGCCTCTTTGTATGCATCTACGAAGTTCTTTGCCGACTCAAGCGGTTCGTCACTTGCGCGCAACTTCAACATAAGATACGGTTCCTGACCTGCATTGAGAAGAATCTTCCCCTTGTATTCAGGTCTGGCGCAGAGCTTTGAAATCACATCAAAAGTCGGGTCAACCATCGTTATTTTTAAAGACTGCCCTTTCTGAGTGATATCGCATATCCCGACCTTTGCCGCGGCAAGGCGAAGCAGGGCTATATCTATGAGCGTCATCGTTTCTGATGGCGGCTCACCAAAGCGGTCGCAAAGCTCATCAATGACATCATCCGCCTCTTCACGGTCTGAAATAGACGCTATGCGGCGGTAGAGGTCCATTCTCGTTTCGCTTGACGAAACATACTTTTCAGGGATGTTTGCAGAGACTGTTATATCCGCAGTACATACAGCTGTATCTGCCGTTGCCTCGCCCTTTTCCTCTAAAATCGCAGTTTCAAGAAGCTTTAAATACATATCGTATCCAACGCTTACCATGTGCCCACTCTGCTCTGCGCCGAGAACATTTCCGGCTCCTCGGAGTTCTAGGTCGCGCATTGCAATTTTAAATCCCGAACCAAACTCTACATATTCACGAATTGCGGCAAGCCTTTTTTCTGCAATCTCCGTAAGCGCTTTTCCGCGGCGATATGTTAGATATGCATACGCGTGGCGACTTGAGCGGCCGACACGACCGCGTATCTGATGAAGCTGTGCAAGCCCCATTTTGTCAGCATCTTCGATTATGAGCGTATTTACATTAGGGATATCTATTCCCGTTTCTATTATCGTAGTGCAGACGAGAACCTGAATCTCCCCCTCACCCATCTTCCTCATAACCTCAGAAAGCTCGCCCTCACCCATCTGACCGTGACCGACAGCAATGCTTACACCGGGTACGAGCCGCGCAACTCTCGCCGCGCAGGCTTCGATGGATGCAACATTATTATGAAGGTAGAAAACCTGACCACCGCGCGCAATCTCACGCCTTATTGCATCGGCGATAATTTCCTTATCATGTTCGAAAACATAGGTGAGAACCGGATGTCGGTTACGCGGAGCTTCCTCCATAATCGACATGTCGCGAATTCCCGAAAGCGCCATATTGAGTGTTCTCGGGATAGGCGTTGCTGTAAGAGTCAGAACATCGACTTCCTTTGACATCTCCTTGAGCCTTTCCTTATGAGAAACGCCAAACCTCTGTTCTTCATCCACAATGAGAAGCCCGAGCTTTTTAAACTCAAAAGTCTTTGCGAGAAGCTTATGAGTTCCGATTATTATATCAAGCTCACCGTTCTTCGCTCCCTGACGGGTCAATTTGTTCTGCTTATCCGAGCAGAAGCGCGATGTTATACCGATTTTCACTGGGTAGTTTGAAAAGCGGCGACAAGCCGTCATATAATGCTGTTCGGCAAGAACAGTCGTCGGAACCAGAATCGCAACCTGACGACCGCCAAGAACACACTTCATAGCAGCACGAAGCGCAACCTCCGTTTTTCCGAAACCTACATCTCCGCAGAGAAGTCTGTCCATCGGGTAGCGTCTTTGCATATCGCCCTTTATTTCAGAGCTACAACGGAGCTGGTCATCCGTATCCTCAAACTCAAACGATTCTTCAAACTCTTTCTGCCAATCGCTGTCAGCAGGAAACGGCTCTCGCTCAAGTGCCTGACGCGCGGCATAGAGCTTTATAAGCTCCTCAGCGAGTTCCTTTGCTGCACCCTTTGCGCGAAGCTTCGTCTTCTGCCATTCACCGCCACCAAGCTTTGAAAGCTTTATTCCCGAATCTTCAGCACCACCTATATAGCGCGACACCATATCAAGCTGTGTTACCGGAACATAAAGAGCATCAGTTCCGAGATACATTATCTTTATATAATCTTTCTCAACACCGTCAGTCTTTATCTTCGTTATCCCTGCGAACTTTCCTATTCCGTGAAGGTCGTGAACAACAAGACATCCGACGGTGAGTTCCTGATAGCTGCCAATCTTCTTGCTATTCTTCTTATCGCGAGTTATCCTTCCGCGAGCTTTCGGCGCGCGCATAAGCTGACCCTCCGTAAAGAGAGTAAAAGCATCAGCAGGGTAAGCAAAGCCTGCAGAAAGAACGCCTACGCCGATAATGGCGCACGGCGAATCAGGAAGAGTTGCAAGAAGAGTATCAACTCTAGCCTTTATACCTCGCTCATCCAGAAGCACGCGCATCTTTTCAGCACTCTTCTCATTTCCGGTAAGTATAACTACGCGGTTTCCCTCGGAAATGGCTTCTGAAATTTCAGAGCACGCAAGTTCTAAATTTCCGCCATAGCTCGGAAGCTGTCTTCCCGTAAGGGAGAGAACAGATTTCGGGCGAATACCGTATTCCGCACGCACAAACGCTTCCAGAAATACACTTTTTCTCTCTGCAATAAAACTCTGCAAAGCTTCAAAGCTTTCTGAAAAACCGTCTGTATCCGGAAGCAGATATCCACCGTGAATGAGGCTTTTTACATCATCAAGCTCGCGTTTTTTCTCGCGACCTACAAAATCTCTTATGCGATAATAATCATCAATAAATACAATCGTATCCTCGGAAATATAGTCAAGCCCACAAAAAGAACCGTCATTTATAAGATTGAGATACCTATCGCGTGCTTTAGGCGGTATTCCCTCTCGTAAAAGCTCGATATCATTTTCGAGAATTTTTATGAGGCGCTCGTTTTTCTTCTTGCGCCTGTTTTCTTTTTCTAAAGCAGCCTCAAGTTTCTCTGCAAGGGCTGTAAGCTTTTCGCCGTCAGTTGTCGTTGACGGGAGAATTTCGCACATACGGGCATTTTCAATTCTCCTCTGGGTTTCACACTCAAAATACCCCATAGAATCGATATCATCACCGAAGAATTCGATTCTCACGGGGTTTTCCTTTCCCGGAGAAAAGATATCGACAATTCCACCACGGACTGCAAACTGCGCCTCACTCTCGACAACCTCGCATCTGCTGTAACCGTATTCGGAAAGCTTTTTGCAAAGCTCCTCCTGCGAAAGAACATCTCCGACGCGGATAACCATCGTCTTTTTTACAAGCTCATCGGGTGGAGCCAATCTCTGCAAAAGAGAAAAGGCTGATGCAAGAGTTATTCCGGCGCTACCGTCAGCAAGTGCCTTCAATGTTCCCGTGCGCTCGTGTTCAAATTCACGGGATGCTCCGTCAACATCGTGAATAGATGGCTCAACATCTGGTAAAACAAGTGGCTCTTCCCCACACATAACCGAAATATCTTTCGCCGCACGCCTTGCATCAAGCTCGTCTGCATAAATACAGACAACGCGACGCTTTGTTTCCATTCTTACAGCCGAGATTATGTGTGCTTTATGCACGGAAGATAAACCGGAGAGTGCAATAGGGCATTCTCCGGCATTTATTTTCTGCAACAGCGTCGCAAAATCTTTATTATTTTTTAAAACCTGACTCAGAGCAAGCATTTTTATTCCTGCCTCTAATTGAATTTTGCCGCAGCAGCCTGGCATCCGCCTTTTATGATTTCTGCAACAGCACGACACGCGTTGTCAATCGAACCTTCAAGCTTTTTTCTGTCCTCATCACTGAACGAACCGAGAACCCAGTTCACAAGCTCGCCCGATGCAGGAGGTCCTCCGACACCTATCTTGATTCTCGGGAAGACATCTGTTCCGCTTCGCTCGATTATGTTTTTTATGCCATTGTGTCCGCCGGCACTTCCCTTTTCTCTTATGCGAAGCTTCCCTGCAGGAAGGGAAATATCGTCGTATATGACAATTACCCTCTCCATCGGAATCTTATAAAAAGCCGCAGCTTCAGAAATTGACTGACCTGAGAGATTCATAAAGGTCTGGGGCTTTAAGAGAAGAACGCTCGTCTCTGCAATCTCTCCTCTGCCACAAAGAGCCTTGAATTTAAGGTCGCGAACATCTATTTTGTTTATTCCGGAGAGCGTGTCGAGCGCCAGAAATCCCGTATTATGGCGCGAGGTTTCATACTCTTTGCCCGGATTTCCAAGCCCTGCAATTATCCATTCAGGCTTTCCAATTGGTGGCTTTCTTTCGCTCTCAATTTTTTTGAAAAGGTCGAATATTGACACTTTTATTCTCCTCTTTATTCCGTTATGAAATCGCCGTCTTCAAAGATTCGGTCGAGAAGGTATCTTCCTGCACCCTTTGTAACAGGGTTTCCCGAAACTGTTGAGAAGCGAAGCGATAGGTTTTCAGCATTGGCCGAAAACATAATTGCATCAAGCTCGGAACGAAGCTTCTTTAGAAACAGCTTTCCAAGCATAGTTACTTCACCACCGAGAACAACAGCCTCGGGGTTAATCATATTTATTATGTTATTTATTCCTGCGGCGATGTATCTGCAGATATCCGAAAGCTTTGACATAACAGCCTCATCTTCCGTATTTATCTCAGAAATTGCCCCAACACCGCAAGCCTTGCAGATAGCAGGAGTCCCCGCCATTACTTCAAGGCATCCGCGATTGCCGCATTTGCACGGTTCACCGCTTATATCAACGGAAACATGACCGAACTCACCTGCGTTTCCGAACGCACCTGTGAAAATTCTGTCATCGAGTATTATACCTGCACCGATACCGACATTTATGTCGATATAAACAAGGCTGTGAATTTCCTCTTTGGACACCGACTTTTCAATATATGCACAGAAGGAAGACTCGTTACCGAGCTTCACCTTGACATCCGGGAAACGGCTACACAAAACCGAGAAGAAGTCGTTATCCGGAAGAATCGGAATAAGCGTTGATGAAACGCGCTTCGTCTTTCTGTCTATAACACCCGGAACACCTACGCAGATTCCGAGAAGTCTGCCAAATTTACGGCAGGAGTCCTCAATATCATCTGCCATTTCGTTTCCTATGTTGCTGTAATCTGAGATATCGTGGCGACGGAAAGCGACGCTTTTTCCCGAGAGGTCAAACACCTCAAGTTCAAATGCGCCCTGCTTGATTTCTATTGCCGCAACACAACCGCCCAACGGGTTAAGCTCAAGCATTATCGGCTTTCTGCCGCTTCCCGACAGCTGTCCTGCGCCGATTTCTCTTACCATATTTTCGGAGATAAGCTCGTCAACAAGCGACGAAACAGTAGTAGGACTCAAGCCCGTAGCGTGAGCTATTGAGGCTCTCGATACGGGCTGATTCTCATTTATTAAGTTAAAAACGAGTGTTAAGTTTGAAAACTTAACAAGCTTCAAATTGGCTGTTCTATGGTTTTTTTCTCTCTTCAATACCATTAAAATCTATTTCCTGTTTTCTTTAATGAATTTTTCAATTTCAGAATAAGGAACAGCACCTGTTGATGCACCGACTTCCATAATGATATGAGCGCCTACAGCGTTACCGATAACGCAAGACTCTTCCATTGACTTTCCGTTAGCAATACCGTAAAGGAAGCCTGCACACCAGGAGTCACCGGCACCAGTTGTATCAACCGGGTTCTCGCGCATGAACGGAGCAACATACTTACCCTCGGCATCTTTGCTCTCACGGTAGTAGCAACCGTCCTTGCCAACCTTGATAGCAACATGGGAAACGCCGCAATCGAAGAAGCAATCTGCAATCTTCTTGTGGTCAGTTTCTCCGCCTGCAAGCTCAATAGCCTCTTCGATACTCGGAATGAAGTAATCAACATACTGGAGAGCCGGCTTAAGAACGCTCATCCAACGGCCTGTGCCGTCCCAAGCTGTGTCAAGAGCTGTAATCTTGCCCATCTCTTTAGCACGCTTAAGAACCTTTGCACAGTCTTCTCCGTCGAACTTGTTCATAAGCATAGAACCTGCTACAAAAACAATCTTTGACTGCTCGATGATATCGAAGTTGACATCCTCATAGCAGAAGGTATCGTTAGTACCCTTGCAGTGGAGGAATGATCTCTCGCCTGTCTCGTCAACGAGAACGATGGAAGAAGAAGAGTCCTCACCCGCAGCTTCAACAACGCCGTCAGCATTGACGCCTTTGCTGACCAAAGCACCCTTAAGGAAAGAGCCGAAACCATCGTCTCCAACCTTACCGATGAGAGCAATCTTTGCGCCCATAACAGCCATATCGATACCTGTGTTTACAGCGCAACCTCCGCTGTAGAGCTTAATGCTCGGAAGAAGGTCGAGCTTTCCTTTTTCAGGAAGACCTTTAACACCTTTACAAATCGCGTCGGCTACAAGAATACCGACACATGCAACATCATACATAGTTCGTACCACCTTTATATTTATATATAATATCTGTATATATTTTAATAAAATTTTCCTGTTTAGTCAAGTGTTACTCGCAAAAATATGCCCTGCAAAAAGCAGGGCATATTTTAAAGCTTAATTTTAGAGAGTTACAATCTTTCCTGTTTCCTGTGACTCGTAAGCAGCCTTGATTATGCGCTGAGCCCAGACAGCATCTGCTGCCGGAACTTCAACTGCATCGCCGTCACGGTGTGAACGGCCGAAAGAGTCGAGCTCTTTTGTGTACATATTGCCGAATTCAACCTCAACATCAAGCTTCTTGACTTCGTCGCGTGTCTGCTGTGCGTCATAGCCAGCAGAGCTGTCAGCAGCGATAACATCAATTGTACCGCCCTCTACCTGAGAGAGTGTGCCGTAAGCTACGATTGAACCTGCTGTACCGTAAATTTCAAGCTTTGACGGAACAGCATCCGGAACATTGAAGTTTGATTCAACATAAGCAAACGCTCCGTTTTCAAGCTCCATCATGAGAGAAGCCTGATCCTCTACCTCGTAGGAGAAGGTGTTTGTTCTTGAGAAAGAAGCCACACGCTTTGCCTTTGAACCTACGATGTACTGGAGAAGGTCGATGCAGTGAACGCCGAGGTCCATAAGAGCACCGCCGCCTGAAAGAGCCTTTACCTGACGCCAAGCACCCGGGATGTCCGGATACCAACAAGTAAACTGAGCACGGCAGGAAACAATCTGACCGATAGCACCTGACTGAACGAGCTCACGAATCTTTGCATTGATAGCGTGGAAGCGCATAAGGAAACCTGTTGCAATCTTAACGCCCTCTTCTTCACAAACGCGAAGAACTTCTTCAGCGTCTGCGATATCAAGGCAAATCGGCTTCTCAAGGAGAATATCCTTCTTTGCACGAGCAGCGTCGATAGCCTGCTCCTTGTGGAAGTTAACAGGAGATGCGATATAAACTACATCAACCTCAGGATCTGCAAGGAGAGACTTGTGGTCTGTGTATGCGCGCTTTGCGCCGTATTTTACACGAAGATTTTCAGCAAGCTCCTCGTTGATTTCCATTACAGCGATAAGCTCTGCTTCTTCTGAAAGCATCATACCGGGAAGTGTACGACGGTCAGCAATACCGCCGGCACCAATTACGCCCCATCTTACTTTTTTCATATTTCTGACCTCACTTAAATTAGTTGCACTCAGCGACAAGCGGACCTGCAAGCTCTTCAAGGAAGAAGAGTTTACCCGGCATAGTCGGCATATAAGAAGATGTAACCCACTTATCCGGACCGTAACGGAGAGTCATCCAGAGGGACATACCCTGCCACTGCATACCGCGTGAAAGAGCACCGTCGCAGCCGCCGATGATGCGGTCAGACTGGAGAAGGAGACCCGGACCGATTGTGTTAGCGCGGCACGGAACAAGAGTTACGCGGCTCTTGAAGCTTGTAATAGCGTTCTGCTCAATCGTGAGCGGGTTGAGGTTTGCACCGATGCGGTACATCTGGCTCTTCCACTCTTCTTCAGTTGCGAACTCTGCAGCAAAGTGCGGTTCCCAGAAAGCGATATGGCAAGCACGGCCGATACCGAAAGTAGTGATAAGGCGAGCACCCTCAGCCTTGAGCTTTGCAATCTTCTCCGGATATGTCGGGAGATTTTCTTTTGTTGCGAAGTTGCGCTGGCTTTCCGGAACAGTCTTGTTGAGCTTGCTGTAGAAAGCTTCACGCATAGCGTATGTGAATGAACCCGGGTTTGAAGAGTCGAGAGTGTTGCCTTCAGCGTCACTCCACTCGTCCATATTGAAACCGTAAACATGTGAGCAGTCAACATCCCACTCATTGATGAAATATGCAGCCCAGCGGTACATACCCATCGGACCTGCCGGAAGAATCATAGCAAGCTTGATTCCCTCGTCGCGAGCCATCTTGATCTGATTTGCGATTTCGTGACCCATCATCATATCAAACTCAGCTACATTCTTACATGCAACCGGCTTGAAATCAGGATGCCAGAAATCCTGACGCTCAAAAATAGCCTCGGGGGGATTCGAGCAGCATTTGTCAATTTTCTCATAGTCCCAACCTGCGGGATAGAGAGCTTCGGCGTAAGCGCCTTTGTAGGTGTCGATAAAATTCATTTCCTTTTCCTCCTATATGTAAAAATAAATTTACTGCGAAATTCAGGGCAAATGTCTCATTGTAGTCTGACGGAGATGAGCCTTGCAGGTTGTGAAACCTTCAGCATACATAACTCCACACTGGAGACCACGACCGCGTGTGCATGATCTTACAAACTCAATAAAGTCAATCTTATCATGCTCGCGCATCCAGACTATCTGGCTCTTGTGGCATTCAACAGCCTCAAGCTTCTGATCGATATAGTCTGAAATATCAACATACATCTCCGGAACAAAGTTTGTTCCTGCGAGATTGTCCATATAATAAATCGGAACTACTTTACCGGTCGCCGGATATTCCGGGAACATGTGACCTACAGTTGCAGTAAAGCTTGTTTCGAAAACAAGCTTACTTACTTCAAGGTGGTCATTCATATAGTCGTCAGGGCTGTGAGTGATGATGAAATCAGGATCTACCTCACGGATAATTCTGACCATCTCACGGCGTGTTTCAAGGTTATCTGCATAAAGCATACAATCGCCGACATCGACATTGTAAACCTTCTTTACACCAAGAACCTTACCTGCTTCTTCAGCCTCTATCGTACGCATCGGGCCAAGCTCGTCAGGCATAATGACAGCGTGTCCCATATTTCCGTTTGCAACATGGCAGGTGTAAACTTCATAGCCTTCCTTCGCCATACGGGCAAGGGTTCCGCCGCAGCTGAGCTCAAGATCATCAGGATGCGAACCAACAGCAAGAACTCTCATTCAAATCTTCCTTTCAAAGCGGTTTTTTACTTTCATATATGGAAAAAACGGACAAGCGTCCGTTTTTCCATACTGCTTATATTTTATTATAAACCTACTTTGTGTGTTTTGCAAGAATTTCTTTTACTGCTGCAATACAACGCTCGATGTGCTCCGGCTCCCATGACGGATGGAGGAAGAGAGAGAATGTCTCATCGCGGAGTGCCTTTGCCTTCGGGCAAACAACATCTGTGTAGTCAGCAGACTTCGGATCTGCATACTCCTTGGACTCAAACGGGAACTTAGCTGTACCGAAACCGCCGTGCTCCTTGTAAGCCTTTTCTTCGTATGCTTCCGGCCACTGGATACCGTAGCACGGAATGTTCATTGCCATAAGCTCCTTGAGCATACCGTCAGCCTTGAAGTCAAGTGCGTCAAGGTCGAGGTTGATTGTGTACCACCAGTAAGAGTTCTTACGCTCTGCTGTGTTTGTCGGGAGCTTTTTGATACCCTTGAGGCCTGTGAATGCATCGTCG
>JAZTWZ010000065.1:0-2275 GCA_045636165.1 Eubacteriales bacterium
AATTCGTACGGCGGGAATGCTGCGTTTGTACCCATTGTGAGTGTCTCTTCTGCCGGAGCGTTGCAAGCTACAAGAGCAAATGCCATAACAGCGGCAAGAGCAAGTGCCAAAATTTTCTTTGTCATTTTATATGACCTCCCATATTTTTTATTGTGAACATTTATTCACCGATGTAGAATAATTATACCACCACACTTTACTTTTGTAAAGTATAAATTATAAAAATGAAACGGTGTCCTCTTCGGACACCGTATATTTTATCTGTAATATAACTTTTTCGTCTGTCTTCTCGGCTCACAAGTGAGGTTGATTCCAAGCTTTCTGTAAACATCGAGGTCAACCTGCGAGAGGATGACGGTCGAATGAGCCTCACACTTGCGGAGCTCAGAGAGCTTTGATGTTGCAAGCGCTGCAACCTCGCTCTGGGACGCCGCAACCGTAAGCGCAATAAGAACCTCGTCGGAATGGAGACGCGGATTGTGGTTACCTAAAATACCTGTCTTGAGCGTCTGAATCGGCTCGATGACCTCAGGCGGAATGAGATAAACATCATCGTCAATATTACCGAGCGCCTTAACTGCGTTGAGAAGCGCCGACGCTGACGGACCGAGGAGCTTTGTGTTTCTGCCCGTGACGATTCTGCCGTCTGGAAGCTCTATCGCTACCGCAGGCTCGCCGTCACACGCATCGCTCTTTGCAAGAGCTGCGCCGACAACCGCGCGGTCATCGGGGGTTATGCCTGCCTGCTTCATAAGAAGCTCAACCTTTGTGACTGCGGCATCAGAACCGCGACCGAGCTTCATATCGCACATTACATTGAAGTATCTTCTTATAATCTCTTCCTTTGAGGCATTTCTCGTTGCCTCATCGTCAATTATGCAATGGCCTACCATATTTACGCCCATATCCGTCGGAGAATTATACGGGCTCTTGCCGAGAATCTTCTCGAACATTGCGCGAAGCACCGGGAAAACCTCAACATCGCGGTTGTAGTTTACCGTAGTTTCGCCATAAGCCTCGAGGTGGTACGGGTCAATCATATTTACATCGTCAAGGTCAGCCGTTGCTGCCTCATAAGCGAGGTTTACGGGGTGCTTGAGCGGAATGTTCCATATCGGGAAGGTCTCAAACTTCGCATAACCTGCCGAAATGCCTCTCATATATTCGTGGTAGAGCTGTGAAAGGCACGCCGCCATCTTACCGCTGCCGGGACCCGGAGCCGTAACGACGACGAGCGGACGGGTGGTTTCGATATAATCGTTCTTTCCGAAGCCGTCTTCGCTTACGATATGCGAAACATTTACGGGATAACCGTCAATTGAGTAGTGAAGATATACCTTCATACCGAGTTTTTCAAGCTTGTTCTTGAACGCAATCGCCGAGGGCTGTTCGTTGAAACGCGAGATACATACGCTTCCGACATAAAGACCGACTGCGCGGAATGCATCTATAAGACGGAGAACATCGCTGTCGTAGGTAATGCCGAGGTCGTTTCTGACCTTGTTCTTTTCAATATCTGTAGCGCTTATAACGATAACAAGCTCTACATCGTCTGAAAGGGTTTTGAGCATCTGCAGCTTACTGTCGGGCTGAAAGCCCGGAAGAACTCGGGACGCGTGATAGTCGTCAAAGAGCTTTCCGCCGAATTCAAGATAGAGCTTTCCACCAAACTTTTGAATACGCTCGCGAATCTGCTCCGACTGACGCTTTATATATGCATCATTATCAAACCCGAGTTGCCACATTGCCTTTTTCCCCCTTTATTTTTATCTAACTTAATTATTTTATCACATAAATAGTATTATTTCAACCTCGATTATTTTTCTGTTTTTGATTATAGGTTGTATCATTTGATATGGTTATTACGGTTTGTTTTAATTATGTCATCCCAATTATCCTGATTCTACCCCCTTAAAAAGTTGTCAAAATCTTATCAAGCACGAAATTAATTCTGTGCTATAATTTATAATATCGATGCTTTTGGAGTGTACTTTTATGAATTTGTGCGCGATTCATTTTGGTCGCTCCGTGTGCGCAGAGCATACGTTTTTATTGAAAAAACAATACAAATAAATTATAATAGAAAGGACAAGTAATATTTATGAATTATTCAAACAATACATGGGTTACAGAAAACCCACTATTTAAAAACAAAAACCAGCAATATTACTACGACTTCGGAACAGGTCAAAAGGTTAAAAAGGACGATTTCTTAGAGGGTTTCAATGACCCTTACGGAGAAAAGAAGAAACAGGAGAGAAAGGAACGGTTTGCT
>JAZTWZ010000066.1:0-8544 GCA_045636165.1 Eubacteriales bacterium
CATCCCCTATCCGCTTGACGGAGTACCACCACTTTCAAAAGAGGATGCAATAGCCGCAAAAAAGATAATACTCGCAGGAATAAAAAATACAAGAAAAAGATGAAGGCTTATGCCTTCAGCTTTTTTATTATTCCACTCCGTTTGAAGCAAGAATCTTTTCCATCTCGCGGACTCGGGAGTCCCACGAGCACGCTCTTGCATACTCTATTCTCTTTTCAGTCTTTGCGTTATCCGGTTCATTCATCGCTTCTTCGCAGAGGGTTATGTAGTCTTCTTTTTCCTTTGCTATATAGACGGAGTCTGCAAACTCAAGCACCTGCACAGGCTCAGGGGAACTTATGACAGGCTTTCCCGTTGCGAGGTATTCATAGAACTTAAGCGGACTTACATCCTTTGAAAGGTCTCCCGAACGGAAAACATTGAGGCAAACATCAAACTGCTTGACATACGCCGGAAGCTCGTCGTACTTCTTCATACCGAGGAAGTGGATATTCTTATACTTCTCAAGATAATCGAGGTTTACGCCCGGAAGCGGTCTTCCGATAAGAACGATATTCCAGTCGGGCTTCTCCTTTGCGATATGCTCGATTTTTTCGTAGTCGATACATTCCTGAAGCATTCCGACAAAGCCGATTATCGGATGTTTAAGCTCCTGTATATCCTCGGGAACTTCAAACTCTTCTGTTGCCGCACGGTAAAAATGTTCAAAGTTTACGCCGTTTGGAAGAAGATATGTCTTTTCATTATACTGAGACAGTGTGTCATAAAGCCCTGCCGCAGTCGCAAAAACAGTATCTGCTGAAGTTGCGAGGTCGCGCTCAAGCGTATTTACCGTAGCTTCATCAATAAAGCCCTTGTATGCGCTGTGGCGGTCAACACAGTCATAAACAAGCCCCTTGTGCGGAATGTACGGTGCGGCATCCGCAGATGTCGGAGAATAACACCACAAAATCGGGTCTTCAAAGCCGTGAAGCTTCATCTTCTTACGAACAAAGCGAGCAAGTCGCCTCTGATTTATCTTATTTATGAATCTGTACTTATTGTGAAACGGAATAACGGGTGGCGTTGCATAAACCGTGATATTGTCGCGGACACGCTCCCCCTCTTTTTTATAGAGCCAGAGTCTCTTCCACGCCGTTTTATCCTTAAGCGGCGCAATATACGTAACAGACGGCTCGAAATACAGAATTTCTTCTGATGAAATTCTGTTCATAACATGCTGTTTTCTTGTCGGAAACGGGTGGTAACAGCTTGTTGCAAGACACACTATCTTATTCATTTTCCTTTACCTCTTTCCCGAAAATCTCGCGGAGACGGCGTGTATTTTCCTTCTCATTCTCGCGCATTATACGGCAGGCTTTTTCCATATTGCTCCGATATTCGCCGTCGCTCATCGTCGTATCTATAAAGCCCTTAAGAATATCCGCATTGCAGGCATCATACGAAACACACATTTCCCTGCCGATATAGTTCATAAATCCCGATACCTTATCGTCATAAGCTATTCCTATCGTGGCAACTCCCTGCCCTGCCCCGAATACGAGTGCATGCAGGCGCATCGCCATTATTACGCGCATCTTCGAGAGTATTCCGATTACCGAATGAACATCATACTCTCCCTTTATAACCGTTGCGCAGTTTCCGATTTGCTCGCAAAGCTTTTCACCGAGCGCAAGGTCACGGCTTCTTTCCATCGGGATAAGAGCAACCGAGAGACCGTATTTTTCCGATGCATACTTTGCCGCTGAGACAATGTGCGGTATTTTCTCATCAATTCCGCGCCAGTTTCGCATAGCAAGGCAAAGATAATCTTTTGATGCCGAAAGCCCCTCTTCCTCAAAAATCTTTTCTATCTCACGCTCAGATATTGGAGCGATTCGAAGAGTCGGGTCAGCCGCAAGGAACATCGCAGGTCGCTTTACATTCATATTCTGAAGCTCTTCGAAAGAGTCAGGGTCGCGAAGCGTTATGCAATCAGCGCACTTATCTATAATCTTTGCAGCAATGCGGCGGTTTCCGCGTTTTCTGACCGGTCCTATTCCGCAACCGTACATCATAACCTTACATCCGCACATCTCCGCAGCCCTTAGCGTAAACAGATAGAAATAAAGCGAACGGCTTGATGTAGAGTCCTGAATCAAGCTTCCTCCACCATTGATGTAGAGAAACGACTTTTTAAGCTCCCATAAGACTTTGAATACATTGAATGTATATATCGAACGGACGCGGTAAGAAAGGCTTGTCTGCTTGGGGTTCTTTGACATAACGCAAATCTCTGCATCCTCGTTTGCATCGTATATCTCCCTTACTACCGCCTTGAGGATAGCATCGTCACCTGCATTCCCTCTGCCGTAAGAGCCACAGACGAGAACACGGCGTGTCTTTTTCTCCTTTGCACGGGACAAAACTTTCTCGTAAATTGAAAACTGAGTATTCACCATCGCATCGAACGAATAGTTCACTCTCGCCTTTTCGAGAAGCGCTTCTGCCATAGCCCGTGCCTTATCGGGGTTATTGTAGAGATACTTTATATGCTCTGCAAGACTTCCGTCGTCTCCGACATCAAAGAGAAGCCCGTTTTCACCGTCGTCTAAAATTTCGGGCATAGCTCCGACCTTCGTCGAAACCATTGTACACTTTGCGCGGATAGACTCGAGAATACTGTACGGAAAGCCCTCGCTGACGGAGGAAATAACGCTTATGTCAACAGCGTTTAAGAATGAGTCCATATCACTTATCCAGCCTGCAAAAATAACGCGGTCTTCTATCTTAAGTTCGCGCGTGAGATTGCGGAGATTCTCTGCCTCCTCGCCGTCTCCGCCGAGAACGAGATACAGATGCGGGCAAATCTCTTTTATCTTCGCGACTGCGCGAAGGGCTGTTGCGATATCCTTTACGGGGTGAAATCTCGCCGCAATACCGCATATCACGGCGTCATCATCGTCTATACCGAGCTTTTCAAGATAGCTTTTTCTATCCTCGCTCGGTGCAAGGGGCGTAAACTCAATACCATTATTGAGAGTAAAGAGCTTGTACGGGTCAAACCCACGACTTATGAGCAGGTCAGCAAATGCGTTCGTAACACCTATATATCCGTCTAGGAAACGAAGCGCGACAGTATTCAGAACACCGAAGGTGAGCATCTTTACAATGCTTCCGAGATAGTCAAGCCTGTAATCACTGTGGACAGTTGTTATAACAGGAACTTTTATGAACGCGCGAATTGCAAACGCCATAACATTCGCCTTTGAGCCGTGGCAGTGGACAATATCGAAGGCCCCACCGTTGATTAACTTCTTAAGGTCAGAAAAATCTTTGAGTGCGTTCTTGTTTTTTATTACGACTGTATTTATGCCGAGCTTTCTCGCGTCGTCAGCAAACTCGCCCTCACGAAGAGAAACAAGAACAACCTCGTTATCCTCCGAAAGCTTTGAAACAAGCGAGAGAACATGGGTCTTTGCGCCGCCGACATCTCCGCCGCCTATAATATGAACTATTTTCATAGCTTCTCCTAATTTGTAAATTTTCAAAAAAGTATTGTTATATTTTTACACTTATTATATAATATAACAAGTAATCGGTCAAGCGATAACATTAATGAAAGGAATTTTAGAACATGAAAATCATAAACGAAAAAGGTAAGCTTTTTGGCTTAATCAACATCATCGACCTCGTTATCATTCTCTGCGTTGTCCTTGTAGGCGCGGCTGTCGTCTATAAGTTTGCAGCTCCTGCTGCGACAGATGTCATCGCTCCCAAAGCAGATATGTATGTAACAATGCGCGTCCGCGGTGCTATGGACTATCTCGATGCAGAGGTAACAAAGCTCACTCCGGGAACTCGCCTCGTCGCAGGAAGTGACTACATAGCAGATGCTGAAGTTGTTTCAGTTGAAAGCATCCCGTATCTCGCAGCTGTCACAACTGCTGACGGAAAGGTTGTCACCGCAGAAGACCCGCAGAAGTCTGACCTTATAATCACAGTTCGTTCAAAGCAGAACAAAAACGACCCGATTCTCAAAATCGGTACTCAGGAAGTCAGACTCGGTCGCGGCTTCATCTTTAAGACTCAGACAGTCGAGGTAAATGCTATTATCGAGACGGTGGAATTCGATGGATAATATTATTCGTAACTGCTTTATCGCGAGGGTTTGCTCTGCCTTTGCGCGCGCCTTTGAGGGAAGCGTTCTCGCAAAGCTCAAGAGCTTTATCGCGAAGAACTACCACTCCTCCGCGACAAGGCGGTTGTTTGTAGCTTTCTTTTCGCGTACTCCGAAGAGCGTTTATTCAAAGCTCTATGCGCGACTTTTAAAGTTCAATACCGCGCTTAAAGATTTTGGAAACCTTGTTGTTCCACTTGCGCAGGATAGCTTCATTTTTAAGTTTTTCCACTTTCTTGCAAAAGGAAGCCTTGCCGTAGGGCTTTGGGGCAAGCTTGGTATGAAGCGCTTTTTAATTGCGGTGTTTGCGCTTTTCCTCCCCGTTGATGTCTTTATCCGTGATTGCCTAAAAATCGCTTTCCTCTCATCAATCTGGGACGAAGCTTTTATGATATTCTGTATATGCTTTATTTTATACCGCATCATAACTTCAGAAAGACTCATAAAACCGCGCATAACTCCCGTTGATATGCCGCTTCTCTTCTTCGTGTGTGTAGGCATCCTGCTCGTTGCAGTTGTCTCACCGAAGATGGGACCTGCGATTGACGGCTGGCGTGCAGTATGCCAGTTTATGCTCTGGTTCTTCGTTCTCACGCGCCTTGTCGAAGACGACGGCGACTTCCGCACGCTCTACTATACTCTGAGTGCGCTCGCGGTTGCAATCGCGCTTCACGGCATCTATCAGTATATAACAAAGGCTCCGATGCCGGCCCAGTGGGTTGCTCAATCTGAAGCAGGCGTCAGAACCCGAGTCTATTCGATAATCGGAAGCCCCAATGTTATGGGTGCGTTTATGGTTATGACAGCTCCCATGCTTGCAGGTCTCGCGTATTACGCAAAGAAGCTTTGGGCAAAGTGCCTCCTGTGGGGAGCAGTCGGCATCATCTGCCTTGCAACTCTCTTCACATTCTCCCGAGGCGCCTGGTTCGGACTCACCGTTGCGGTCGTCATTTTCTCACTTCTTGTTGACCGCAAGCTTCTCCTTATTGCAGGTATCGCAATTCTCGGCGTTATATTCTGCGTTCCCGAGATTTCAAACCGAATCACCTTCCTCTTCACTGCCGACTTTGCAAAGGCAAACTCTACCGGCGGCCGCGGAGAGCGTTGGCATATCGGTCTCCAGCTCTGGCGTCAGAACCGTCTTTTCGGTTTCGGGCTTGGTCGCTACGGCGGCGCAATCGCGATGCAGAACAAGGAAATAGACGATATCGTCTATTACTATATGGATAACTACTATCTGAAGACGCTGACGGAAATGGGACTTATCGGACTTATTTCTTACATCTGGTTACTTCTCAGAAATCTCCTCTGGTCCTGCCGCAGCATATTCAAGACAAAGAGAAACAAGATGTCTATCCTTTCTGCCGGCATCGTTTCCGGTCAACTCGGAGTTCTCGCTCATTCGTATTTCGAAAACATTTTCGAAGTTCCCTATATGAACGCTTACTTCTGGGGACTTTCCGCAATCGTTATGTATCTCGGCTATACAAGACGCCGTAAAAACGACATTTAAAATCAAGACTGTTGCAAATTGATTTATAAAAAATCAAAATGCAACAGTCTTTTTATCATCTTTTAAGCGAGATTAACTACTTGCTTAAATTCTGCTCATAGGACATGATCATCTTCTTGACCATCTGACCTCCGATAGAGCCTGCCTGACGAGAAGTAAGATCACCGTTGTAGCCCTGCTTGAGGTTTACGCCTACTTCTGAAGCAGCTTCCATCTTGAACTTATCAAGAGCCTCCTGTGCATTCGGTACGATTGCCATTTCAAATTCACCTCCTCGAATTGACTTCAATAGTATTTTGTTCGGTTTGAAAGTTTATATAAGTTGTAAATTTTGTATGTCAAAAACTTCTCAAATTAAATTAATAAAATATTTTTAAAAAAAGCTTGACAAAAAGCCCCATTATCCGTATAATTAAATAGTTCGCTTCGGGTTGTGGCTCAGCTTGGTAGAGCGCTGCGTTCGGGACGCAGAGGCCGCAGGTTCGAATCCTGTCAACCCGACCATTAAGAACCGTAATTTTGATTAAAAATTACGGTTCTTTTTTAACTTAGCTTTACGGGGGTTTATTTTTAAAATGCTTAAACTTTTTAAATCTCTTACAAAATTTGAATTTTTCCTCTGGCTTGCCTCTTCCATTATTGTATGCCTTTCTTTTCTTCTTACTCCCGAAAAGGATATTCTTTCTCTCTCGGCATCGCTCGTCGGAGTTACGGCGCTTATCTTTATCGCAAAAGGCTATGTGGCAGGTCAGATACTTACAATAATTTTTTCGATTTTCTACGGCATAATTTCTTTTTTCTATTCCTATTACGGCGAGATGATAACCTATCTTTTCATGTCAACACCGATGGCTATAATGGCGACAATCGAGTGGTATAAGAACCCTTATAAAAACTCAAAGGAAGTTAAAATACGCGCTGTTACGAAAAAGCAGTTAATCGGAGTTGTTGTTCTCTCTTTAGCTGTTACATTCGTTTTCTATTTTATTTTAAAAGCACTTAATACCGCAAATCTCTTTTTCAGCACCATTTCCATCACGACAAGCTTTTTCGCGGCATCTCTTACATATTTAAGAAGCCCGTATTATGCTCTCGGATACACCGCAAACGACATTGTTCTCATCGTTCTCTGGGTTCTTGCAAGCATCGAAAATCCGGCGTATGTACCGATGATATTCTGTTTCATCGCCTTTTTCTGGAACGATATTTACGGCTATATAAACTGGACGCGAATGCAGAAAAAACAAGCGGAATAACTAAAAAACATCCCACCGTACGGTGGGATGTTTTTTAGTTATTTACTTCAAATCCAATGAGAAGTCCACCCTTTTCGGCATAGAAGCTGCATAGCGCACGCGTTTCGGCTATTAAAATTTCCGCAGACGGAAACTCTCCCAGAATATGTTTTTTCAAACCTTCGATATCCTCTTCATTTATGCAATGAGAAAGTCTTACCTTTCCGCCCAAATAGCCTCTCTCCTTCATTCTCGTAAGAATTGTTTTAAAAGCATTTTCAAGACCGCGGCACTTATCAAGCATCGAAAGCTCGCCCTTCTCACTCGCCTCGCCGAGAACGCGTATTCCGAGAAGACCTGCAGCCTTTGCGGCAAGGTGGCTGACTCTTCCGTTGTTTGCAAGATTCTTCATCGATTTTAAGAGAAAGAAAAGTCTTGTACTCTTTGAATACTCCTCACAGGAGGCACATATATCATCAAAGCTTTTTCCCTCAAGGTAAAGCTTGCGGACAAACTCAATTATAAGCCTCATTTCAGCCCCTGCAGAAAGCGAATCAAAGACATATACATGTCTGTCTGGATGCTGCTCTTCATATATCCTTTTTGCGATCAAAGCGGCATTGTGACTACCTGAGAGCGAGCTTGTTATCGTGATACAAAAAACATTTTCACTGTCGCCGAATGCAGATATGAAGTCCTGCGGATTCGGGCATGAACTTGATGACTTTCCCTTATATGACGCAAGGTATTCTACCATCTCCGTAACATCGAGGTTTTCGTCATCCGTAAACTCTCGTCCTGCAGTTATTATCTTGAGCGGAACGCAACAAAAATCAACATCAGAAAGACCTGTTATGTCGCTTCCCGAATCTGCTACTATTTTAAACTTTTCCATAAGTAACCTCCTTTTTTCTTTATTATATGCTAGTCACATTTTCAGAGCAACCTACTCCCACTTTCTCAATCTATCCTCTTCTTTCCACGAAGAGAGAGTTAAAAACACGACTCTCCTTGCGGTAGAATCGTAGTAAATTTCTATGAAAACAGAAAAAACAAGTCACTTTTGCGACTTGTTTTTATCCATAAAAAATATTCTCCAGTTCTTCCGGCAACGGGGCTTTTATATCTATCTCTCCCCCACCAAACGGAAGCTCTATATGAAGTCTGTGCGAATGAAGCGCGCATCTGCCCGGAAGTCGCGCATCTTCCGTTCCGTAAAGGAAGTCTCCGACAAGCGGATGCCCGAGATGCGCCAGATGAACTCTTATCTGATGAGTGCGACCTGTGAGCGGTGTTACCCTCACGAGACTACGACCGTTTCTCTCCTCAATTACCTCATACAGAGTTTTTGCCGCGTCGCCGTCGGAACGGACCTCGCGCTCAATTACAGAGCCTTCGCGCCTGCCAATCGGGGCATCAACTTCGCCCGATTTCTCCTCGAATATGCCTTCCGCTATCGCTAGGTATTCTCGGTAAAAGCTTCCGCTGTGCAAGAGACGCGCGGCAAAAGTATGGGTGTATGCGTTTTTTGCAACTGCCATAACCCCCGAAACGCCTCGGTCAAGGCGGTTTATCGGGCGGAAAACAAAGTTCTCTCCCCGGCTCACATAATACCACATAACGATATTTCCGAGCGA
>JAZTWZ010000067.1:0-2076 GCA_045636165.1 Eubacteriales bacterium
GAGGTCGGGGTCACGCGCGTTTTAAACGCATCGTGCTCGCTTTCGTCGTCTTATAAAACCATAGAGCTTTGCAGGAAATACGACTTCATCTACGGCTCGGTCGGAATTCACCCGGATGCCGCAGAAAGCGTTACGGATGAAACTCTTTCAGAGATAGAAAAGCTCCTTCAAAGCGAGCGCATCTGCGCGATAGGTGAAACGGGGCTTGACTATTACTACGACGACATTCCTCGCGAGGTACAGAGGGTGGCGTTTGAAAAGCAGGCGGCACTAGCATACGAGCTTAAACTTCCGCTCATCGTTCATTCGCGCGATGCACACCGCGATACGCTCGAGGTTTTAAAGAAGTTTCCGGGAATACAGGCCGTGTATCATTGCTGCTCGGCAAGCGTGGAACACGCTCGCGAGCTTGCGAAACTCGGTTTTTATATGTCTTTTGGCGGAGCGGTTACATTCAAGAATGCGAAAGCTGCGCCCGAGGTTATAAAAAGCGTTCCGCGAGAGATTATAATGCTCGAAACGGACTGTCCGTATATGGCGCCCGTGCCGTATCGCGGAAAGCGAAACCATCCGGGGATGGTGCCGCACATTGCGGCAAAAGTCGCCGAACTCTGGGAAACCACGCCCGAGGAAGTCGGCAGAATTACTACAGAAAACGCACTCAGATTTTTTGACATAAGGGGATAGGTATGAATAAGACAAAATTCAGATTCCGTATCGGAATGAGAAATATAAAGACAGCAATCGCTGCAACACTTTGTGCATTCGCATATTTGTTTATCGACCGCAACCCGACTTTTGCCTGCATCGGCGCAATCTTCGGAACAGGAAGCGATATGGCAGATTCGTGGCTCAATGGCGGAAACCGCCTTTTCGGAACAATCATCGGCGGTTTTATAGGAATGGCACTTTTTAGACTCTATATAATTTTTGAGCCGACGGGGGAGGTAGGGCTTCTTATGATGCCGTTTCTTTTTGTCGGCGTCGTGCTTCTCATCATCGCGTGTCAGTTCTTCCGCTGGCCGGGCGGTATTCAGCCGGGTGGCGTTGTCCTCAGCATCATTCTCTTTACGCAGAACGATGCGGCAGCATATATTCCGTATTCGCTCAACCGTATGCTCGATACAGCGATAGGTGTTATCGTTGCTCTTTTAATAAATCATCTTTTCCCACGTGAGCGACTTCTCAAGATTTTTTATGCGCTTCATCTGCGTAAAAAGCCTGAGAAAAAAGAAGAAATCACATCGAAATAACAAAAAAGCCTTGAAGCAAAGCTTCAAGGCTTTTTTATATCTTACCAAACATTATCCTCTGTCGGATATTCGCCGTCCTTCGGCTTGAATACAGGCTCGCGGCCTTCCCTCTTCTGCTTTTCGTAATCATTCAAAGCTCGCGTTACATACTTTCCGAGAATGAAGATAACGGGGATATTGATGAGCGTCATTATGCCCATCGTCATATCCGCAAAGTCCCAGAGTAGGTCAGCGCTCAGTATAGCACCAAGGAAGATTACGACTACGGCAATAGCGTGATATACGCCCTTTATAACTCTGCCGGGTTCTCTCTTTAAGATGTAGAAGAGACACTGGTCAACATAATAGAGGTTTCCGACAAGAGTTGTGAATGCAAAGAAAACCATCGATACGGTTATGAAGATGGGGCCTGCACCGCCTATAACCGCGCGAAGTGACTCCTGAACATACGGCGCGCCCGAAAGCTCTGCCGTCGGCTCGACGCCTGAGAACATACACATAAAAGCAGTTGTTGTGCAAACGAGCAGCGTATCAATAAAAACTGAAAGAATCTGAACAAGCCCCTGCTTTACGGGGTGAGATACATCTGCGGTAGCGGAAGCGTTCGGAGCAGAACCGACACCGGCTTCGTTGCTGAAAAGCCCGCGCTTTATTCCGTACATTATGCAGGAACCCGAGAAACCGCCGAAAATTGCTTTTAGGTCAAACGCACTGTCAAAAATTCTTGCAATGACCTTCGGGAAAAGAGTTATGTTTGAAAAAACTATCCAGAGCCCGACAAGGATATATGCAATTCCCATAACGGGAACGATAACGCTTGTGA
>JAZTWZ010000068.1:0-6723 GCA_045636165.1 Eubacteriales bacterium
ATATACGAAACTTACAAATGAAGACGATATAAAGAATATGCAGAAGCTTCTTGATATGCTTGATGATAACGATGATGTCCAGAATGTTTACCATAACTGGGAAGAAGAATAAAACCGCTCTTTGATAAGGAGGGAAAAGGTTTGTCTAAAATCATTTTGAGTGCAGACCGCACATGTGATATAGGCGAAGCTCTTGCGGAAAAATATTCCGTTAATATGATTTCCTATCAGATAACTCTTGAAGATAAGACTTATCTCGACAGCGTTAACATTACTCCCGATGTTTTATATGAAGCTTACCACGAGAGAAAGGTTCTTCCGCAGACTTCTGCGATAAACACAGCGGAGTATATCGACTACTTTAAAAAGTGGACAGATGAAGGTTATGAGGTGATTCACTTTACGCTTTCCTCTGCTATAACGAGAAGCTATCAGTCAGCAGTTCTTGCGGCTGAGGAGCTTCCGGGTGTTTATATTATTGACTCGCGAAATGTTTCGAGTGCGATTGCGCTCCTTGTTGCAGAAGCAGGCGACAGAATTGCTGAAGGTTTACCTGCAAAGCAGATAGTTGAAGAGGTATCAGCTCTTCGCGAAAAGAGCCATTGCAGCTTTGTTCTTGAAACTCTTGAGTTTATGAAAGCCGGAGGAAGATGCTCAGGCGTTGCGGCGCTTGCAGCAGGCGTGCTCGGTCTTAAGGTTTCGATTGAGGTCGATAATAAAACGGGCGAACTTCACGCGGGTAAGAAATACCGCGGAAATATGGACCGCGTCCTCTCTCAGTATGTAACTGAGCAGTTTGAAAAATACCCGAATATTGACGGAAAGCGTATGTATATAACTCACTCGGGCGTTTCCGAGGAGAGAATTGCGGCGGTAAAAGCGCAGGTCGAAGCAACCGGCATTTTTGAGGAGATTTATATCTCCCGAGCAAGCTGTACGATTTCTACCCACTGCGGACCGGGAACTCTTGGAGTCCTTTTCCTGGAAAAGTAAATGAAAATTAAAACACATCCTGCTATTTGCAGGATGTGTTCTTTTATATCTCGCGATTTTCTATTGCATCGATTCCAAATCTTGTGGCGAGGGTGACTTTCTTTCTTTCATCGTCTGTTTCGGCCAAGTCAAGCTTCAGTTTCATCTTTCGGAGGAAGACTCCGCGGAGGCCTTCGTCTTCAAGCCCTTCCCAGATGTTTCGCGGCTCTTCCGTGCGGTCGATAATCTCGACCTCGGCAAAACGCGAGGAAAGCTCGGCAACAAGCGCGTCGGTATCAAGCTTTTCACACTCTCCCGTTACTGTAAGGCGTAAGAATTCTTTTGCACCCGTTGCTGGAGAGGAGAGAAGGTTTGAGATTTCTTCAACATCGCAGGAAAGCCATTTATGAGAAATGTCTGAAACCTTGCGACGGGTGAGGTTTACTTTTCCTTTTTCTATCTCGCCGATATATATTGCGGTATCGTAGCATTCGCCAAAGTCGCGCGATTCGGGACAGCCACAGTAGGCAAAACGGGTTTCGTTTGCGCTTTCAACCTCGGTCGGTTTATGAACATGGGCAAGCGCGGCATAGTCTGCTCCGCTTGCACCGATTTCTGCACTTGTTACGGGACTGTAGCCGTCTGCGTTGAGGTTTGAATGGAGAATGAGAATGTTTGCAAAATCATCATCGGGAACCTTGAAACCTTCGAGAATGCGCTCGTCGTACGCTTCACTCGTGTAAGCTGCGCCGTAAAGACGGAGCGAAGCTTCGGGGAGTTCGACTGAGGTCAGCTCATTTGATGTAAAGATGTGAACATTCTCGGGGAATGTAAGTGTTGCGTAAGGTGATGTGGGGGTGAGGGGGTCGTGGTTTCCGGGAGTTATGAATACGCGGCATTTCGCCCTTTTTAGATCGCGGAGAAATGCGCTTTCCGTTTCGGGACGGATAGGATAAGCGTCAAAAACATCTCCTGCGAGGATGAGAGCATCAACCTCTTCGGTATTTGCAATATCTACAATTTTTGAAAAGACATCGCGGAGACTTGCACGGCGCATCTTTGCCTCTTCATTTGAAAGAGCCGTAAACGCGCTGTCGAGGTGCAAATCGCCGGTATGTATAATTTTAGCCATACAAATCTATCCTTTCAGGACTTTGTTGATTCGGGTGACGGAAACGCATCTGCCGCCCTCGGAGATATCGAAGCAAGCTCCGTTTATCATGGCAGGACCGGATGCTTCGGTGAAACGCTCGGGGACAGAACCGAGGAAGGTCGCGAGAGATTTTTCGGGAGCTGTTCCGATTACGGAGTTATATGCGCCGCACATTCCAAGGTCGCACACAAAGCCCGTTCCGTTTGGAAGAACTCTCTCGTCTGCTGTCTGGACATGGGTATGAGTTCCCCAGATTGCAGAAATTCTGCCGTCAAGGTAGAAGGCGAGAGCCTGTTTTTCGCTTGTAGCTTCGGCGTGAAAATCGCACACGGCAAAATCATACTGACCTGAAAGCTCGGAGAGGAGCTTATCTGCAGCAAAAAACGGGTTATCTGCGCCGAAGGTCATACCGACTCTTCCGAGGAGATTTATGACGAGTGCGCGCTTTCCGAAAGCGTCAAATATACCGTAGCCGACACCGGGAGCATTACCCGGGACATTGTGAGGACGGAGAAGGGAAGGCTCGTTTTCGATATAGGGGACAATCTGGCGTCTGCCCCAGGTGTGGTTACCGAGGGTTATGACATCAGCCCCTGCTTTGAAGAGCATATCTGCCTGGTCGGGAGTAATGCCGACCATATCTGCGTTTTCACCGTTGATTATAGTGAACCTTGCGCCGTACTCGCGCTTTAAGAGTGAGAGATTTTCGCATATCGCGGAAATTCCGATTGAACCTACGACATCTCCTAATGCAAGAATTTTCAAGGTATGTACCTCTTTCTAAAATAAAATAAGTGGTGTATTCTCTATTGATATTTTAACACAAATATCTGAAATACACCACTATATTTATAAAATTTATTTTGCGTAGTCAATGGCTCGTGTCTCGCGGACGAGATGAACCTTGATCTGACCCGGATAATCGAGCTCTTCCTCAATCTTCTTTGCAAGCTCATGAGAGAGAAGGACGAGTTCGTCATCGCTGACCTTATCGGGTTCAACGATTATGCGGACTTCGCGACCGGCCTGGATAGCGAAAGAACGCTCAACTCCGTGGAAGGAGTTTGAAATTTCCTCAAGCTTTTCAAGACGCTTGATGTAATTCTCAAGGTTTTCACGGCGTGCACCCGGACGGGCAGCACTGATAGCGTCAGCTGCCTGAACGAGGCAAGCGATAACTGTCTTGGCTTCAACATCGCCGTGGTGAGCATGGATAGCGTGAATGACATCCTCGTTTTCCTTGTACTTCTTCGCGATGTCAACACCGATTGAAATATGTGAGCCTTCGACCTCGTGGTCAACAGACTTACCGATATCGTGGAGAAGACCTGCGCGCTTTGCAAGCATAACATCAACGCCGAGTTCTGCAGCGAGAAGACCTGCGATGTGAGCAACTTCGATAGAATGCTTAAGAACATTCTGACCGTAGCTTGTACGGTAACGGAGACGGCCGAGGAGCTTGATGATTTCGGGGTTGAGGCCGTGAACTCCTGTATCGAATGTAGCGCGTTCACCTTCCTGCTTGATAACAAGGTCAACCTCGCGGCGAGCCTTTTCAACCATCTCTTCGATTCTTGCAGGATGGATACGACCGTCGGAGATGAGTTTCTCAAGAGAAAGTCTTGCGACCTCTCGTCTGACGGGGTCGAAGCTTGAAAGCGTGATAGCTTCGGGCGTATCGTCGATAATGAGGTCGACGCCTGTGAGAGTTTCGAGAGTACGGATGTTTCTGCCTTCGCGACCGATGATGCGACCCTTCATTTCGTCATTGGGAAGAGCAACAACGGAAACCGTAGCTTCCGTAACATGGTCGGATGCACATTTCTGAATTGCGAGGGAGATGAGGTTGCGAGCTTTTTCGTCAGCCTCGTCCTTGAACTGTTCCTCAAGGTTCTTGAGGAGAACTGCGTAATCGTGACGAACCTCAGATTCAAGGTTATCGATAAGATACTGCTTAGCCTCTTCTGCGGTATAGCCTGAGATTTTCTCAAGCATTTCAAGCTGACTGCGCTTTATCAACTTGAGCTCTTCGTTAAGAGCATCGTTATCCTTGACTTTTTTGTCAAGGGTAGCTTCTTTCTGTTCTATTGCCTCATGCTTTTTGTCGAGAGATTCCTCTCTCTGAACAACGCGGCGCTCCTGCTTCTGAAGCTCTGCGCGGCGTTCTTTCATTTCACGGTCAAATTCGTTTCTGCTCTTGTGAATTTCTTCCTTAGCCTCGATAAGAAGCTCTCTCTTTTTGCTTTCCGCAGTCTTTATGGAGTCATTAACAATTCGCTTTGCTTCGTCTTCAGCACTGCTGATTGTTTTTTCGGCAACCTTCTTGCGGAAAGTAATGCCGAGAACAAATGCGATGATTGCGATAAGAACACAACACACTACAACTATAAGCAATGTGATGAGTGACATTCCGAAAATTTTCATTTTCTATGCATTACCTCCTTTGTTGATGTTTTTAAAAGTTTCAAAAATTCAATATGTAATAAAACCAGTTATTGTAAAATGCGGAATATCCGCACAGCGCAAATCAATAACATTGATATTATCCACTATTATATTTTAATTGTAAAATGGCAATATGTCAAGAAAAAGTAGTGTCAGATGCGAAAAAATTTTACCATTAAAACCTTGACATTTCTCTGCTCTGAAGATAACATTGAGTTGGAAAGGGGAGTGGGCGATTTGAAGATTGACGAGCTTGGAATAAACGGCTTCGTTATGGAGCAGGACCCTAAGTTTTTGAAACTCGGTACGGATGCTATGCTTCTGTCTGAGTTTGCGAAAATAAGAAAGCGCGACAAGGTCTGCGACCTTGGCTGCGGAAGCGGTGCAGTTTCGATTCTTCTTGCGGCGCGATATGATGAGATTTCGCTTTGCGGAGTTGAAATTGTCGAAGGTGCAGCTTATCTTGCAGAAAGAAACGCAAAACACAATAAAATCGAAAACCGTATGACGGTTAAGAATATTGATTTAAAAAATGCGCAAGAGGTTTTTGAAGCGGGAAGCTTTGATGCTGTAGTTTCAAACCCACCGTTTATGAAGCTCGATTCGGGACTTAAAACGGAAAAAGGTGAGCTTCTTTGTGCGAGGATGGAGCTTTGCTGTACGATAGACGATGTCTGCCGTGCTGCCGGGTATCTTCTCAAGTTTGGCGGTTCGTTTTCTCTTGTGTATCGCCCGTCAAGACTATCTGATTTGTTTGAAGCTATTTCAAAATACGGTATGCAACCCAAACGGATGCGCCTTGTTCAGGATACGGTTTCTGCCGAGCCGTCGCTTGTTCTTCTTGAAGCACGAAAGGGTGGTGGAAGCGGGATAAAGCTTCTGCCAACGCTTATCGTCAAAAACGAGGACGGCACGGAAACTGATGAAATAAAGAGAATTTACAGGCGCAAATAGAGTTCGTCAAAGTGCTGTATTTGTTTGGCGCGTTTTGTGTAAAGTGCTGAATATTAAAAACGGAAAAATGAATGTGAAAAAAGGTCTTGAAAAATCAACCAAAATGGTGTATAATGCAATTATTCCAGTTACTGAATTAAAAATGGAAAGAGGTTATTAAAATGGCTGAAGAAAAAGTAATGAATGGCGCCGGTATCGCAGAACTCGGTTTCCCGATGTGGCCGGAGCTTGCTCCTGAGACACCTGATCAGGTTGCAGATCTTCTTAGAACAGGTAAAGTTTGCTACTGGACAGGTCCGGTAGGTATGCAGTTTGAAGAAGCTTGGAGAGAGTGGATCGGTGCAAAGATGGCTATCTCCACAACAAACGGTACAGCTGCTCTCCATACAGCTATCGCTGCTCTCGGCATCGGCCCTGGCGACGAAGTTATCGTTCCGTCTTATTCCTTTATCGCATCTTCTTTCTCAGTGCTTCAGGCAGGTGCTATTCCGGTATTTGCTGATGTTACTGACGACCACACTATTGATCCGGCTGACATCGAGCACCGCATCACTCCGAGAACAAAGGGTATCGTTGTTGTTCACCTTTACGGTGGCGTTGCTGACATGGGCCCGATCCTTGAAATTGCTAAGAAGCACAACCTCAAGATCATCGAAGACTGTGCACAGTGCTTCGGCGGTGAGTACAACGGCAAGAAGGCTGGTACAATCGGTGATGTCGGTTGCTTCAGCTTCTGCCAGAGCAAGCACTTCACAACAGGCGGCGAAGGCGGCATGATTGTTACAAACGATGAAGAAGTGGGCTGGGAGTGCCGTTCATTCCGTGACCACGGCTACGATGTTAAGAAGCGCATGAGCATGCTCGCTCTTGAAGAGAAGCTTCCGTACATCCACAACCGCGTTGGCTTTAACTACCGTATGACAGAGATGCAGTCTATGATCGGTCTTTGCGAGCTTCGCAGATTTGACGATTGGAACCTCGCTCGCCGCTTTGAGTACGCCGCTATGTACGACAAGGCACTCGGCGGATTGAAGGGAATCAAGGCTATCCCCGTAAATACCGAGGAGCGCCGCAACTCTTACTGGTGGTATCCTATTCTTATCGACCTTGACGTAGTAAGCATCACCGCTAAGGAATTCATCAAGGAGCTCATCGGAATGGGCATTCAAGTCGGAGGCCAAGCGGTCTTAGGAAGACAA
>JAZTWZ010000069.1:0-1633 GCA_045636165.1 Eubacteriales bacterium
GGAGCGCTTCAGGCTCGCGTTATGGATGAATATAATTCAAATATGGCAGGCAAAACTCTCACCGTTCTTACGGAGGGGTTTGATAAATACAGCGAGTGCTACTTCGGAAGAAGCTTTGCAGATTCGCCCGAGATTGACGGAAAGGTTTTCTTCCGTGGAAAGAAGGGTATCCGTCCGGGTGCGTTTGTTGAAGTCGAGATTGCAGAGGAGCTTGACGGCGACCTCCTCGGCGAAGCAAGATAGGAGGATGAAAATATGACAACGGCAAATATAATTTCAATAATAAGAATTTGTCTTATTCCGGTATTCATAGCTTTTGCGCTTCTCGGCATCCCGTTTGGTCAGTTTATCGCGCTTGGAATCTTTATTCTTGCAAGCGTTACGGACTGGGTAGACGGATATATCGCGAGAAAGTATAACCAGGTGACAACCTTCGGAAAGTTTCTTGATCCGCTTGCTGACAAGCTTCTTGTTACGGCGGCAGTGCTCGTGCTTATCGAGAAGGGTGATATGGGAAGCGTTCCTGCGTTTATCATAATCGCAAGAGAACTTATAGTTACTTCTCTTCGCATAGTCGCGATGGGCGAGGGAATCGTTATCGCGGCTCAGAAGTCGGGAAAGCTCAAGACCTTTATGCAGATTGTTGGAATTGTTTTTCTGTTTACTCCGTTTAAGGACATTGCGCTCGGCGCAATTTCTGCAGGAGATATCGCAGTATGGCTGATTGCCGCAATCACGCTCATATCGGGAATAGAATATTTCAAGAGCTTCGGCGGCGTTCTTAAGTTTTCCGCCGACAGCAAAAAATAGACTGAGAGGAAATAAATTATGAAGCTTTTTAACTCACTTACGAGAACAAAAGAAGAATTCAAACCCATTGAAGAGGGAAAAGTAAGGATGTATTCCTGCGGACCGACTGTCTATAACTATTTCCACATAGGAAATGCGCGTCCGTTTATTGTTTTTGATGTTCTCCGCAGATATATGGAATATCGCGGTCTTGATGTTAAGTTCGTTCAGAACTTTACCGATATTGACGACAAGGTCATAAAACGCGCAAACGAAGAAGGAACAACCTATAAGGATGTTGCAGAGAAATATATAGAAGAGTATTTTGTTGATGCGAAGGGGCTTGGAATTCACCCTGCAACCATCCATCCGCGCGCAACAGAGAATATTGACGCTATTATCGAAATTGTATCAACTCTTATCGAAAAGGGCTATGCTTATGAATCAGAAGGCGATGTATATTTCCGTGCGCTCAAGTTCAAGGAATACGGCAAGCTTTCAAAGCAGCCGCTTGAGGACCTTGTAGCAGGTGCGAGAATTTCTGACGGCGAAAAGAAAGAGGATGCAACTGACTTTGCGCTCTGGAAGGCGGCAAAGCCGGGCGAGCCGTATTGGGAGTCGCCGTGGGGCAACGGCCGTCCGGGCTGGCATATTGAGTGCAGCGCGATGGCAAACCGTTACCTCGGAAAGACTATCGACAGCCACAGCGGCGGTGTTGACCCCACCTTCCCACACCACGAAAACGAGATTGCACAGAGCGAAGCGGCAAACGGCTGCCAGTTTGCAAATTATTGGCTCCATAACGCGTTCCACAACATTGATAACAAGAAGATGACGAAATCAC
>JAZTWZ010000070.1:0-7733 GCA_045636165.1 Eubacteriales bacterium
AAGCTCCGTGCATTTTGCACGGAGCTTTTTGTTTTACATTTTCTCTATCGCGGCGGCGACAAGTCTCTTAAAGTCTCCACCTATTTTTTCTGCCATATTCTTTATATCCTCGTGAGAAAGCGGCGCAGCATTAAGCCCTGCCGCCATATTGGATATGCAGCTTATTCCGCAGACGCGCATTCCTGCGTGTCTTGCCGCCATCGCCTCACACGCCGTACTCATTCCTACGGCATCCGCACCCCAGCTTTCGTAAGCGCGAATCTCTGCAGGTGATTCGTAATTCGGACCCGAAGTCTGAATATATACACCCTCAAAAAGCTTTATTGAAAGCTTTTCTGCCTCTCCTCTTATGATATTGCGAAGCTCTTTATCGTAAATCGCGCTCATATCAGGAAAGCGAGTTCCGAGTTCTTCAATGTTTTTTCCGATAAGCGGAGACGGGACAAGGCTTGAGATGTGGTCAGATATCATCATAAGCGCCCCCTCGGAGAACGCCTTATTTATTCCTCCTGCGGCATTTGTGAGGAAAAGCGTTTCTGCGCCCATCATCTTCATAAGGCGAATCGGCATAACGACCTGGGTTATGTCGTAGCCCTCGTAATAATGAACTCTTCCCTGCATTATAACTGTCGGGACTTCGTTTACATATTTGAAAATAAATCTTCCCTTATGCCCTACTACGGAAGATGTCGGAAATCCCGGAATATCACCGTAAGGAATTTCGGCTATAATATCATCTCCCTCGGCAAAATCTCCGAGTCCCGATCCGAGAACAAGCGCAACACGCGGAACAAAGTCCGTCTTTTTACGAATGAATTTCAATGCTTTTTGAAGTTTTTTATACATATCGCACCTCAGTTAAATGAATTTTTCCCATCACCTATATCAAACATATCGCGAATTCTTTCTTTCAGGAGCTTATGCTCGGGAAGATTGAGTTCCCGATCAATCTCCGCTATCTGTTCAGCCTCGCGCTTTGCCGCTTCGAGCACTCTCATATCAGACATAAAGTTTGCAATCTTGAGCGTCGGAAGACCGTGCTGGCGTGTTCCGAAGAAATCACCCGGTCCGCGAAGACGGAGATCTTCTTCCGAAATCTTAAAGCCGTCGCTTGTTGCGCGAAGTGCCGCAAGTCTCTCCCCTGCAGGACTCCACTTGCCTACATTCGAGAAGAGAATACAATACGATTTATCCTTTCCTCGTCCGACTCGTCCTCGAAGCTGATGAAGCTGAGAAAGCCCGAAGCGCTCTGAGTTTTCAATCGCCATAACCGTCGCATTCGGAACATTGACGCCGACTTCAATAACCGTTGTTGAAACGATTGCAGAGGTTTCGCCTGAAACAAATCTTCGCATAACGGCATCCTTTTCCTTCTGTTTCATCTTTCCGTGGAGAATTTCTATATTCTTCCCTGCAAAAACCTTTTTTGAAAGCTCCTTTGCAAACGCCTCAACCGAGCGAAGCTCGCTCTCTTCATCTTCATCTATCATCGGGCAGACAATATATGCCTGATGCCCGTCTTCGAGCTGTTTGTTTATAAAATTATATGCATCCTCGCGCTTTAAGTCATTCACGATAAGCGTATCTACCGGAAGTCTTCCCGACGGAAGTTCATCTATAATTGAGATATCAAGGTCGCCGTACATAATAAGCGCGAGCGAACGCGGAATAGGCGTTGCTGACATAACAAGCTGATGCGGATTTTCGCCTTTTGCCGCAAGCGTCGCTCTCTGGCGGACGCCGAAGCGGTGCTGTTCGTCAACTATCATAAGACCTAAGTTTCGAAACTCCACATCCTCGCTTATTACGGCGTGAGTTCCTATAAGTAAATCAACCTCACCTGAGGCGCACCTTTCTTTTACCTTTCTCTTTTTCGCGGCAGTTAAACTTCCCGTAAGAAGCTCGCAGGACATACCAAGAGAAGAAAGCTGGTCGGAAAGCGACTCAAAATGCTGCTCAGCCAGAATCTCCGTCGGAACCATAAGAACGCTTTGAAAACCGTTTTTATACGCAACATACGCGCCTGCCGCCGCGACTGCAGTTTTACCCGAGCCGACATCACCCTGAACAATTCTGTTCATAGGTTTTTCCTTTTTCATATCTTCGACAATTTCGGAAATTACCCGAAGCTGTGCACCCGTCATCTCAAACGGAAGCGAATCAAAAAACGGGGTCAGATCGCATTCGCTGATCGCTCTGCCCTTCTCGTTTTCCCTTCTGTCGCGAAGGTGCATAAGTCCCAGAGAAAGAACAAAAAGCTCCTCAAAAACAAGCCGTCTCTTTGCGATATCAAGCTCCTCCTCGGTAGAAGGAAAATGAATCTCACGAAAAGCATAGCTTGCATGAGCGAGCTTATATTTTCTGCGCAAATCATCAGGCAGAGCATCCGTTATACAGTCAGAAAACTCTGCGAGCGCATTTCTTATTGCATTTCTGAGCATATCCGCGCTTATTCCTGCAGTAAGAGAATAAACCGGAAGGATAGCCCCGGTTTTTACGCCCGAGCTATCCTCACTTTCAAATGTAGGGTTGGTCATACAAAGTCTTCCGCCACGCTCTTCAACCTTTCCGAAGAAGACATAGCGGTTTCCTGCAACCAACTTATCCACGCTATATTTCTGATTGAAAAAGACTATGTTTATGCCGCCCGACTGGTCAACCGCACGAAACTCGGAAACCGTAAAACCACGACGAAGCTTTCTCTTTTTTATATTCGACGAAACATACGCCGAAATACACGCCTTATCCCCGACTGACAGCTCGGAAATTCTCAAGGTTTTCCGTCTGTCCTCATAGTCGCGAGGAAAGAATTCGAGAAGGTCTCCGACAGTGAATATGCCAAGCTTCGCAAATGCCTCAGCTCGCTTTTCGCCGACACCTTTAAGATAGCGTATTCCGGTATTCAAATCGGACTTTGTCATAAACCTACTCCGCTGAAATCAAATAATAGTAAACGGGCTGTCCACCGTCAAGAAGCATAACCTCGGCGTCGGGAGCATTTGTCTTACAGATGCCTTCAACCTCGGCTGCAGCATCTTCCGTAACGCCTGCGCCGAAGAATACAGTAACGAAGCCCTTATCGGAAATTCCCATCTCGGAAACGAGCTTCTCGGTAACCTCGGAAAGGTCTTTTCCCGAAGCTGCAAGCTTTCCTTCGTTAAGAGCGAGGTATTCGCCCTCTTTTATAGAATAACCGTCAAACTCGCTGTCACGGGCAGCGTAAGTAATCGAACCTGTCGATACATTCTTTGCCGCATCCGTCATAGCTGCAATATTTTCATCAAGTTCAGCATCAGGAGAGAAAGCAAGCATCGCGGAAATACCCTGCGGCATTGTTTTTGTTTCAATAACAACAACCTGCTTTTCGGTAAGCTCAACTGTCTGCTGTGCCGCCATAATGATATTCTTGTTATTCGGAAGAACGAAGACAATCTCCGACGGAGTTGCATTTATCGCAGCTAAAATATCCTCTGTTGACGGGTTCATTGTCTGACCACCCTCAACGAGAGTATTTGCACCAAGGTCACGGAATACGCTGAGAATTCCCTCACCTGCGCCCACAACTGCAAAACCGTATTTTGTTTCGGGTGCAGCTATGACAGGCTCATCTTTCTTCGGTGCAGGAGCTTCCATATTCTCGCTGTGCTGATAGCGCATATTGTCAATCTTGATGTTCGTAAGCTCACCGTAAGTAAGAGCACGACCAAGCGCACGGTCAGGCTCGTTTGTATGGACATGAACTTTGATTATGTCGTCATCATCGACAACTACAACGCAATCGCCGATTGACTCTAAAAACGCGCGAAGCTTTCCTGGATCAAGCTTCTTTCCCTCGCGGCTTATGTTTACGATGAACTCTGTGCAGTATGCAAATGTAATCTCCTCGTCAGAATCAGCAAAGCCTGACGGAGATTTTGATGCAGAAATCTCCTCACCCGACATAAGAACAACATCGTTTCCAAGAAGAGTTGACTGCATCGCTTCAAGAACCAAAAGCCAACCGCATCCACCTGCGTCAACAACTCCCGCTTTTTTAAGAACGGGGTTCTGCTCCATTGTATTATCGAGAGCTTCCTTTGCCGCGACAATTATCTCGACAAAGAGAGCATCAATATCTGTATTTGCTTCAGAAACACAGGCTGCCCTTTCAGCCGCAATGCGCGAAACCGAGAGGATAGTACCCTCTGCAGGCTTCATAACTGCGCGATATGCCGCATCAACGCCTGATGAAAGAGCCTTTGCAAGTCCCTTTGCATCAAGGACTACCTCAGATGCACAGGCTTTTGCAAAACCGCGGAAGAGAAGAGAGAGAATAACTCCCGAATTTCCGCGTGCTCCGCGAAGAAGGGCTGACGCTGCAATATTTGCCGCCTCACCGATTGTCTCGGGCTCAGCTCCTGCAAGAGCTGTTGCTGCAGCGCGAGCTGTAAGCGACATATTTGTTCCCGTATCACCGTCGGGAACAGGGAATACATTAAGCTCATTAAGCTTCTGCTTATTATTATCTATCGCCGCAGAGGCAGAAATCACCATTCTCCTAAACTCCGCGGCTGTAATCTGTTCTCTCAAAACAGGCACCTCCGTTATTCAGCCATTATCGAATCAACATTGACATTAACGCATCCGACCGGAACGCGTGTAACGCGCTCAACATTATAACGGACCTCGCTTATTATTGATTCGCAGATTGCAGTAATATTAACACCGTGCTCAACGATTATATGAACATCTATATTTACTTTGTCGTTATCGAAAGTAACCCTTACTCCCTTTGACATATTTTCGCGCTTGAGAAGGCTTACAATTCCGTCTTTTACATTTCTGTATGCCATACCGCGAACGCCGAAGCAATTGGTCGCAGCGTCACCTGCAATAACAGTAAAAACTTCATTGGTAATCTCTATTGAACCTTTATCGTTATTGATTATCATGAACAGTCCTCCTTACTTAACAGTACTATACATCATATATTATAATATATTTTTTCAAATAACACAATATAAATTTTTATGACGAAATATTTTATTGAATATTCTTTGTCTTTTTGATATAATTAATTCAAGATATAACCAATAAAAGGAGGCGTCTTTAAGATGCTCGAAATCAAGGAAGTAACCTATTCCCCATGGGGAAAATGCGTAAGCCTCTCTGACGGCAAAAACGAACTTTTAGCTACTCTCGATTTCGGTCCGAGAATCATAAAGTTCTCTGCTGTCGGTCGCGAAAATATGTTTTTTGAAGATAAAAACGATGTCATAAACGCAGATGCTTTTGCAAAGGAAAGTGCCGAGCTTTTCGGAAGCGACAAAGGCGTATGGCATATAAAGGGCGGTCACCGTCTCTGGATAAGCCCCGAGCTTGTCCCTGAGACATACTACCCCGATAACGAACCCGTTTCATACGAAAAGATTGAAAACGGTATCCGTCTTCTCCCCCCTGCACAGAAGGGTACAAACCTCAAGCTTTCTCTTGAGGTTACGATGCCCGAAGAAAACTGCGTTCATATCATCCACAAAATAGAGAACATCGGAGATAAGCCCACCACTCTCGCGCCCTGGGCTCTTACCGTTCTCTCCCCCGGCGGCACAGAAATCATTCCGGTTCCCGACCGCGAAGAAATGCTCCTTGAAAACCGCCACTTTGTTTTCTGGGCATATACAAAAATGAACGATTACCGCGTCACCTGGGGCGATAAGTATATCCGTCTCCGTCAGGACCCCGACGCGACATACAAGTTCAAGTTCGGCACTTTGAGTCAGCACGGCTGGGCAGCTTACTTCAACCACGGCGATTGCTTCGTGAAATATTTCGACACAGCGGAGGACAAACCCCACCCCGACCGCAACTGCAACTTTGAAACATTCACAGCAAGCCCGATGCTCGAAATGGAGTCTATCGGCGTTCTTTCAGAACTCAAGCCAGGAGAATCAGTTTCCCACAGCGAATGCTGGAGTTACTATACTGATGTATTGCTCCCCGAAACAGATGCGGAAACAGATGAGTTCGTCAAAAAATCGTTGAGTAAATTTGAGGAAAGTTGTTGACAAAACTAAAACGATTTAGTATAATTCAATTATACTCATTAAAATTATAGTAGGAGGTATATACCATGGCAAGATCAGGTGGTCCCGGATCATTCGTATTCGGCGACGAAGAAAGAAAAGAAGTTATGGAAGTCCTTGACGGAAGATACCTTTTCCGTTACGGCGCAATAGGTGACGAAGGCTACACACATAAGGTTGTAGATTTCGAAGATGAACTCAAGAAGGTTATGGGCGCTAAGTATGCTGTTGCTACAACAAGCGGCACTTGCTCACTCCTCGCTTCTCTTGCAGCTCTCGGAATCGGTGGCGGCGACGAAGTAATCGTTCCGGGTTACACATTCATCGCTTCTATCTCTACAATTATGATGGCAGGTGCTATCCCGGTTCTCGCTGAAATCGACGAGTCTCTCACAATCGACCCGACAAAGATTGAAGCACTCATTACTCCGAAGACAAAGGCTATCCTCCCCGTACATATGCTCGGCAACCCCTGCGACCTTGATGCTATCATGGCTATCGCAAAGAAGCACGGTCTCTATGTTCTTGAAGACTGCTGCCAGGCTGTCGGTGCAAGCTATAAGGGCAAGCGCGTTGGTACTATCGGTAACATCGGTGCTTTCTCACTCAACGTATTTAAGACAATCTCCACTGGTGACGGCGGTGCTGTTATCACAAACGACGAGAACCTCTACGAGAGAGCTTTCGGTTACCATGACCAGGGTCATAAGCCGAACCGTACAGGTGTTGAAGTCGGTAACCGTTCCATCCTCGGTATCAACATGAGAATGAACGAGCTCACAGGTGCTGTTGCTCTTGCTCAGACACGCAAGCTCGACGAAATTCTTGCAACTCTCCGTGCTAAGAAGGCAATGCTCAAGGGTCTCCTTGCTGACCTTCCGCACATCTCCTTCAGAAAGATCAACGACGAAGGCGAATGCGCAACTCTCCTTACTATCCTCTTCGATACTAAGGAACTCGCTGAGAAGTTCTGCGAAAAGACAGGCGGCAGACCGATCGCATATTCCGGCTGGCATGTTTACAACAACATGGAGCAGGTTCTCAACAAGATGCTCCCGGCTCCGACAGCAAACGTAAACGACAGAGAGTACAAGAAGCATATGCTCCCGCAGACAGATGCTATCCTCGAGCGCGCAGTCAACATCTCTGTTGGTGTTGTTGACAAGGGTCTCGGATCAGGCTACGGCATCAACATCCTCTCAACTGAGGAAGAAATCAAGGCAGTTGCTGCAAACCTCAGAGAGATCATCCTCAGCCTTTAATTTTAAAAATTAAAATATAAATTACAGGAGGTCAATTATTATGTCAAGATTTAAGTATTCAGTAGGTCCCTGGAACGTTCACGAAGGTGCAGACGCTTACGGCCCGGCCGTTCGCGATTCTATCCCCTTCGAAGAGAAGCTCAAGACTTTCAAGGAAATCGGTTTTGATGCTATTCAGTTCCATGATGACGATGCTGTTCCGAACATCAACAACTACACAGAGGCAGAAATCATCGAAGAAGCTAAGAAGGTAAAGGCTCTCCTCGATAAGTACGATCTCGCTGCTGAGTTCGTTGCTCCGCGTCTCTGGTTCGATCCGCACACAACAGACGGCGGCTTCTGCTCAAACAGCGCTGAAGACCGTGAGTATGCAATGTGGAGAGCATACCGCTCAATCGACATCGCTAAT
>JAZTWZ010000071.1:0-1711 GCA_045636165.1 Eubacteriales bacterium
TATATATTCTTCGCACCGCCAATATCTTATATTGTGAAGTGACTCTTGACCCTCGCGTGCATAGTTTGATATTTCATAATGTCGGTATCCGTTTTCTCGGAGATATTCACATGCGTAAGCATACATATCGCACTCGGCATCCTCTGTGGGAAAGTTCAGCTTCTCCCGCATATCAAAGAATCTCGTATTTTCTTCAAGAATAAGTCCGTACGCAGATATATGCGAGGGGTTTAAGCTCACAACCGCATCAAGCGTTTTGCGAAAGCTATCCTCGGTTTGCTCGGGTATGCCGTACATCACGTCAACGTTTACGTTTGAAATTCCCGAAGAGAAAACAAGCTCGTAAGCTTCTAAAAACTCTTTATAGTTGTGTATTCTGCCAAGAATTTTCAACTCATTTTCATGAATTGATTGCATTCCGATGCTTATTCTGTTAACTCCGCACGACTTGAAAGACAAAAGCTTTTCCGAGGTCACGGTTTTTGGATTAGCCTCAAGCGTGAACTCGCGCACGCCAGAAATATCGAAGCTTTCCGCAATTGCTTCGGTCATACTGTAAAACTCATCCGTAGTAAGAAGAGATGGGGTTCCGCCGCCGAAAAAGACCGTGTCAAGAGGTATTGGGTTTTCCTGCTTATAGCTTTTTATCTCGCTTACAAGCCTAGAAATATAAGCCGCTCTTGTATCTTTATCTATATCGGAAAAGGAACAAAAATCGCAGTAGTTACATTTCTTTACGCAAAACGGAATATGTACGTAAAGGCCCTTTGGCTCAGCTTTCATCATCAAGTCTGAGAACCGCCATAAACGCCTCGGGAGTAACCTCTACGCTACCGAGCTTACGCATCTTCTTTTTTCCTTCTTTTTGCTTTTCAAGAAGCTTTTTCTTTCTGGTAATATCACCGCCGTAGCACTTTGCAAGAACGTCCTTGCGCATTGGCTTAACGGTTTCTCTTGCGATTATTTTAGAGCCTATAGTCGCTTGAATGGGAATCTCGAAAAGCTGGCGCGGAATATTTTCCTTTAACTTTTCCGCAATCTTGCGCGCCCTTGTATAAGCTCTGTCCTCAAATACTATAAAGGAAAGCGCGTCGACTACCTCACCGTTGAGCATAAAATCAAGCTTTACAAGCTTGGATTGCTGATATCCCTTCATCTCGTAATCGAGAGATGCATAACCCTTGGAGCGACTTTTGAGCGCATCGAAGAAATCGTATATTATCTCGTTGAGCGGAAGCTCATAATGCAGCTCTGCCCTTTCAGTGTCGATATATTTCATATCTATAAACACACCGCGTCTATCCTGGCAAAGATCCATTATTCCGCCGATATAATCGGTGGGTGTGATTATCGTCGCGTTCATTATCGGCTCATAGGCGCACTGTATCTCGTCGGCTGTCGGAAATTTAGAGGGGTTATCTATCATTATAGTTTCACCGCCGCGCAAATCCACCTTATAAATAACCGACGGTGCGGTTGTGATAAGGTCGAGATTAAACTCTCTCTCAAGGCGCTCCTCGATTATCTCCATATGCAAAAGTCCAAGGAATCCGCATCTGAATCCAAATCCGAGAGCAACCGAGGTTTCCGGCTCGTAAACAAGAGAGGCATCATTGAGCTGCAGCTTTTCAAGCGCATCTCTGAGATCTCCATATCTCGCGCCGTCCGCGGGATATATACCCGAATACACCATAGGATGCACGTCACGGAA
>JAZTWZ010000072.1:0-6594 GCA_045636165.1 Eubacteriales bacterium
ATTTTAGCGGCAGTTCCTCCCGCAGCCATCTTCTCGGCGTATGTATTCAAAAGAGAAAAAGGCGAAAAATAAAAAAGCACCCTCCTTTGTTTACCATAGCAGTGTGCTTCGGTTTTATCAAAGATTTTTGAGTGCTGTAATTATATCCTGTGGGGTGTGCGCGATTATTTCGGCGCCTGAAGCTTTTAAGACATCCCCGCCCCTGAAACCCCAGGTGACGGAGATGCAGGGCATATCCGCGTTTTTTGCAGTTGTGATATCTACTTCGGAATCGCCTATGTAAACTGCATTTTCGACATTCTCTCCTATTTTATCAAGCGCATAAAGAATCATATCGGGCGCGGGCTTTTTAGGGAGAAAATCGCAGTTTCCGAGAGCAAAGTCGCAGACATCGGAGAAGAACTTATTATAAAGCCCCTGTACTGCATCATCGTGCTTGTTCGAAACGATAGCAAGCTTGCATCCGCTCTCACGGAGAGAAGAAAGAACCTCGCAGATTCCGGTGTACGGAGCAGTCTTGTTCGTTTTGTTTATTTCGTAATGCTCCTTGAAGGAAGCGAGAGTTTTGTTAAGTGTTTCTTCGTTTTCTTCATCGGGGAGTGCACGGATAATAAGGTTTTTTGCGCCGTTTCCGACGAAGGTGCGGATCTCATCTATCGTCCTTGTCGGAAATCCTCCTTTTTCAAGGGCATGGTTCACGCTGTCTGTGAGGTCTTCGAGAGTGTCGAGAATTGTGCCGTCAAGGTCAAGAATAATAGCTGTCTTTTTCATAGGTTAAAAGGGTCTCCTTATTTGTGCTGATATGTTTTACAGAATTTGTTTATGCTGCACTCTTCACATTTCGGACTTCTCGCAGAGCATACTGCGCGCCCGTGAAGAACGAAACGGTGACAGAGGTCGTTCTGCTCATCGGGCGGAACGATTTTTTTAAGACGGAGTTCTACCTGCTTCGGGTCACGCGATGAGCAAAGTCCGAGCTTGTTTGAAATACGGATGCAGTGAGTATCCGCGACAACAGCAGGCTTTTTATAAATATCCCCGAGGATGAGATTTGCGGTTTTTCTGCCGACTCCGGGAAGAGTAAGAAGTTCTTCCATGGTATCGGGGACGCGGCCGTCAAATTTTTCGATAAGCATATTTGCAGAAGCTCGTATATCGCGCGCTTTCATGCGGAAAACGCCGCAGGGATGAACGATTTCTTCAAGTTCTGCTATGTCGCATTCCGCAATTTCAGAAAGTGTTTTGAAACGCGAGAAAAGCTCTCTCGTAACGATATTTACCCTTGCGTCTGTACACTGCGCGGAAAGTCTCGTTGCAAAAAGAAGCTCATACGGCTCTTTATACTCAAGCGAGCAGAGTGCCTCGGGATAGTCCTTCTTAAGACCTTCAACAATGCCTGAAACTCTTTCCTTTATCGTCATACATTATCCTCATCGTTTTTTGAGAAAAGGTTTGAGATTTTCTTTGTCTTTGAATAGAAGAAATATCCGACGCAGTAGAAAACAACGCCGAGAAGAGTTAAGGAAGAGATAAGTTTACCGATAAATGAGAAAAACTTTTTCATGGTATGTACTCCTTAATATCCCATAGCAGAATCGTCTAATGAATCGTCATTTTTGACCCAGTCAGAAACGAGAACGATTGTATATTCGGTGGGAGTGTTGCGGATTACGACACGCTCAATACCTGCATTTATAATCATTCTCTTGCACATAGCGCAGGATGATGTGTTGGGGACAAGTTCGCCCGTTTTCATATCGCGACCGACGAGGTAAAGTGTCGAACCGAGCATCTCGGAACGGGGTGCTGCGATAATGGCGTTAGCTTCGGCGTGAACGCTGCGGCAGAGCTCGTATCGCTCACCACGGGGGATGTTGAGCTGTTCGCGGCGGCAGTAGCCGAGGTCACAGCAATTTGAGCGGCCTCGCGGAGCGCCTGTGTAGCCTGTTGAGATAATGGAATCGTGGCGAACGATGATTGCGCCGAAGTTGCGGCGAAGACAAGTTCCACGCTCGAGTACGGTTTCTGCAATGTCGAGATAATAATTAAATTTGTCTGTTCTCATAGATTACAACCCCTTTTGATTGGTTTTTATTTTTCCGTCTGAAATTTCAATAACGCGCTCTGCGCGTTTGGCAACAGAGATGTCGTGAGTAATGAGGACGATTGTCGCGCCGCCAAGGTGAAGTTCATGGAGCAGGGAAAGAATCTCGTTTCCTGATGATGTGTCGAGGTTTCCCGTGGGTTCGTCAGCCAGAATTACCGAAGGTCTCTGTGTGAGAGCACGGGCGATTGCTATTCGCTGTTGCTGACCGCCTGAAAGCTCACACGGGCGATGCTTGGCACGGGAGAGAAGACCCACGCGTGACAGGGACTCTTCTGCGATTTCGCGCCGTCGCTTTTTCGGAATTCCTGCATAAATTAATGGAAGTTCGATATTTTCAATGGCTGTCATCTTCTCAAAGAGATTAAAGCCCTGGAATATAAACCCGATTCTCTTGTTCCGAATCTCAGAAAGTGCGGACTTTGAAAGCTTAAGAACATCTTCTCCGCAGAGTTCATACTTTCCGCTTGTCGGTCGGTCAAGGCATCCGAGAATGTTCATAAGCGTACTTTTTCCCGAGCCTGAGGTTCCGATTATTGCAAGAAATTCGCCTTTCTTCACGGTGAGGTTAATGTTATCAAGAGCGCGGACCTCGCCTGAGGACATACGGTATATTTTCGAAAGATTAGAAACTTTTATCAAAACGAAAACTCCTGAATATTATAGTACCGATTTTCGGTCTTATAATATTGTCCGTCGTTTTTTCGATAATATGCTGATTATACGTTTGATTTGATATTCGGTTTAAAGCCAAAGCCTAAAACTTCGTGGGTGTTCGTTACAATCATAAACGCGTTCTCGTCAGTTTCACGGACGATTTCCTTTAAAAGACCTATCTGGTTAGGGTTTATTGCACACATAAGCATCTTTCGTGTCTGATTTGTATATACACCCTCGCCTGATAGAATGGTAGCGCCGTGACCGAGCTTTTCAATAACAAGACGACCGAGCTCAGATGCTTTTTCGCTTACGATATAAGCGAGTTTATCTGTTGTGAGACCGTAGAGGACGGCATCTGTTGCGATTGATGCGGCATACATCTTGATTATGGCAAAAAGGATACTGTCCATACTCTGGAATGCCCATGCGCCGAGAAGAACAATAACTGTATCTGCGATGAGAACGAGGTTTCCGATAGAAACACCCGTAAATCTCTGCTTTGCAACGATACCTACAATGTCAGTGCCTGCGGTACTTCCGCCGCGGAGGAAGACAAGCCCTATACCTGCGCCTGTTCCAAGACCGCCGAATATTGCACAGAGGAGAGAATCCTGAGAAAGAGCCGGTAACCAGCCTTCGGTAAGGCGCATAACGGCAGAGAGCGTGACGGAGGCGAAAACTGTTTTTGCCATAAACTTGCCGCCGATTCGCCATATACCGACAAGAAGAAAAGGAATGTTGACAAGAAGAGTAAGCAGACCCATTGAAATTTTGCCACGGAGAAGGTTAAAAATAATAACTGAAATACCTGTGATTCCGCCCATGGCAATCTGCGTGTCTCTTATGAAAAGGTTAAAAGAAACGGAGAACAGCGCAGCTCCCAGGAAAATAAAGATATAGTCTATGATTGTTTTTTTTATATTGTGTTTCATTGTTGTTGTTAACCTCCGGAATGATGTGATATAATTGGGATGTAAAGTTTTATTTGCAATGCAAAGCAAAACTATCTCATACATTATAATAATATCATAATATCTGAATTATATCAAGCGCGAAAAGGGGAAGAAAAATGAAAATTAAGATAGGTAAGGCATATAGTAACGGGCAGGAGCTTTCACCGTGCACAATTAAAGTTGAGGGCGGAAAATTCAAAAGCTTCAATGCTACGGGCGAAGCTGACCTTGACCTTAGCGGATACACGGTTTTCCCAGGGTTTATAGATATGCACACTCACGGCAGTTGCGGCATAGAAGCAGTATCCGCTTCATTTGACGAGCTTGACGATATGTCGGCGTTTTATGCCGAGGGCGGAGCTGCATGTTTCTGCGCGACGACGGTTACCGAATCAATAGATAATCTCGTTGCGGCAGAGGAGAGAATCTCAAAGAGAATAAAGGAAGGAACGAGAGGAGCAAATATTGCCGGGATATATCTCGAAGGTCCGTTTTTGTCACACGAGTTCCGCGGTGCTCACGAGGAAAAGCTTCTTAAGGTTCCGACAAAAGAGGATATGGATAAGCTTATAAAGGCAGGGGAGGGAAACCTTCGCGTAATTGCTATTGCACCGGAAATTGACGGCGCGCTTTCTGCAATAAAGTACTTTACTGATGCAGGTATAAAGGTATCTCTCGGTCATTCGGGAGCTACATTCGCGCAGGCGAAAGAAGGTTTTGAGGCAGGCGGAAGTATTGCTGTCCATACTTATAACGCGATGCGTGGGCTTAACCACCGTGAACTGGGTTTTCTCGGAGCGAGCCTTGTAAACGATAATGCTTATAGCGAAATTATCTGTGATTTTCTCCATGTTGCGTCTGACGCTGTAAAGATTGCGCTCAGGTGTAAAGGTAAGGATAAAATCGTACTCATAACCGACTCAATCGTAACTGCGGGTCTTGATGACGGCAACTACTTTTCAGGTGCGCTTCCGGTAATCGTAAAGGACAGCGTTGCAAGGGTGGAAAACGGCGCTCTTGCAGGTTCTTCGCTTCGCATAAACCGAGCTTTGGGAAATGTTGTTGAAACTCTCGGTGTTCCGGTTACGGACGCTATGCTTGGAGTTACGAAAAACCCTGCAGAAGCACTCGGTTTATATGACAGCATCGGCTCAATAGATGTAGGTAAGCGTGCACACCTTACGGTGCTTGACGAGAAGTTCAATGTTGTTATGACGATTGTTGACGGAAAAGTTGTCTATAAAGCATAGTTTTTTATTGACAAAAAGATAGTTCTGGGAATATAATTAAAAAATAGGAAAAAATATAAAGGAAGGTGAGAATAATGGACGCAGGCGGTAGTAGAAGCGCATCTGATGGGCGAAGTTTTAGCGCCGTTTGGCGTTTGTTATTCGTTGCCGCAAGAAGATAGATTTGCGGTTTTCGTTCTTTGCCCAATCTGTGCCTTTGCTTCCTGAAACTTATTAAAAGGAGGAAAGGAAATTCATGGGAGAAACCACTGCTGCACTTGAAAAAACAATTCTGGCACTTCTCGATGAACGGAAATACCCGACTCTTCGAGATGTGTTGAACACCATGGCACCGGCAGATATTGCTATACTGCTTGATGAAATTCCGAGAGAGCGTATGCCGCTGCTTTTCAGGCTTCTTTCAAAGGAGCTTGCTGCTGAAACATTTGTTGAGATGGATACCGACCTTCAGGAGCTGCTTATCAAAGGCTTTTCCGATAGCGAGCTCAAAGAGGTTGTTGACGAGCTTTATGTTGACGACGCGGTTGACATTGTTGAAGAAATGCCTGCAAATGTTGTAAGGCGAATTCTCGCTCAGGCAGACCCTGATATGAGAAAAATGATAAACGAAATTCTTAAATATCCCGACGATTCAGCCGGAAGCCTCATGACAACGGAGTATGTCAGCTTCCGCCCTGACCTGAAGGTTTCTGAGGCGATATTGCACCTCAGACGAACTGGTGTTGACAAGGAAACGATATACACCTGTTATGTTACAGAGCGTGACCGTAAGCTTTCAGGTATTGTTACGGTCCGTCGCCTTCTTATGGCAGACGACGAGGCTGAGGTCCGAGATATAATGGAAGAGAATGTTCTTTCGGTGAACACGCTTGATGACCGAGAGGATGTTGCAAATCAGTTTGCGAAATACGGTCTTCTCGCGCTTCCTGTTGTTGATAACGAAAAGAGACTTGTCGGTATCGTAACGATTGACGATGCTATTGAGGTTATCCGAGAAGAGGCGACAGAAGATATCGAAAAGATGGCGGCTATTACCCCGTCAGACAAACCGTATCTCAAGACCAGTGCATTTGAGCTCTTTAAAGCAAGAATTCCGTGGCTTATGCTTCTTATGTTATCTTCGGCTTTTACAAGCCTTATTATAACAAGGTTTGAATCAGCACTTGCTGCGACGGGAATACTCGCTGCCTATATCCCGATGCTTATGGGAACTGGCGGTAATTCCGGTAGCCAGTCATCAGTTGCGGTTATCCGAAGCCTTTCGCTTGACGAGGTTGATTTTTCAGACATCTTCCGTGTCCAGTGGAAGGAAATAAGAGTTTCCGTACTTTGCGGAATCGCGCTTGCTGTGGTAAACTTCATAAAGCTTATACTTCTTGACAGAGTAGGGCTTTCGGTTTCGCTTGTCGTATCAATCGCGCTTGCAGTTACCGTTTTCTGCGCGAAGTTTGTCGGATGTTCGCTTCCGATTCTTTCAAAGAAACTCAAATTTGACCCTGCGGTTATGGCGAGTCCGCTTATTACGACGATTGTTGACTCGTTATCGCTTCTCATTTATTTCTACATCGCATCAATATTGTTATAGAAAAAGCAGACGCAAAGCGTCTGCTTTTTACATTGGCTTCTG
>JAZTWZ010000073.1:0-11840 GCA_045636165.1 Eubacteriales bacterium
CCTTCATAAAGCTGTCAGCTTTGAAAACTGCGAAAACATCGCGCGAATCACGGCTTTTTTTCATGCATATCAGTCCCTTCGGCTTAAAAATTATTTATCGAGAGTTTTCATTGTCGGGAAGAGGAGAACATCGCGGATAGCTGCGCTGTCGGTAAAGAGCATTGTCATACGGTCAATACCGAAGCCGATACCACCTGTGGGCGGCATACCGATTTCAAGAGCATTGAGAAAGTCTTCATCAGTTGTGTTAGCTTCTTCGTTACCCTGAGAAAGCTGCTCCTCCTGATCGCGGAAGCGCTCGCGCTGGTCGATCGGGTCGTTGAGCTCGGAATAAGCGTTTGCCATTTCCCAGCCGTTCATAAAGAACTCAAAACGCTCTACATAGTTCGGATCCTCAGGCTTTTTCTTCGTAAGCGGAGAAATTTCAATCGGATGGTCCATAACAAATGTCGGCTGGATGAGGTGTTCTTCAACAAATTCTTCAAAGAAGAGATTGAGGATATCGCCCTTCTTATGTCTCTTTTCGAATTCGATGTGATGCTCTTTTGCAACCGCCTTTGCTTCGTCGTCAGAGTGAATTTCGTTGAAGTCAACGCCTGAATACTTCTTTACCGCGTCAACCATCGTGATTCTCTCAAACGGACGGCCGAGGTCCATCTCGATTCCGTTATATGAAAGCTTTGTTGTGCCGAGAACTTCCATAGCAACATGGCGGTACATATTCTCTGTGAGGTCCATCATGCCGTGGTAATCGGTGTATGCCTGATAAAGCTCCATAAGAGTAAACTCAGGGTTGTGACGGGTATCGAGACCTTCGTTTCTGAAAACTCGTCCGATTTCGTAAACGCGTTCAAGACCGCCGACGATAAGACGCTTAAGGTAAAGCTCGAGAGAAATACGGAGCTTAAAGTCTTCGTTAAGTGCATTAAAGTGAGTCTCAAACGGGCGTGCAGCAGCACCACCTGCATTTGAAACGAGCATCGGAGTTTCAACTTCGATAAAGCCCTGACCGTCGAGGTAGCGGCGGATAGAGCTGATTATGTTGGAGCGCTTTACGAAGGTATCGCGAACCTCGGGGTTCGTGATGAGGTCAACATATCTCTGGCGGTAGCGGATATCGGTGTTTGTAAGACCGTGGTACTTCTCGGGAAGCGGCTTTAAAGACTTCGAGAGAAGAGTAATCTCTGTGCAGTGAATTGACGGCTCACCTGTTCTTGTGCGGAAAACTGTTCCGACAGCGCCGACGATATCGCCGATGTCAAACTTCTTGAACTTTGCAAAAGTTTCCTCGCCGACATCGTTTATGCGGACATAAATCTGAATCTTGCCCTTAAGGTCCTGAACATCGCAGAAAGAAGCCTTGCCCATTCCGCGACGGCTCATAAGACGGCCTGCAATGCTGACAGTCTGTCCTTCGAGCGCATCGAAATTGTCGAGAATGTCTTTTGAGTGGTGAGTCTGGTCGTATTTGACTATTTCAAACGGATTATCTCCGTTTTCGATAAGCGTAGCAAGCTTTTCGCGGCGGATGCGAAGAATTTCGTTTAAATCTTCCATAGGAGCTTCGTTTACTCTTGTTTCTTCTGTAGCCATTGTATTTCCTCCATTTTAATCATCATAGGCGGACGCAGAAACTGCGACCGCCAAAAAAACACTTAAACCTCTCGGCTTAATTTCCTATTTCAACTATCTTGTATTCGATGATGCCGCAGGGAGCGTCAACTCCAACGATATCGCCGACAGCTTTGCCGATAAGAGCCTTTCCGAAGGGAGACTCGTCGGAGATTCTGCCCTTATACGGGTCAGCCTCCTGAGAACCGACAACCCAGTACTCTTCGATAGAGTCGTCGCTTATGTCGCAAACCTTGACATGAGAACCTGTGCGAACCTCAGAGCTGTTTTCAGAAACCTCGATAACCTCTGCATTGAGAAGAATGTTTTCGATTTCTGCCTTGCGTGAGAAAAGGCGACCCTGTTCGTTTTTAGCCTCTTCGTACTCTGCGTTTTCTGAAAGGTCACCGAAGGAGCGAGCTTCCTTTATCTGCTCTGCAACTTCGTGTTCTCTGACATTTTTGATCCAGTCGAGCTCATCGCGAAGCTCCTGTAATCGCTCTTTTGTGAGTTTATATGTTTTCGCCATTTCTGTTACCTCTTTTTCCTTTTATAATAAAGTTGTTTTCTACTATATAAATGTAAAGTTGATTTACAACTTATCATATTATAGAGAGCAAAATGCAAATTGTCAAGTAAATGTTTTGAAAAGTTGTATTTTCTCGGTGAAAAATATGCTGAAATTTGTTGTCACAGCTGTATTTTTTACAAAATAACGATTTTTGGTTCACGCTCATTCAGAACACCGCAAACGTGTAGTGCTTCGGAAAGCGCAGTATGGCACTGAATCGGGATATCAAAAGGGAAGTCGGGGAGAGAAAGAGCAAAGTCGGCGCGAGAAAACTTCCTGTCAGAAAAGCTTAATTCAAAGTCGTTTTCAGAAAGGGAGAGCATTATATGCTCTTTTGTCGGTGTCCTTTTGATAACCGCTCCGCATAAGTCAGAACAAGCCTCGGCTACCGCGTCAAAGTCGGCGCAGGAAACAAAAACATCGTTTGTTTTTTCCAAAAGGCGCAGTGCGGATCTCGTAACGCTCCAGAAGCTTCCGCCGGATATGAAAAACGAAAGCGGAAGGTTGAGCTTTTTTGAAAGACACAGCGCCGCTTCGGCGCTGTGTCGGGAAAGCAAACGGTCACCGCTTGCGGATGTGATTCCAAATCGGAGAAGAAGCGGGGAGAGACATAACCCGGGATCCTCTGCCACAAAGGAAATTTTTAATTCCGAAAGGTACTTTATGAGCTTTGCAAGCCGTCTTTTGGTGATTTTTTCGGAAATTTCGGCTTTATATATCTCGGCTCCTCGAAAGGAGCCGAGATGAAGAATTGAAAAGCTGTTTCTCTTCAGGTTGTCTCTTTTGTAAAGTATGCAGATACGCAAGAGAATCACCTGCAGTATTTTTAATTATCTGTATTATGATATTATTTTTTTCTCAAAATATTACTTGGAAAGTTTTTCACGGATGACGGAAAGAGCTTCCTGAAGCTGGCGGTCACCGTGCTCTGTGAGGAGATAGAAGTTTTTGTTTTCTTCCTCGGTGAGCTCAATGAGTCTGTCCGGGACTATGCCACCCTTTTCGTCAAGATTTGCGCCCTTGCCAGTAAAGTACTTGCTGACCGAAAGGACGAGACCTGAGCCGTCCTTGAGCGGGATATTATTCTGGGCAAGACCTTTTCCTGTAGTCGGCTCGCCGACGACAAGAGCCTTTCCTGATTCCTGGAGAGCTGCTGCGAAAAATTCTGCCGCGCTGATGGAATACTGGTTTGTGATAACTGCCATCGGAAGGTCGAGGGAAGCCTTGTCAGACTTATATTCGGTGACTTTTCCTGCCCTGTTCTCTTCGCGAAGGACTGTGCCCTCGGGGAGAAGCGGATCGAGCGTGTTGACAAGAACCTGCATGAAACCACCCGGGTTGTTTCTGACATCAAACACGATTCCCGAAACATTCGCCTTTTTGAGTCGCTCGAGAGCCTGAGTGAAGTCCTTATCAACATTTGAGTCAAAGCTTGAAATTTTGATGTAGCCAATGTTTCCGTCGAGAATTTTTGATGTGACATTCGTGACATCTATCTCGCGGCGTGTGATGCTCATATTTATCGGAGAAGCAACGCCCTCGCGGAGAATGACGAGCGAAACGGGAGTGTTTACCGCGCCTGCAATACTCTTTACCGCAGCATCGTAACCGATGTCTGCGACCTTCTTGCCGTCAACGCTTATGATCCTGTCAAATGGGGCGAGTTTAGCGTATTCCGCAGGAGAATCTTCGAAGACTTCTAAAACCATTACCGCGTCGTTTTCTTCGTCAAAAACGGCGTTTACGCCGATGCCGACGACCTTGCTGTTGAGCGATGTCATAACTGAAGAAAACTGCTCGGGGGTGAGGTAGTGTGACCAGCGGTCACCGAGCATTGCGACCATACCGTAAAGCGCACCGTCTGTAATTGACTTTTCGTCGTATTCGTTTACATAGTATTTGTCGATGTAGCTTCTGACCTCGGCGATTCTTGCATACTGCGCTTCCATATCGGAAAGGTCAGCAAGTTTCGAGTTGTATTCGCGCTCGGCGGAGTAGAGCGTGATACAATATGTGATTGCAGCGGTGAGGAGCATAAGTGCCGCAGTCGTCATAATCTGCTTTCTTTTCATATAATCCTCCTTTGATTAAGCCGAGGGGTTTTGCTCCCCTCGGCTTATGACTATTTCTTAAAATAATTCATCGGATTTGTGTGGTTTCCGTTTATGAGAATTTCGAAATGGAGATGCGGACCTGTTGACCAGCCTGTAGAGCCTACAAGACCGATAACATCGCCCTGAGCAACCTTTGCGCCCTTTGTCGTTTTAATCTTGCTCATGTGAGCGTAGAGGGTAGATTTGCCGCCGCCGTGGTCAATAACGACATAGTTTCCGTAGCCCTTGCTTGACCAGCCTGCAACGATAACCGTTCCCGAGTTTGCAGCAAAAATGTTGCTTCCCATACTTGCGCCGATGTCAATACCGGTATGTATGGAGCTTTTCTTTGTTATCGGGTCTTTTCTTGAGCCGTAGTAAGAGGTGATGTAGGTAGCCTTTGTCGGCCAGCGGAAGTCACCGCCGACATAAGTTGTAGAGCTGCTACCTGACTTTGCAAGAAGTTTTTTAAGCTCTGCCTTTGCCTGTTCCTGCGCTCTTTCGGCTTCGTTGAATGCCTTTTCGTATTCTTTCGCTTCCATATTGAGCGACTTTATGAGGTTGTTTGCGGAAGCGTACTGACCTTCAAGAGATTTCTGCTTTGAAACGAGGTTTGACCTTGCGCTTGCCTGAGCTGCACGGTTTTCGTCCATCTTCGCCTTTTTGGACTGAATCTGGGAACGGGTCTCGGCAAGTGAGCGCATAAGCTTCTTATCACCCTCGACGATGTCGCCTATAAGCTCTGTACGGGTGAGCATATCCGAGAAGCTGTCCGCGGAGAGAATTATGCCAAGCATCGAAACAGAGCCTTCCTCTTCCATAATGCGGACGCGCTTGAGGAAATCGTCGTTCTCCTTTTGTTCCTTTGCTTCTGCCTCTTTAAGCTCTGCGGAAACTGTAGCAAGCTCAGCATCAAGAGCTGAAATAAGCTTGTTTATGGTTTCAACTTCCTGCTCCGTAACATCAATCTGACGGTCAAGAGCAGCTTTTTTTGTCATAGTTGACTGCTTTTTAGATTCGATAGCCTTGAGCTCTTTCTGAATCTTTGTTTTCTTGTCAGCGAGCTTTGAAAGTTGGGAGTTAAGGCTTGAAACTGATTGCGCGGCATCTGCACGGTTATAGATTGCGATTTCCGCAACAAACGCAAACATAAGGGATGCGGCAAGAACTCCTGCGATAACGGCGGAGATAACGCGCACGGCTTTGCGATTCATACAAGACGCCTCCTAGACTTTTAAGAATTTTCGAAGTGTTATTGCGCTTCCGATACCGCCGACTGCGATACCTGTTCCGAAGAACATCAGCGCGAGATATCCGACACAGCTTGCAAACGGAATAGTCGGGATAAAGCTTATGCCCGAAAGCGCGCCTGCGACGATGTATTCATATACGCACCACTGCAGGAGAAGCGAGAGAGCCGCACCTGCAATTCCGATAAGAAGACCTTCTATAATGAACGGGATGCGGACGAAACCGTTTGTTGCACCGATCATTTTCATAATCGCAATCTCCTCACGGCGATTAAACATAGTGAGGTTTACCGTGTTTGAAATGATAAATACGGAAACAAGAACGAGAATGATAATGAGAGCTGTGCAGATTACGGTAACGACATCGCGGACCTGAATGATTTTTTCAGAGATGTCGCTTCGGGCTGAAACCTTTGCGATACCCTCAATTTCAGCGAGCGCATCTGCAACCTTCTGCGTATCCTCAATTTTATAAAGGGAGATTGTATAGCGGTCGCGGAGAGGGTTTCTCTCATCAAGACCGTCTAAAAGCTCACTTTCGTCGCCGAAGTCTTCCTTAAAATTCTCGAGAGCTTCATCCTTTGTCATATATTCGACCGAGGAGATTTCTGAAATCGCGAGAATCTCGGGGCGAAGCGCACGGGAAGCCGATTCGGAATATGTTTCGTCAACAAATGCAACGACCTTGTTCTGGCTTTCAACATCGGCGAGAAGACGGTTTACATTTGCTGCAACGAGCGAGAAGCTGCCCATAAGGAGAAGGCAGGCTGTGATAACGCTCATTGCGGCAATGCTCATTAAGCGATGAGTGAAAATGCTGTGAATTCCTTCGCGGAGAAAATAAGAAAGATTATAAAGTCTCATTTTTGATAATACCCACCTGTTTTATCACTTATGATACGGCCGTCTGCAATAGTGACGACGCGCTTTTCGAATTCATCAACAAGCTCTCTTTCGTGAGTAACAACCAGAACGGTTGTACCAAGCTCGTTTATCTTCTCGAGGAGAGTCATTATTTCTATTGACATTTTCGGGTCGAGATTTCCCGTCGGCTCGTCAGCGATTATCATCTTTGGGTTGTTGACAATCGCACGCGCAACTGCAACTCGCTGTCTTTCACCGCCCGAAAGCTCGCCCGGAAGGCTTTTTGCCTTATGCGAGAGACCGACAAGCTCAAGAACATACGAAACACGGCTCTTGATATGTTTGGGAGGTGCACCGACGGCACGCATAGCAAAAGCGATGTTTTCATAAACCGTTTTCTTGTCGATAAGGCGGAAGTCCTGGAAAACAACTCCGATTGAGCGTCTGAGTTCGGGGATTTCCGAAGTTTTTATTCTGTTGAGGTTGAAGTTATTTACGACGCCTCTGCCTGAGGACATCTTTACTTCGCTCGTAAGTATCTTAACGATGGTAGATTTGCCCGAGCCCGAAGAGCCTACGAGGAAGACAAATTCGCCGTCGTCTATTTTCAGATTGATGCCCGAGAGTGCAGGTGTTCCGTTTTCGTACACCTTGCAAACATCGAGAAGCCTAACCATTGTTAACAGTCCTTTCTGTTAAGCCGAAAGGCGCGAGCCCTTCTTTGGCTTGAAAATTAGAATGCGGAATTCTGGGTTGAGAGATATTTCTTGACCATAAGAGCAACCTTGAAGACTATCGCGTGGTCAAACTCGCGGAGGTCAAGGCCCGTAATCTTCTTGATTTTTTCAAGGCGATATACGAGGGTGTTTCTGTGAACGAACAAGTTTCTCGAGGTTTCGGAAACATTGAGGTTATTTTCAAAGAACTTCTGGATTGTCATAAGGGTTTCCGAATCGAGAGATTCGAGGGAGTTGTCGGAGAAGACCTCGGAGAGGAACATCTCGCAGAGAGTTGTCGGAAGCTGATAAATGAGTCTTCCTATGCCGAGCTTCTCATAGCTCATAATGTCGCGCTCGGTATCAAACATCTTTCCGACATTGATGGCAGACTGCGCCTCCTTGAACGAAACGGCGAGGTCCTTGAGCGTTTTTGCAACAGTTCCGATACCGATTTCGGTTTTTGCAAGAAGCTCTGAGTTGAGGGTGTCGCGGATGCTTTCTGCAATTTTTACGAAATCGCGGTTTTCTGCAAGCGGAGAAACCTCGTGGACAAGCGCAATCTCGTTTTCGCTTATGCTGATGACGAAATCTTTGGCCTTGTCGGGGAACATGCTTGAAATAATGTCGAGAGCGGCGGTGTCATAATGCTCTGTCTGGCGGATGAGGAAAACGACATGGGGAACTTCCTGTGCCATACGGAGTTCGCTTGCTTTCATATAGATATCTCCCGACAGGATGTTGTCGAGGATAATGTTTTTGATAAAGGTTGTGCGGTCATGCTTTTCGTCGTAATATCTTTTTGCATTACCGACAGCAAGGGATGCCATTATAGCGAGGCTTTTTGCATGCTCGTCCTCTCCCGAGACGAAAACGACATATTCAAACCTCGCGCCCGGTGCAGAGACGGGTTTATATGTATTTCCCTCATAGACGAGGAAAGAGCCGATCATCTCATCAAGCGCGCCGATAGCATCCTCGCGGACAGTGCCCTTGAGAGAGGGGTCCGTGCAGGCACATACGCTGCCTGCAGTGTTCAGAACGCCGATGGTTCTGTCTGTAGCCTCTTTCATCTGGAGTATGGTATTCTGAAGCATTACCCAAGCCATAATTCATCCACCTTTAACATAAACAATCTTTGCGAAATTACACCACTTACATTGTATCAAAAAATATGAGTAAAATCAATGAATTTTCTGTAAATATATCTAATTTTCGCATTCGGCATCAAGCACATCTTGTGATATTTGCCGAACAAGGTCGGAAAGAGACGAAAACTTTTTCTCCTCGCGCAAAAAGCGGACAAATTCGGTCTTCATGATCTTTCCGTAGAGGTCGCCCGAAAAGCCGGGGATGTGGGTTTCGGCGCGTGCGGCAAGTTCATCCGAAACGGTCGGACGGACGCCGACATTCGTAATCGCGCGGTACGTCTTGCCGTCAAATGTCGCGCGTGAAACATAAACGCCGTGTCGCGGAATAATCACATCGGTCGGAAAAACCTGGTTTGCGGTGGGGAAGCCGATTGTGTTTCCGAGGGCCTTGCCGTGAAGAACCTCGGATATTGTGCAGTGGGGGTGTCCGAGAAGCTTTGTGGCCTCCTCCATATCGCCGTTTTCAATAAGCGGACGGATGCACGATGAGCTAACCGCCTCGCCGCCGTACTTGACTTCATCGACGATTTCACAGCCGATACCGTGCTTTTCACAAAGAGCTTTGAGCTTTTCCGAGTCGCCGCTGCCGCCTTTTCCGAAGCGGAAGTCATATCCAGCAACGACATAACCTGCCGAAAGTTCTGCTATGAGAATGGTTTCGAAAAACTCCTCACAGGACATTGCGGCATATTCGGGGGTAAAATCTTTTATCACGATATCGGAAATATTATAAAGCTCCGAAATAAGGTGAGCCCTTTCTTCGGGGGAGTTTATGAGCCCGACGCTCTTTCCTGCAAGCACCTTTGACGGGTGGTTTGAATATGTAAGAACGCACGGCGTAAGAGAGAGCCTTTCCGATGCGGAGACAGCTCTTTCGAGAAGCGCGCCGTGACCGATATGTATGCCGTCAAAAAAACCGAGAGCAACAGCTCTTTTCATAGAATTACACCTCAAAAAAACTTTTTACCGTATGAAGCTCGCCACGGCTGCCGCCGCGAGCAAGCATAAGAAACTCGCCGCTTTCCGAATAGACGCGATATTGAACGCCTTCTTTTGCACTGTACGGGACATCGGCACCGTTGCGGCATTTTTTCTCGCCTGCGGCATCGATTGTGACGGCTTCGTATTCGGAAAACATAAAATCAAGCGGCAAAACAGACGGGTTTTCTTCAATCTGCTCTATCGTGAGAGCTTTTTCAATCTCAAAAATACCCGATTTTGTGCGGCGGAGAGCCGTCATAGTTGCACCGCATCCGAGCTTTTCCCCGATGTCGCAGATGAGAGAACGGATATAAGTTCCCTTTGAGCAGGCAACAGAAATTCTGTAATCGTTTCCGCCAAGATGTGTCGCGGAAATTTCTGAAACCTCGATTTCGCGCGCCCGTCTCTCAATCTCTTTACCCTCGCGCGCAAGCTTATAAAGCGGAACACCTCCGACCTTTATCGCCGAATACATCGGCGGTGTCTGGAGAGAAGTGCCGAGAAAAGAGTTGCAAACATCAAACACCTCGTCGGTGGAGCAGGAAACCTCGTTCTCGGCGAGGATATTTCCTGTTATATCGAGCGTATCGGTAATAACGCCGAGGCGAAGCTCTGCAATATATTTCTTTTTATCTGACAGCGCGAATTCGCAGGCTCTTGTGGCTCTGCCGATAAAGATGGGTAAAACTCCCGTTGCGAGAGGGTCAAGCGTTCCCGAATGACCTACGCGGCGTGTTTTGAAGATGCGGCGCATACGCGACACGACATCGTGCGAAGTAAGCCCCGAGGGCTTGTCCACAATAACAATTCCGTTCATTTGTTACCTCTTGAAATAATATTCGTAAAAACAGGCTTTGCGGAACACAATGTGTTCCGCAAAAAGCTAAAATAACTCAAGTTCTTCAATTTTGCCTATAATGCGCTCTTCTGCTTCATTCATCGAGCAGTCCATAGAGCAGCCTGCCGCGCCATCGTGTCCGCCGCCGCCAAAATGGGCGCAGAGAGACGCGCAGTTGATATCGCCGTCAGAACGGAGAGAAAGCTTTATTCCGCCGTCCTTTTCGTGGAGATATATACCGAGTTTTACGCCCTTTGCAACGCGCGCAAGGGCAGAGATGCTGTCAGTGTCGTCAGGCGTTGCGTGGTGACGCGCGACCATTTCGTCCGTCATCTTTATAACGGAGACCTTACCACCGCAATAAAGCCCCAGTCCTGAAAGGATCTCAGCTTCGAGCGAGATTCTGCTCGGAGACTTCTCAACAAAGAATTCGCGGTTGATGCCCGTAAAATCAGCACCAAAAGCGATAAGCTCCGCTGCGACCGTGTGGCTTTTCGGCGTTGTGTTTCCGTGGAGGAAACGGCCTGTGTCGGTAGAAATTGCAAGATAAAGAAGGTCGGAGAGTTTTTTTGTAAACTTGACCGAAAGCGCCTTCAATATATCAAAAATAATTTCTCCGCAGGCAGCCGCCTCGGGAACGACACATTCCTTACCTGCATAAGACGCGTGCGTGATGTGGTGGTCAATCGCAAGCTCTATTCTGTCAGCATATTCCTCGCAGGAAGGGGGGAGGAGCTTTGCATCCGCGATATCGACGGCTACAATGCACGACGGAGAGAAATCGTCCGTCGGGAAGTATGCCTTTACACGGCGAAGAAGCTTATCCGAAAACTCGGGGTTTTTGAAAATATAAGCCGTTTTGCCAAGACTCTTAAGTGCAAGGCAAAGTGCGGCGGCGCTTCCTGCGGTATCGCCGTCGGGGCTTTTATGGGTGAGAATGAGGATGTTGTCGCGGTTTTTAAGGAACTCTGCCGCAGATTCGGGCGTGAGCTTTTTCATCTCACGGTCACGGCGCGAAACATTTTCGATAAGCTCCATGATGTGAGTTCCCGCAACAATGGAATCGTCGCTTACGAAAGTAAGCTCGGGAGTATGCCTGAGTTTGAGCGCACGAGCTGCCTCGCGGCGGAGATATCCGCTTGCGGCACGAAGACCCTTTATGCAGTCGCGGCGCTTTTCATCGTCGCCGAGAACGCTTACAAAGACCTTAGCACTGCCAAGGTCGGGCGCAGTTTCAACATGAACAATGCTGACAAGCCCTGATGAAACTCTCGGATCGCGGACAGTACGCAAAAGAGACGAGAGCGTTTTCATAAGCTCATCGTTAACGCGTCCCATACGAACACTTCCCATAAGTGACTCCTTTCTTAAATCTTAAGGTAAAACCTTAAGCCTTTTCTTCAATCATAGTGTATGCTTCGATGACATCGCCTTCCTTGATGTCATTGTAGTTTTCGACAGAGAGACCGCATTCGTATCCGGAAGAAACTTCCTTTGCGTCGTCCTTGAATCTCTTGAGAGAAGCGAGAACGCCTTCGAAGATAACGATGTTGTCGCGGAGAACTCTGACGCTTGCATTTCTTACAATCTTACCGTCAGTAACATGGCAACCTGCGATTGTGCCGACCTTTGAAACCTTGAAGGTCTGGCGGATTTCAGCATGGCCGAGGACTTCCTCGCGGAATGTCGGAGCGAGAAGACCCTTCATAGCTGCCTCAATTTCCTCGATGCAGTCGTAGATTATGCGGTAGAGGCGGATATCTGT
>JAZTWZ010000074.1:0-18350 GCA_045636165.1 Eubacteriales bacterium
CTCAAGAACGAGACCGCAAACATAAATCGGGTATGTTGACGGTGTGTTATACATTGATTCCTTTTCTGCCATAACCTTATAGTCCATAACAGTCGGAATGTCTGCACGGGCGTTTCCGAGAAGGTCATCGCGTACGATTACGACAGTAAGACCTGCCGGAGCCATATTCTTCTGAGCACCTGCGTAGATAACGCCGTACTTTGAAACATCTATAACCTCGGAGAGAATGCAGGATGACATATCTGCAACGAGCGGAACATTTCCTGTTTCGAGGAAGTAGTTCCAGTGTGTACCGAAGATTGTGTTGTTAGCGCAGATGTGGACATAGTCAGCATCCGGAGAAAGACTCAGTTCATCCTGAGACGGAATTCTCGAATAGTTCTCGCTCTTGAGGTCACAAGCGACATTGACTTCGCCGTATTTCTTAGCTTCCTTTGCAGCGTTGCCTGAGAACTGACCTGTAACTATGTAATCTGCCTTGCCTGTCTTCATAAGGTTCATCGGGATCGAAGCAAACTGGAGCGAAGCGCCGCCCTGAAGGAAAAGAACCTTGTAGTTATCGGGAATTCCGAGAAGCTTTCGGAGGGAAGCCTCGACACCCTTTATAATCTCGTCATAAACTTTACTTCTGTGGCTCATCTCCATAACGGACATTCCCGAACCGTTGTAGTTAAGCATCTCATCCCTTGCGCGGCAGAGAACTGCTTCAGGAAGCATAGACGGGCCTGCTGAGAAGTTGTAAACGCGATTTTCAAACATAAAAAATTACCTCCGGTAAAAAATTTAAACAATACTCTATTTTACATTATATTATATAACTTAAGAACCTCTATGTCAAACAAAAATACAAGAAGCCATAGCTTTATTTTCTGTGGAATAATTTTTTATTGAGATTTTGCGAGGAATTTGATTTTTCTAAACAAAATAAGCATAGTTATTTCAACTATGCTTATTACAAATGAATTGAATGACGAAGTTCACTCAACCTGATTTCTTTATTTTTCAAGTTCCATTCTAATGGTTTTCAGAGGTCTGCCATACAATCCGTTCATCAATACATACGGATTTCCCGAAGCAGACCCTGTTCCGAATCCGACTGCTTCCGTTATTGGAATGTCGAGCGCTCTTGATATGAGCTGTGCAATGAATCCGCGAGATGCTGTTGTATCCTGATTTCCGACCTCATTCAAAGTTATCAATCCGCTGTCGAGCGCAGCATCTACATATCCCTTTGGGTATTCAAGCGGCTTGGAATTCAACTTGTTATGTCCAAGCATGCAAATTACCATTTTGATTGCCTGATATTTGGTAACGCTGTTCTCAGGACGGAATGTACCATCAGGAAAACCGTTGATTATACCCTCAAAAACTGAATACTCGATAAAATCCTTTGCCCAGTGTTCCTGTGATACATCAGGAAATAAAACTCCGGAACCGTCAAAATCTACCTTTTCAAGCGCCGTCATAACCATTTTTACAATTTGCGCACGCGTAACATCCTCTTCCAAACGGAATGTACCGTCAGGGAAGCCGCTCATGATACCGTATTTCGCCAAATCACGGGCGGCATCATCTGCCGTTTGCGCATAACAAGTTGACGCTAAAATTACAAACGAAAGTACAATGCAAAGTATTTTTTTCATGTGAAATCGCCTTTCCTTTAATAATTACACTGTTTTACACTTAATTATATCAGCTTTTACATAAAAGTCAATGTATTCATTTTTCGGATATAATTTGTCAGTTGTCGGCAAAAAGCCGAGCTGTGGAAAAAACGAAAAAGAGCAGCTTTTGCTGCTCTTTTTCTTGCAATAAAAGGATTGGGGGGGAGGAGTAACAGAGAAAAGAATTATTTTCAAATTTATGTAAAAGCCTTTCGGCTATTTACATTCTATATTCTACTCCTCATTTATTAACAAATATACCTTGGTTTGTTACAAAAAGATTAATTGTCGCCGTTTTTTCAATTTTACGAAGTTTATTTCTCTCGCGAAGCGATAAAAAGAACCTTGAGAGAATTCCTGCACATTCTTCTTCGAGCACGCCACCCAAAAGCTCTGGCTTGTGGTTATACGGAAGCTCGAACAGGTTAACGACCGAGCCACAGCTTCCCGCTTTCTTATCGTATGCACCGAAAACCACGCGGTCGATTCTCGAATTTATACACGCTCCTGCACACATCGGGCACGGCTCGAGCGTTACATAAAGCTCTGCACCGCAAAGGCGCCAGCCGCGAACTTTTTCCCTTGCCTCTGCTATCGCACGAAGCTCGGCGTGAGCAAGCGGATCTCCCTCGCGCTCGCGAAGGTTATACCCACGACCTATAATCTCGCCGTCAAGCACGATAACACATCCGACAGGCGCTTCTCCAAGCTCTGCGGCGTATTCCGCAAGCTTCAGCGCCTCTCTCATATAAAGCTCGTCTTTCGAGATTTCCATACTTTAGTTCCTCTGGCTGTGAATCGGCGCAGGGATTCTGCCGCCGCGTGAAATGAACTTCGCCGGTGAGCAGGTGCTTATATTCATAACGGGAGCTTCGCCGAGAAGTCCGCCATAGTTTACGAAATCGCCGACTTTCTTTCCGTATGCCGGGATGACGCGGACTGCAGTTGTCTTGTTGTTTACAACGCCGATTGAGATTTCGTCTGCAATTATCGCAGAAATCACCTCAGGCGGTGTGTCGCCCGGAATTGCTATCATATCAAGACCTACCGAACATACTGCCGTCATAGCTTCAAGCTTATCAAAGGAGAGAAGGCCGCGTGTAGCTGCCTCAATCATTCCGGCATCTTCCGATACGGGGATGAACGCACCCGAAAGACCGCCGACATGGGGAGACGCCATAACGCCACCCTTCTTGACTGCATCGTTAAGAAGCGCAAGTGCCGCAGTCGTACCGTGAGAGCCGACGGATGAGAGGCCCATTTCTTCGAGAATATGAGCTACCGAGTCACCTATTGCAGGAGTCGGCGCGAGAGATAAGTCAACTATTCCGAACGGAATGTCAAGACGCTCTGCCGCAGTTTTTGCAACAAGCTGACCTGCGCGAGTAATCTTGAACGCCGTTCTCTTTACTACCTCTGCAAGCTCCGTGAGGTTTACATCTCCTGCACGCTTTATCGCCTTATGGACAACGCCGGGACCCGAAACGCCGACATTTATAACGGCTTCGCCTTCACCGACACCGTGGAAAGCTCCTGCCATAAACGGGTTATCCTCTGTCGCGTTTGCAAAAGCAACGAACTTTGCACAGCCGATTGACTCGCGCTCACGGGTAAGATATGCCGCACGGCAGACAAGCTCACCGAGAGTTTTTACCGCGTCCATATTTATTCCTGCACGGGTTGTCGCTACATTTACGAACGAGCATACGCGCTCGGTTTTTGCAAGAGCTTCGGGGAGAGTTGCGATAAGCCGCGCGTCTCCCTTTGTCATTCCCTTATGGACAAGTGCACCGTAACCGCCGATAAAGTTTATTCCGAGAGTCTCCGCCGCACGGTCAAGAGCCTCGGCAAGCGGCGTTACATCTTCCGCATCTACAGCATCAGCAAGAATCGAAACGGGAGTTACGGAAACTCGCTTATTAACAATCGGAATGCCGAATTCACACGAAATCTGCTCTGCCGTCTTTACGAGGTTTTCCGCAGTTTTCGTGACCTTGTCATATACTTTCTCGGAGGTAGCATTGATATCACTTCCTGCGCAGTCGCGAAGGGAGATTCCCATCGTTACTGTGCGTATATCCAGATGCTCCTCTTCTATCATTTTTATCGTTTCAAGAATATCAAATGAGTTAATCATTGGTCATTATTCCCCTTATATTCTGTGCATTGTGTTGAAGATGTCCTCGTGCATCGCAAGAATCTTAAGCCCCATCTTGTCTCCGAGAGAGACAAGCTCTTCCGATAGGTTTGAGAACGGAGTTGTGCTTCCCGAGATATCAACAAGCATTACCATAACGAACATATCAGACAAAACGCTCTGATTTATGTCGAGAATGTTTATCTTCTTCTCGCTGAGAACATTCGATACAGCCGCGATGATACCGGTTGTATCCTTACCTATAACCGTAATTACTGCGCGCATAATTTATACTTCCTTCCGTTTTTATTGTTTTCTTGTATAACCGTTTGCAGGGCGGACGAGGTGGCGCGAATTTTCAAGCGCATCTAAAACCTCTCCGATTATACGATTTGAAACAAGAAAGCCTTCGGGCGTAAGACGCCAGGCGTTTCCGTCAAAATCGGTGTGCCCTGTTTTGTAGTATTTTAAAAGAACCTTTTCAATCTCATCAAAGAATGTAAGGTATTTCTTCTCTAAAACATTTGCCGAAATTCCGCGTGTTGTACGAAGCCCGAGCATCAGATACTCGCCACATCTTTCAGCAGTATTTATCGTTTCTATTCTGTCAATTATCTCCTCTTCGTTGCGAAGAGCTTCGATATATCCAAAGCGATCTCTTATGTATGAAAACCGCTTCTTGCCGACGAGCGAATGTGCCGACGGACCAAAGCCCCAGTAGTCCTCGAGCGTCCAGTATTTCATATTGTGACGAGACTCTTTTCCGTCCTTTGCAAAGTTTGATATCTCATACTGTGCATACCCCTCCTCCGCAAGGCGCTCAACCGCCGCGAGATACATATCCGCGACCTCGTCATCAGACGGGAGGCAAAGCGTTTCGGGGCGTTCTGCAAGGGGTGTACCCTCCTCAAGCTTTAAGCTGTAGCAGGAGATGTGCATTGGTGAAAGCTCAATCGCCTTATTAAGAGAGTCGATAAAGCTCGAAATATTCTGCGACGGAAGCCCGTACATAAGATCGAGCGAAATGTTGTTGAGTTTTGCACGGCGCGCCATATCGACAGCCTCACGCACCTGGTCAAAGGTATGTGTTCTTCCGAGAACGCGAAGTTCCGCGCTGTTTGCACTCTGCATACCGAACGAAATTCTGTTAAATCCTGCCCTTGCCATTTTCTTAAGCATCGGGAAGGTTACCGTATTCGGGTTCGCCTCACAGGTTATTTCGCAGTCAGTTGAAACCTTGAAGCTTTTTTCGACGGCGTGCAGAATCTTTATGAGGTTTTTCTCTCCGATTGCCGTCGGAGTTCCGCCGCCAAAGTAGATGCTGTCAACAACATAATCAGATACGCGCATCTGCGCCTCGCTGATATGCTTTATGAGAGCGGCGGTGTACTCGTTATACTCGCTCTTCGTTCCGCATTGTGAGTAAAAGTCGCAGTATGCACACTTCGACAGACAAAACGGAATGTGTATATATATTCCAAGCGGGGTCATTTTCTCACCTTTATTCATCAAGCTTCAAAACTGCCATAAACGCATCCTGTGGCACCTCTACTGAGCCAAGGTTACGCATTCGCTTCTTTCCTTCCTTCTGCTTCTCAAGGAGCTTCTTCTTTCGCGTGATGTCACCGCCGTAGCACTTTGCAAGAACATCCTTGCGGAGTGCTTTAACGGTTTCGCGAGCGATAATCTTGCTTCCGATAGTTGCCTGAATCGGAATCTCAAAGAGCTGGCGCGGAATATGCTCCTTAAGCTTTTCAGCAAGGCGACGCGCTCTTGCATAAGCCTTTTCGGCGTGAACAATGAACGAAAGCGCATCGACAGGGTCGCCGTTTAAGAGAATATCAAGCTTTACAAGCTCTGACTTGCGATAACCTAAAAGCTCATAGTCAAGCGACGCGTATCCGCGCGTTCTTGACTTTATCGCATCGAAAAAGTCATATATGATTTCGTTGAGCGGAAGGTTATAGTGAATCTCAACACGGGTTGCATCGAGATATTTCGTATCCTTATATTCGCCGCGGCGCTCCTGACACAGCTCCATAATATTTCCGATATACTCCGTCGGCGCGATGATGTTTGCCGCAACAAACGGCTCCTCTGCCCACTCTATCTCCGAGGGGTTCGGGTAGTTGAGAGGGTTCGTTATCATAAGCTCCTCGCCGTCAGTCTTCTTGACCTTATAGATAACGCTCGGTGCGGTTGTGATAAGGTCGAGGTTGTACTCGCGCTCGAGTCTTTCCTGAATGACTTCCATGTGGAGAAGGCCGAGGAAGCCGCAACGGAAACCAAAGCCGAGCGCAGCAGAAGATTCAGGCTCGTAAGTGAGTGAGGCGTCATTAAGCTTTAACTTATCAAGCGCATCGCGAAGGTCGGGGTATTTTGCGCCATCTGCCGGATATACACCCGAAAAGACCATCGGGCGGACTGTACGGTATCCCGGAAGCGGCTCGTCTGCAGGGTTTTCAAACGAGGTTACGGTATCGCCGACCTGCGTATCCTTAACGCTCTTTATGCTTGCCGTGAAAAAGCCTACCTCTCCGGCAGTAAGACCCTTTGTCTGTTTCTCACCGCGAGGAAGCATATATCCCGTTTCAACTACATCAAACTCGGCACCGCTTGCCATGAGCTTGATTTTCATTCCGGGCTTTATCTCACCCTCCATAACTCTTATATAAACGACGACTCCGCGGTAGGAATCGTATCTGCTGTCAAAGATTATCGCGCGAAGAGGTGCGTCGTCCTCACCCTTCGGTGCCGGGATGTTCTCTACTGCATATTCAAGAACTGACTCGATATTTATTCCCATTTTTGCAGAAATGGCAGGTGCGTCTTCTGCAGGGATGCCGATAATATCCTCAACCTCGCCCTTTACCCTCTCAGGGTCAGCACTCGGAAGGTCGATTTTATTTATAACAGGAAGAACCTCAAGGTTATGTTCAATCGCAAGATAGGTGTTCGCAAGAGTCTGCGCCTCTATTCCCTGCGATGCGTCAACGACGAGCAGTGCTCCCTCGCACGCTGCAAGCGAACGGGAAACCTCATAGTTGAAGTCAACATGTCCCGGGGTGTCGATGAGGTTAAGGACATACTCCTCCCCCGATTCTGCGATATAATCAAGCCTTACCGCGCGCGCCTTGATGGTAATTCCGCGCTCGCGCTCAAGCTCCATATCGTCAAGAAGCTGGTTCTCCATCTCGCGCTCGGTAACAGCCTTGCACTTCTCTAAAAGTCTGTCAGCAAGGGTGCTCTTACCGTGGTCGATATGAGCTATTATACAAAAGTTTCTGATGTTTTCTTTCTTTGCCACGATATACTTCTCCCATTGTATAGTTTATACTGTATATTATAGCACAGGGGCAGGTGTTTTTACAATCTTTTCTTCCACTTGAAAGGGTTTTTTCCTTATGGTATAATAGCCTCAGGGCAAACGCAATCTGCGTTTTGGCTTGTGATATAATAATTCTGTAATTTTAAACTGACAGGCGGTGGGTCTTTTGGTATCAAAAATTTGCTCTTTCGGGCTTGACGGAGCTGACGGATATATCGTAACGGCGGAATGTTTCCTCTCAGGAGGGCTTCCGAGCTTTGATGTCGTCGGTCTTCCGGATGCCGCAGTACGCGAATCGCGCGACCGTGTTCGAGCATCTATCAAAAATCTGGATGCCGATTTCCCTAAAAATAAAATAACGATAAACCTCGCCCCTGCAGGAACAAAAAAAGAAGGCCCGATATACGACCTTCCGATTCTTCTCGGTATGCTCGTTGCATCAAAGCAACTTCCCGAAATTCCACCCGAATGCGGCTTTCTCGGTGAGCTTTCCTTAAACGGAGAGCTTCGTCCGGCAAGAGGCGTTCTCTCCATGGCGATTGCAGCAAAGGCAAACGGAATAAAGAAGCTTTTCGTTCCTGAGCGCAACGCGAGAGAAGCTTCTCTCGCAGGTGAAGAACTTGAGGTTTACGGCGTCAAAACCGCATCTGAGCTTATCGCGTTCTTTAAAGGCGAAGGGAATCTTTCACGCGAGCCTGTATGGTCTCCCGAACTTAGCTCACGCTCGTTCCTCGACTTTTCCGATGTAAAGGGTCAGGAGAATGTAAAGAGAGCTCTTGAAATTGCCGCGGCAGGCGGTCACAATGTCCTTATGATTGGTCCTCCCGGCTCGGGAAAGAGCATGCTTGCAGAGAGAATACCGTCAATTCTTCCCGATATGACCCACGAAGAAGCGCTCCGGACAACGGGGCTTCACTCAATCCGCGGACTTGTTTCAAACGAAAGTCCGCTTCTTTTGAGCCGTCCTTTCCGCGCGCCTCACCATACATCATCGGCGGTTGCGCTTTCAGGTGGCGGAACGGCACTTCTTCCCGGTGAGCTTTCGCTTTCTCACAACGGAGTTCTTTTTCTTGATGAGCTTCCCGAATTTCGCCGCGATTCGCTCGAGATTCTCCGTCAGCCTATGGAGACGGGAGAGATTACGCTCTCGCGCGCTTCAGGTACGGTTACTTATCCTGCACGGTTTATGCTTGTCTGTGCGATGAACCCCTGCAAATGCGGCTGGCGAGGGTATGAGGGCGAGGCGCACCGTTGCACCTGCTCCGAGCTTTCCGTAAAGAGCTATATGGGAAAGATTTCGGGTCCGCTTCTTGACCGAATTGATATTCATATTTCCGTTCCGAGCGTTACATACAGCGATATGTCAAATTCGCAAAAGGGCGAAAGCTCTGCCGAAATACGAAGCCGCGTTGAAAAGGCACGAGAAAAAGCAAGGGCACGAGGAGCCTTCTCCAACGCTGAACTTTCTGCAAAAGCTCTTCACGAGCTTATCCGTCTCACGGATGATGCAAAAGAGCTTTTAAAGTCTGTTTTTGATTCTCTCGGACTTACGGGGCGCTCGTATGATAAGATTCTGAAGCTTGCGCTTACGATTGCGGACCTTGCAGACTCAGATACGGTAGAGGCAGTACATATCGCCGAAGCGATTCAGTACCGTACACTTGACAGAGAAAACGATTAATTCAATATAAAAAACACCGTTGGATGCAACGGTGTTTTTTTCTTCTTATCTTATATATTTCTTAATCATATCATAAGCGTCGTCGCTTGTCGGCTCGTAGATGCCACGCATCGTACTTCCGCCATTAAAGCCCGTACGCATATACTTCATCGCGTCGTCGCGCTCGAACTTTCTGTCACACGGAACCGCGTTCTCAATAAGGGCACGGAACTCTTCATGGCTCTTTACTCCGCAAATTCGGTATGCTCGCATAACCTTATCCTCATTTGCTCTTGCCGAAAGCTCCATAAAATCGGGGAGGAAGTATGCATTCGCCGCACCGTGGGAAATGTTCTCATAATATGTGAGGGGGTAACCGAAGGAGTGGACAAAGCTCGTTCCCGTTATGGAAATTACCATTCCCGCAAGCATCGAGCCGTAAAGAAGCTTCTCGCGGAGAGTAGCATCAGGTCTTCCTTCTGCGAGCGTTTTAAGGCCTCGACCTACATAGAGCATCGCCTTTTCGGCGAGCGAATCTGAAACCACCGTCGCCGCCTTTGAGAGATATCCCTCAAGCGCGTGGGAGAGCGCGTCAACTGCCGTCGCATTTGTTATGCTCTTCGGAAGTGTTACCGTATATTCCGCATCAAGAAGTGCCGCCACGGGGAAAATCTTCGGGGTTTTGAGAGTTTTCTTATTCTGAATTCTGTGATAGGTAAGGACCGCATACTGCGTTACCTCACTGCCCGTTCCTGCCGTTGTCGGAATCGCGACTATCGGAAGTGGGTCGTTCGGGGCATCCCCGTCATAGAGCGTTTCGGGGGTGAGATTTGCGTTTGCCGCAAAATACGCCGCCGCTTTCGCCGCATCGAGCGGACTTCCACCGCCGATTGCGATTATGAACTCTGCCTTTTCCTCGCGTGCAAAAGCTCCTGCGGCGTGGCAGGTTTCAACAGTCGGGTTCTGCTCAACCTTATCGAATATTGAGAACTTGACGCCCTGCTTCATAAGCGCCTCTTTTACATCGTCAAGCGCTCCGCAGAGTCTTGCCGACTGACCTCCGCACACGATAAGCGCGCGTTTGCCGTGCGCGGAATAATCATACTCCGTGCATATCTTTCTTCCCGAATATACCTTTACGGGGTTATAGAATAAATTCGTCATATTTCTTCCTCCTTACAAAGGCTCTCTTGTGTAAATTAAGCGAGAAGTACGCCTGATTTTATACGGTTGTCTCCCTCGAAGCTTGCCGAGAAGTAAGCATCGAAGACCGCCTTTGCAACCTGCGGAATTCGACTTCCCTGACCGCCGTTTTCAACAACGACCGCAACGGCAACCTCGGGGTTTTCAATCGGCGCAAACGCTACATAAACTGCGTGTGAACCGCCCGGAGCCTGAGCTGAACCCGTCTTTCCGCCGACGGAAATGGGGTAGCTTCCGAATACGGAGTAGGAAGTTCCGCCCTCTTCCTGCGCGCCTGCGTGCATTCCTTCAATTATCGCATTGTATGTTTCTTCCGAAATGTCAACTCTTCCCACAATCTCGGGAATCGTGCTCTCAATTTCTTCGTTTGTTTCAGGGTCTCGGACACTCTTTAAAAGATGCGGCTTATACCTTACACCGCGGTTTACGAGCTGCGCCACATAGTTTGCAAGCTGAATCGGCGTTACCATCGTATCAGACTGACCGATTGCCGCAGAGAGCGTCTCGCCCGGATACCATACCTTTCCGTTCTTCTCGCGAGCCTCAGATGACGCGACCTGACCCGAAACCTCGCCAGAGATTTCAACGCCCGTCTTCCCGCCGAGTCCGAACTTTTCCGCCCAGGACGAGAGGGTTTCTATTCCTAGCCGTCTGCCGATATCATAGAAGAAGTAGTTACACGAAACCTTTATCGCCTCGGAAACATTTATCTCACCGTGTGTTTTTCCGTACTGTCTGAATATATCGCACATCGGGGTTGTTGATGGCGCATAGTACATATATTTTCCCGTCGTTAGCATCTTTTCTTTCGGCTCTATTATATTTTCCTCAAGACCTGCAACTGCCGTAATCATCTTAAATGTAGAACCCGGTGGATATGCCCCCTGGACCGCGCGGTTGAACATCGGCAGATACTTGTCCTTTTTCATCGCGTTGTAGTTCTTGCTGTACTGCGAGATGTCGTAAGTCGGGTATGACGCCGAAACAAGCACACCACCCGTTTTTATATCAATCGCGACCACAGCCGCGCCCTTTGCATCCGCGCCGCCCCAACGGGAGTTCGTCGCGCCTTCTCTCCTGAGCCTCGGAACAGTCTCGGCAAGAGCTGCCTCTGCCGCTTCCTGCATCTTGAGGTCAATCGTGAGAACACAGTTTTTACCGAGAATCGGCGGTTCTTCATAAAGAACGGTCGTCGTTTTACCCGTTACGGTCGTTTCGGTAGTTTTTGAACCGTCTATTCCTCGGAGATAGCTTTCATAAGCTTTTTCTATGCCGTCTTTTCCGACCATATCGGTCAACTTATATCCGAGCTTCTTAAGCTCGTCATATTCCTCGCTGTAAATAATTCCTACGCGACCGAGAATGTGAGCCGCGGCCTTCGTGTTATACTCGCGGATAGGCTCAACCTCTATCATTACGCCCGGAAGCGCGCGCGAGCGTTCCTTTATCTTCGTTATAAGGTTTCGCTCTACATCACGGGCGAAAACATAAGGCTGTGACTTTGAAAAGCCGCGCATCTCCGTTTCATAAAGAACTCCGCATACCTTGCGGAGAGCTCCCTTGTCGCTTCCTTTTAAATCAAACCTCTCGACAAGATTTGACATAAGCTCATCGGCGGAGATATTCTCATCCCATTTTCTTCTCTTGATATAATCACGAAGCTCGCGCTCGTCACGCGAATCTTCTCCTGCCGTATATGTATATGAAAACGGCGCGGTTTTTGATATGGGGAGAGAGTCAGTATATTCCTGACCTGCGGCATCGCAGAGCGTGATAAGCTCACCGATAACCTCTTCGCGACGGGACTTGTCCCAGGTTGTCGCATCAAATACGAGAGAAAAGCTCATACGGTTTGTAACAAGCGGTCGTCCAAAGCGGTCGAGAATTTCGCCGCGCGGAGCTGTAACGGTAACCGTTCTTGAGGTTCGCGTCAAGGAGCGCTCGAGATAGTCCTCGCCGCTTACTATCTGTAAAAAATAGAGGCGTCCGGCAAATATGACCGCAGAAACAATCGCAATCGCACAGAGAACCCACACGCGCGCGTTTCTTCTCATATCAGGACACCTCCTTTATTTTAGTCTTCTTCGTAAAACTCAAACCTCTTTATTATCCTTGAAATTATCAGGTACAAAAACGGAGTCAGTGGGAGCGTCGAGATAAGCTCTCCCGGGAACACATACAAAAGGGAAGAGAAACTTCCGCGACCTAATGCAAGCATATAGATACAGTAGCGGACAAGATGCAAAACTCCGATCAGAACTGCCCAGTCAAGAACCGCCATACCGTAATTCTTCCAGTACATAATGGTATTCATAAGGCAGATGAGCACTGCAAGGACAGGCAACGCAACCGTATAAAAGCCCTCATAGCTCGAATAGATTGCATCGCACAGAAACCCTGCAAAAAGCCCTGCTATTGCGCCCTCCTCAGGATCCTCCAGAAGCGCCACCGTCGCAACCGCAAACGGAAGAAGCACGGGGGATGCACCGAGGACGCGGAACTCGGACAAAACCGTAGTTTCAAGAATTATTGATATAAACATAAGTGCAAAAATGCATACCCATTTATACACTTGCTTCCGCAGATTATAGTTCATATAAAGCCCTCCTTATTCCGTAACGGTAAAGGACTTTATGACAAGAACATGATTTACGCGGTCAAGGTCAAAAAGAGGCTCGACGGTTGCATACTTTGATATGCCGTGGCTTTCGTTTTTAACCTCGACAACGCTTCCGAGAACGATTCCCTTCGGGAAAAGCCCTCCGACGCCCGAGGTCTCGATAATATCGCCCTCAAGAATCTGCGTATCGCGCGAGAGATATGAGAGCCGGAACTTTCCCTCGCTCATAAGCTCAAAGTCACCCTCAGCGCTTGCGACATCGCGCGTTCTTGACGCTATTGCCGCCGCCTCCATCGTGGTATCGGTGACTGCGGTAACGGTTGCCCAGGTGTTTCCGACTTCACTTACGAAGCCGACCATACCCTCGGTGCAGATAACGCAGTTATCAACCGCGATACCTGAGCTTGAGCCCTTGTTTATCGTAAATGTTCTGCTCCAGTTGTCAGCGTTTTTCGCAACAATCTCGCACGGCTCGAACACCATCGAGGAATCTCTCTCCGAAAGACCGAGAGCTGCGCGGAGCAGGACATTTTCCTTTTCCATGGCATCCCTCTCGCGGACTGCCGCGCGAAGAGATGAAATCTCCTCTTTGAGCTTCTCGTTCTCGCGCTCCATCTCGTCGTAGCGGAAAGCGCGGTCGGCTCGGTTTTCAAAGTATCCCGATATACTCTCGCCTGCGCTCTGAAGCGGTTTTGCAAATATATTCACAAGCGAGCCGACAGGCGAAATTCTACCGCCCGAAACTGCCGACAAAATAGCAAGCATAAGAGCTATTAAAACGGCAACAAGGATAGTTATCACCGTCTTTTTTGAAAAGAAACCGTTCATTTATGTTTCACCACTTCCAAAATTTCCGCCGTTTTCTTCATAGGAAGCCCTATTACATTGAAATAATCGCCCGAAACGCGATTGACAAACTCACCTGCACCGCCCTGGATGCCGTAAGCTCCCGCTTTGTCAAGGCTTTCGCCCGTTGCGATATATTCATCTATCTCTTTTTCCGAAAGGTCCCTGAAGGAGACATAAGTCTTTTCATAAAAACATATTTTCTCGCCCTTTGAGATTATGCATACTCCGGTATATACTTCCTGAGTTCCGCCCGACATCGACACAAGCATCTCTTTCGCGTGGGCTTCATCCCTCGGTTTCCCAAGAACCTCGCCGCGATAGGCGACAACCGTATCCGCACCCAGAACCGTATCATTTTTGCGATTTCTCGCGACGGCCTCTGCCTTTTTCTCCGCAAGCGACATAACATATTCCGATACCTCGCCGCCCGAGAATTCATCTTCCTTAACTTCTGCAACCGAGATTTCAAAATCTTCGGTATAAAGCGAAAGAAGCTCGCGCCGTCTCGGCGATTTTGAAGCAAGTACAAGCATTATTTTCTCCCTGTTGAACCAAAACCGCCGCTTCCGCGCTCGGTTTCGGATAATTCATCGCAAATTGTAAGTTCGGGCGTCTCAACCGGCATAATGAGCATCTGCGCAATTCTCTCGCCCGGGTTTATAACGAAATCTTCCTCGCCCGAATTTATGAGTCCTACCTTGATTTCTCCGCGGTAGTCGCTGTCGATTATGCCGACGCCGTTTGCAAGGGCGATGCCGTTCTTTATGGCAAGTCCGCTTCTCGCGCATACAACCGCGACAAGGTTCTTTGACGGAAGCTCAATCGCAACCCCCGTCGGAACGGCAAAGATTTTGCCTTTTTTAAGAGTTATCGGCGCGTCAATACACGCGCGAAGGTCATACCCTGCGGCACCGTCACTTGCGCGCGATGGAGCAGACGCGTTTTCACTTAAAAGCTTAATCTTAACCATTTATTCTACACCTCGATAGTAAAGTCCTCTTGTATAGACCGACGGAACGAAGTCTGTTTTTCCGAGATATGCATCCATAACAGCTACACACTCTCTCGCATTCTCCGTCGTGAATGAAAGTCGGGCATAGGTGGCACCGACTTTTTCGTAATCACGCTTTTTATCCGCAAGAAACATCTTCTGCGAATTTAAGATAACCGTTCTGTGACCAAATTCCGCAACGAGAGGGAAGGATGCCCCTGTGCGATCGGTAAGGAACTGACGGCTTCCGCAGACACATGCCCCCGTCTGCGCCTGAACAACGCAGTTTTCGCATATCATAAGCGGAAGACGACCATATACTATAATTTCCGTATCCATTATTTTTGAAACATCGCGAATCTGGGGGAATGTGAGCTCAGGCGACAGAAGCGCGGACGAAAGCCCGAAACGACGAAGCTCACGGAGCGCGTGAGAATTCGTTATGTTTATTCCGAAATCGCCTCTTACATCGAAGCCAAAGCTCTCTGCAAGGGTGATGTGGCCTGTATTTCCAACAGAAGCATACTTTATTCCGCAATTTTTCGCAATCTGTGCAAGACGGCAGATTTCCACTTCCTCGTTATCCTTTATTATCCTCGGAAACGCTGCAACAAGCGCTGCCTTTTCCGCAATTAGCGAAAGCTTCTCCGAATTTTTATCAAACTCGGTGAGCGGTACATAGATAAATTCGGGATTTCTTTTTATAAGCTCGTCGCTTATCTGCGCTGTATTTAAAACAGAAACCGTAATTTTCGGCGGCTCTTTGCGGTTTATAAGTTTAAAGCCGACATTGAACTCGCCCTCGCGACGGCGAATCGGTTCTGCCTGATAATTCTTTTCAAGTTGCTCTATGCATTCGCGGCGCATAGCGTTGAGTGCGGAAAGGGGAAGGGCAAGACCCTCTGAAAGCTTTATGTTGATGCCCTTTATCTCAAAGCGTGTTCCGCCCGTTTTTTCAAGCTGGGTCTTTACGGTCTCCTCCGTAAGCGCGACATTTCTCGCTTTTTCGGGAATCGGACCCTTTGACAAAGCGCGGTTTCCGCGACCGTCAAGTGCAGCAAGAAGCGCATCTCTTCCGTCTTCTATTATGCAGTAAAATTCAACGGTCTCTTTCGGTATCGGAACCTCTGCATACGACTTTGCCGCCGCCTCAAGAAGCTCCTTCGGGGCTTCGGTTTCGGTTCTTATGCCGAACATATCGCGACCCTTTTTGTTTTTGTAATATCCGTCGGTAAAACCGTCGCGCGAGAAAATCTCGCGGAGAGATTTCATCTCTTCTTCCGTTGCGACTCTTCTCTCTCTGAGAATTTTTGAGTATATCCCCGTAACTACGGCGACATACTCTGCTCTTTTCATTCTGCCCTCGATTTTGAGCGATGCAATGCCCATGTCCGAAAGCTCTGTTATGTAGTCTGCAAGGCAGAGGTCGGAAAGGCTCAACGGATACGCTACCGTTCCGCGCTCTCCGAGCTTGTACTGCATACGGCAGGGCTGGGCGCAAAGACCGCGATTTCCGCTTCTTTGTCCGATAACTGCGCTCATTTCGCACTGACCCGAATAGCACATACACAGCGCACCGTGAACAAAAACTTCAAGCTCAACGGGGCTTTCCTTACAGATTTTCTTTATATCCTCGCGCGAAAGCTCGCGCGCAAGAACAACTCTCGTAAACCCGATTTCTGCAAGGCGACGCACACCCTCAAGGTTATGCACCGTCATCTGGGTTGAGGCGTGAATCGGAAGGTCGGGGCATACCTCGCGGATGAGCTTCGCAACGCCGAGGTCTGCAACGATAACAGCATCTACTCCTGCACGGTTTATGTCACGGCACACCTTCTCGACTGCCGCCATTTCGCGGTCGTTCACGAGCGTATTGACCGTTACATATACCTTTACTCCGCGCGCATGACAAAACTCGCAAGCTTCTTTAAGGTCGCTTGCGGTAAAGTTTTTTGCAAGGCGTCGGGCGTTGAAGTTGCCGTAGCCGAGATAGACCGCGTCAGCGCCGTTTGCAACGGCGGCGCGGAGAGCCTCAGGCGAGCCTGCAGGGGAGAGAATTTCAGCACGGTTTGACATTTTACTTTCCTGAAAGTCTTGCTATTTCGCGCTTGAGGTCTGCAATCTCTGACTTTGCACGGCTTCCTTCTTCGAGGTAGTCACGAAGCTGTGTGCGGAGATTTTCCGCTGTTTCAAGAGCCTTGTAATACTCGTCTGAAATGTTGATTGCAGAAAGAAGAGCTGCCTCAACGATAGAGAAGCTTCCTGCCTTGAGAACTTCTGAAACCTTAGTATCTACATGAGAAGCAACACGGCGTGTATATTCCTCGTTTTCGCCGCTGATAAGGCGAAGCTCGACACCTGCGATATTTACAGTAATAGCATTTTTCATATCTTATTCCTCCGTTTTTTTGAGTTCACTTTTTATATGTAATAATTATATCATATCCAAAAGATTATTTAAACAATTATTTTATAAATTTTTCTGCTCTTCGCCATATATTCTGTTGACCTTGTACTTGTTTGGTTATATAATTTAGTTAAGCCTCCACAGGCTCATCCCTTACAGGAGTTGATTGATTTGTATCATAAATTGAGTATAGAAGAAACGCTTGCTTCTCTTGATGTAAACCCCGAAAACGGGCTTTCATATCAGGAAGCGGCGTCCCGCGTTACAAAGAATAACAAAAAGGGCGGAAACTCATCCTTTTTCAAGTTTGCCGCCGCAGGTTTTGCGCGCCCGTATTCCTGGCTTTTGCTTATCGCCGCGGCTCTTACCGCTCTTTTTGACGGCATAATTTCTGCAGGTCTTATCCTCGCCGTCATCGTGATAAACGCGCTCTTTTCTTCCGAGTGTAAACGCCGCGGACTCAAGACGATTGAAAAGTCCGTCCGCCCGTCGGTTACTCACGCGATAGTTCTCCGAAGTGGTGCTAAGATGAGAATTCCGTCAGACGAGCTCGCCGTCGGCGATATAGTATCTCTGAAGCCGGGCAGAATTGTTCCTGCAGATTTGCGTCTTATAACGACCGACGGTCTCGTTATCGACGAAACTGCGCTCACGGGTAGCGCCGATATAGAAAAGGACGCATCCGCAACGATCGAGGGCAATGTGCCGATTGACCGCCGCGTAAACTGCGCTTTTGAGGGAACTGTTGTCGTCCGCGGTCGCGGAGACGGCGTTGTTGTCGCATCAGGTCTTTCGACCGAGATGAGCCGTCTCTCCATCCCGACAGACACTCCCGAACGCGATTCAGCCCCCGTTCTTTCACGCGTAAAGAAGCTCTGCGATAAGATGACCCTTGTTGCGACCTTCGTTTGCGTTGCGATATTCATAATCAGTCTTCTTTACTCCGAGCCGTTCATTGGAAGCCTTGCTTCGTGCATCGCGCTTGCCGTTGCGGCTATCCCCGAAGGAATATATACTTCCGCTCTCACCGCCCTTGCAAAAGGCGCATCACGCCTTACAAAAAACGGCTTTTCTCTCCGCAGTATCGACGCGGTTGAGAACCTCGGCGAAACCTCTGCTTACATAACCGACATCCCGCAACTCGGCGTTTCCGCAACCTATACGAACGGCAGAATCAAAGCTCCCCACGAGGAAGACAGCGTTCCGTTCATCGACGGTCTTCTTCTCTGCGAGCTTGATAACCCGTCGCTCTCAACCTTTGCTTCTCACCTCTGCACGCCCGAAGAGGTCCGTGCCTCATTCCCGAAAATCGGCGAACTTTCAAGCGAGGTTTATACAACTCTCCACAGGGCAGGGAAGACGACGCTCTCATACACGGGCGGCGATTCAATCGAGATTTTAAACCGCTCTGACCGCATCTGGGAATTCGGCAACATCCGTTCTCTTACAGAAAGCGACCGCGAAGAAATCCGCGCCTGCATCCGTTCGTTT
>JAZTWZ010000075.1:0-3543 GCA_045636165.1 Eubacteriales bacterium
CGCAAGAGGAAAGGGAAGGTATCCGCTTTGATGTTCTCGATGTAGGGCAGGGGCAGTGTATAGTAGCAACCCTTGGGGATGAGTGTGTAGTTATTGACTGCGGTGGTGACAAGGATGCAGATAATATTGCGATATCGCATCTCTTGAAACGCAGAATTCCGGACATAGATGCGCTTATTCTTACACACGCGCATTCCGACCACGCAAACGGTGCAAAGTATCTCACGGATACTATAAATACAAAGGCGATTTATATGCCGGCATCTGATAAGGACAACGCAACTTTTATAAAGCTCTCCGAAATGGGAGAAGCAGTATTCGTAGAAGAAGATACGAAGCTCTCGTTTTCTGATATGAAAATATCGATTCTTACCCTTCCTGAAGGAAAGGATGAAAACGAAAACGGTCTTGTCGTTACGATATCTGACGGCGAGTATGATTTACTTATAACTGGAGACATTCCGTCAAAGCTCGAAGAGCTTATCGTTCCGAGAATTCCTGATTGTGAGAGCTTCGTCCTCGGTCATCACGGCTCTAAGACCTCCTCCTCGCAGGAGCTTATAAACAAGGCGCTTCCTGAGCTTTGTGTTATATCGGTTGGCGAGGGTAATTCTTACGGACACCCAAACGGTGAAACGATACAGCGAATAGAAAAGCTCGGTTCGGAAATTCACAGAACTGATCTTGAGGGTAGTTTAACTTTTTATTCAAGGTAGGTGAAACAGATGACACTCAAAGATTTTAAAGCGAACTTAAAGGGTGGAAAAATAGGAAATCTCTATTTGTTCTACGGCGAAGAGGGATATCTTCGCGAGTACTATCTCGGAGAGCTTCAGAAGCAGGTTGTAGGTGATATGATGCCCGAATTCAATGTGACGGTTATAAACCGTGCGCCCGAATTCAATGAGCTTTCTGATGTCGTTGAGAGCTATCCTGCGATGAATGACCGCCGCCTTGTAATAGTGCGCGACTTTGATGTTGTTTCCGCAAATGCAGACTTTTCAGCAAAAGCCGAGAAGCTTTTCTCCGATATGCCGGAGCATACGGTTCTTGTTTTTGTTTATTCAAACCCTGAAAGCAAGCCTGACAAGAGAAAAAAACTTTATAAAGTTATTGAGAAGTTCGGCGATATCATAAACTTTGAGTGTGCATCTAAAACAGACCTTCTTTCGTGGATAGCCCGTCGTTTTATGGCTGCCGGAAAAGAGATAGATGCCGAGTGTGCTGATTATCTGCTCTATTATTCGGGCGAGAGAATGGAGCTTCTCATCCCTGAGATAGAAAAGGTAAGCGCATATTCAAAGAAAAAGAATATAACAAAGAGCGATATTGAGGCGGTTGCAACGAGAAACTTAAGCTCTGTCGTTTTTGATGTCACAAACGCGATTGCGGAGGGGAATTATGCAAAAGCTCTTGGCGTAATTTCCGAGCTTCGCGCGCAGAACGAAGAGCCGATTCCGACGCTTGCGCTGATTGCACGCCAGTTCCGCCGTATGTACGGAACAAAGCTCATTCTTGAAAATGGCGGCGGAAAGCGCGAGGTAATGGACTATTTCGAGATGAAAAGCGACTATCCTGCAAGAATCTTAATATCCGCAACAAACGCGATGAAAAAGGACGCTATCGCGAATGCGATAGAGCTTTGTAAGGAAGCTGATTTGAAACTCAAGCTGAGTGCCGGCTGGGATGAAATTTCAAAGCTTGTCGCTGAGATTTCGGCAGGTGAAGCGAGATGAAGCATATAAGGGAAACGATTATCGTTGAAGGTCGGTATGACATAAATAAGATTAAGCAGTGTATTGATGCCCATATAATCGAAACTGCAGGCTTTGGAATTTTTAACGACAAGGAAAAACGCGAGCTTATCGCGACTCTTGCCAGAAAAAACGGTATAATAATCTTGACTGATTCCGACGGCGCAGGTCAGGTTATACGGAATTACCTCAAAGGTGCAATCTCCGAAGGCAGCGTAAAACACGCCTATATCCCCGAAATTTCAGGTAAGGAAAGGCGAAAGACAGAAGCCTCGAAAGCAGGTTTTCTGGGAGTAGAGGGTATGCCTGAGGAGATAATAATAAACGCACTAAAAGCTGCAGGGGCTACATTTGATGACGAGGAAACGCGCCCGTCGGCAATGCTCACAAAGCAGGATATGTATTTTTACGGTCTCTCGGGCGGTGAAGACAGCGCAAGTCGCAGAAAGAAGCTTGCGAAAAAGCTTAATCTCCCAAGTCTCCTCAGCGCTAATGCGCTTCTTGATGCAATAAATATGATTTTTACAAAAGAAGAATTTGAAAAAGCAGTATCAGAACTTGTATAATTTTTTAATATGCCCGACAATTTGTTATTGTCGGGCATATTTTTTCATATACTCTCTGTGTGAGGGGGGGAATCCTTATGCAGCATACAAGATATAAAAAAACAAAAGAGAAAAGCAGTAACTTTTATATGTATTTAAGGCTTTTTGTCTGTATATGCATTGTTACCGGCGCGATCATACTCAAAGAAAGTAACTCTCCAATTCTTTCAAAGGTTTCGGAAAAGGTCAGTGAGGAGCTTGAGATAGAGCGTGCGGTAGAGGCGATAAGTGAAGGGATAATAAAGCCGGATTCGGGAGTTTTGGAAGTTTTTGATGAGAAAAAAGAAGAGGAAGAAAAAAGCGAGTTTGAAGATTTTTACATAGGCGATAGCCGAGAAGAAATAGAAAAAGCTCTTGATGCGGCAGCAGAAAAAGAAAAACAGCTATCGGTGGAAACCTTGAGCTTTCAGATGAGTGCAGAAGAGCTTTCGGACGATACAGCGGCGGAACCGTTCAAGATTCCGCCGCCTTCATATTGCAGCTACAGCAAAGAGAAAATAAATTTCAAGTTTACGACACCGCTCAGAGGGATAATAACCTCGCGCTACGGATACCGCGACCACCCGATAATTGAGGATGCGAGTTTTCATACGGGGCTTGATATTGCGGCGAACAGCGGACGCGATATCGTCTCGTTTGCGGCAGGTAAAGTCATCGAGGCAGGGAAGAACGCAACTTATGGAAACTACCTTCTCATAGAGCATCAGGACGGAATAAGAAGCTTTTACGGTCATAATTCAAAGCTCCTTGTGAAAAAGGGGCAGAAGGTCTCGCTGGGGCAGAAAATCGCAAAAGTGGGAAGTACCGGTATGTCAACGGGACCGCATCTTCATTTTGAGGTGAGAAAGGGAAGTGTGCGCCTTGACCCGTCGCTTTATATTTCGCCGGAGAGCGTGTAATATGAAAAGGTTTCCGAAAATAAGAATAAGTATTCCATTCTGTATTCTTATATCTTCGATGTATGTGCTTGACTTCGGGAAGGTTTTTATACCGACCTTTGTTGCAGTTCTTCTGCATGAAGCGGCACATATTCTTGCCATAAGATTTATCGGCGGTGAAATTGATAAGATAGACATACGCGCCTTCGGGGTCTCTGTAAATGTTCCGGGGATGGAGTATCTGTCATATTCAAAAGAAATAATAATAGCTGCCGCAGGTCCGCTTGCAGGAATTCTCACTGCAAG
>JAZTWZ010000076.1:0-2989 GCA_045636165.1 Eubacteriales bacterium
GGCATTTGGAATAACGGATGTAAGAATTGAAAATGTCAGCGGCAATCTTACTGACCATTTTGACCCGAAGGCAAAGGTTATCCGCCTTTCAGATTCAGTTTACAACTCCCGTTCTGTTGCGGCGGCAGGAGTTGCAGCTCACGAATGCGGTCACGCTATGCAGTATGCTGAAGGGTACGGACCGATAAAGCTTCGCAACGCGATAATACCGGTCTGCCAGATTGGTTCAACGCTTTCAACTCCGATGATTCTTCTCGGCTTTATTTTCTCCTGGCAGCCGATAGTCGATATCGGAATTTTATTCTTCGCGCTTGCGACAATCTTCCAGCTTATAACTCTTCCTGTTGAGTTCAATGCTTCGCGCCGTGCGCTTGCGACGCTTACCTCGGCCGGAATTCTTTCTGAGAACGAGAAAAATTCAGCGAAAAAGGTTTTGTCTGCGGCAGCTATGACTTATGTTGCAGCACTTGCAGTTTCGCTTGTTCAGTTATTGAGACTTATATTGATATTCGGCGGAGGCAGAAGAAGAGATTGAGAAAAAAAGATGCAAGAGATGTAGCAATATCTGCGATTACGGCTTTTCGCAAGAGGGGTGCGTGGTCAGACGGTTTTTTGAGAAATGAAATAAGGGCAAATGCCCTTTCTCCTCGTGATGCGGCGTTTGCGAGTGAGCTTGTAAACGGTGTTCTGGAGAATTCGTTGCTCATCAATTTCTATATTTCAGAATTCTCGTCAGTAAAATTCAATAAGATTTCTCCGGGAATAATTGATATTTTGCAGATGGCGATATATCAGATTGTTTTTCTTGACAGAATTCCCGACTCTGCTGCGGTTAACGATGCTGTTAACCGTGCAAAGCGCAACAACCCACGTGCCGCAGGGTTTGTAAACGCGATAACAAGAAAAATTTCCTTATATAAAGAAAATCTCCCCGAGCCCGAGGGCGAGACGGAAGAAGTTTTGTCGATTAAGTACAGTCATCCGCGAGAGCTTACAGAAAAACTCGTTTCGCAGTTTGGATCAGAGGTTACCGAGAAGATCCTCTCTGAAAACAATAAAAAGAGTAAGGTTTTTGCGAGAGTAAATACCTTAAAGACCTCAAAGGAAGACCTCATATCAGGCGAGGATGAAATTCTTTCATTTTCAGAGGGCAAGCTTGAAAACTCGGTTGAGGTCAATTTTTCGGGAAACATTGAAAAAAGCGACGCCTTCAGAAAAGGACTCTTCCATATCCAGGACGAAGCAAGCCAGCTTGCGGCAGGTCTTCTTGCTCCAAAGTCGGGTTCACGGGTTCTGGATGCTTGTGCAGCTCCCGGTGGAAAGTCGTTTGCGCTCGCGGAGATTATGGAAAACTCAGGCGAGATTATTTCCTGCGATATACACGAGCATAAGCTTGGGCTTATTGAAAACGGAGCGAAGCGGCTTGGTATTGAAATTATCAAAACAGCACTTTCTGATGCTTCTGAATTTCATCCAGAGAACAAAGAAGCGTTTGATTATATTCTTGCAGATGTCCCGTGTTCGGGTTTTGGAATTATAAGAAAGAAGCCTGATATCCGCTATAAATCTCTTGGCGAGGCGGCAGAGCTTCCGTCTCTTCAGCTTAAGATTTTAAATAATCTTTCGAAGTATTTAAAACAGGGCGGAGTTCTTGTATATTCGACCTGTACGGTTCTGCGTGAAGAAAACAGCTCGGTGATTGATGCGTTTCTTTCTGAAAACAGCGATTTCTATGAAGAAAAGACAGAGGTTTCAATTTCTCATATCGACGAAAAATTCGGAATGACATTACTTCCGCATATCAGCGGAACAGACGGATTCTATATTTGTAAACTGCGGAGGAAAAATGATTGATATTCGTTCAATGACCGATAAAGAGCTCTCGGAATACATACTTTCAATAGGCGAGCCAAAATTCAGAGCAGGTCAGATTTTTTCTTGGCTTCATCGTGGGATAAACTCATTTGAAGAAATGAAAAATATCCCCAAAACTCTTCGCGAAAAGCTCTCGGAGGAATGTACTCTCAATGTTGCCGAGATTGCCCGTGCACAGGTTTCAAAAACAGACGGCACGAGAAAATACCTTTTTAAATTCAGAGACGGAAACTGTGTCGAAGCTGTTTTTATGAAGTATAATCACGGTAACACCGTCTGTATCTCAACACAGGTTGGATGCCGTATGGGGTGTGTCTTCTGCGCGTCAACAAAAAACGGTCTCGTCAGAAACCTTCTGCCGTCGGAGATGCTCGCAGAGTTGTTTGCAATAATCAATGACACGGGCGAGAAGATATCGAATATCGTGCTTATGGGTACGGGTGAGCCGCTTGATAATTACGATAATGTAATTAAGTTTTTACATCTCGTAAACGACGAGCAAGGTCTTAATATTGGTATGCGTCACATTTCGCTTTCAACCTGCGGTTTGTGCGAAAAGATAGAAAAGCTCTCGGAAGAAGACCTTCCATTGACTCTTTCTGTTTCGCTTCACGCGCCGACGGATGAGGCGCGAAACGCAATAATGCCGGTAAATCGTGCCTACGGGGTAAAACGACTTGTTTCAGAATGCAAAAAGTATTTTGAAAAAACACATCGCCGAATTTCTTTTGAATATACAATGATAGCAGGAAAAACGGATACTCTGACTCAGGCAAAGGAGCTTGCGGAACTTCTTTCCGGTTTTCCGTGTCATGTAAATTTAATTCCGCTTAATAGGATAAGCGAGGGCGAGCTTATGCCAAGCTCCCCCGAAACGATAAAAAGCTTTATGTCGTATCTTGAAAAGAAGGGAATAACGGCTACCGTGCGTCGCAGTCTCGGAGCCGATATTGATGCCGCATGCGGACAGCTACGGCAGAATTACATTTCAGAATAAATTTAGGTCTGTCGTCGGCCGTAAAGACGATGCTGCCATGGGGCAGTTTATGGAGAAAATTATATGTTTGCTTGGGGAAAATCGGATATAGGAATGGCTCGGAAAGATAACCAGGAT
>JAZTWZ010000077.1:0-14349 GCA_045636165.1 Eubacteriales bacterium
TAAGCTTTTCTAATCGAAATTGAGTGGTAACAAAACACAGCAAGCGAAATTCGCTTGCGGTGTTTTAGTAAATTATGCATAAAGATTTCTCTTTTTTACAGTGATTTAAGATATTTTATCTCTTTTTCGGTAAGGTGACGCCATCTTCCTGCCGGGAGCTTATCAAGAACAAGATCACCGACGCTTACGCGCTTAAGGCGAAGAACTCTTAAGTTTGCCGCTTCGCACATACGGCGGATCTGGCGGTTTCTTCCCTCTCGGATTGTTATATGAAGAAGTCCGCCGTCTGAATTTTCGCGGAGAACATTGACATCCGCAGGACGGGTCATTCTTCCGTCAATCTCGATTGAAGCCTTGAGCGTTGTTATTGCATCCTCAAGATGGCCGCGGACGGTAACGATATACCCCTTCGGAATCTCGCTCGACGGATGAGTAAGTCTGTATGTGAGAGCACCGTCATTCGTCATTATAAGAAGACCTTCCGAATTATAGTCAAGCCTTCCCACGGGATGAACTCGGGTTCCGACATCAACAAGCTCGTTTACGGTTTTTCTGTCCTTCTCGTCATCAAGAGAGGTTATGTATCCACGGGGCTTATTGAGCATTATATAATATTTAGTTGAATCGGTAATAACGCGACCTGAAACCTCGATGACATCACTTTCTGCATCAGCCTTATCGCCGAGAGAAGCAACCTCTCCGTTCACGCGCACCTTGCCGGCAGTTATGAGCTCTTCAGCCTTTCTTCTCGAGCAAACTCCGCTCGCCGCTATTATCTTCTGAAGTCTTTCTTCCATACTTATCTCCAAGCTGTATCACTTTCGCTCTTTTTCTCTCTCATCATAAGACGAAGAAGAGCTTCCTGAGCGTTTGAGTTTTCAAACAAAATTTTATAAACCTCTTCGGTAATCGGCATCTCGACTCCTGCTTTTTTCGCAAGCTCGTGAGCCGACTGTGTAGCATAATATCCTTCTACAACCGCACCGATTTTTTCAAGAGCTTTATCTGTCGGTACTCCCTGTCCGATAAGGATACCTGCTCTGCGGTTTCTCGAATGCATCGACATACAGGTAACGATAAGGTCACCAAGTCCTGCAAGACCCGAGAAGGTTTCTTCCTTGCCGCCGATTGCAACACCGAGGCGAATCATCTCGGCAAGACCACGGGTCATAAGAGCTGCCTTTGCATTGTCTCCAAGTCCAAGACCATCGCATATACCTGCTGCAAGCGCCATAACATTCTTAAGCGCAGCGCCAAGCTCAACACCAATTACATCGCCAGTTACATAAACCCTGAAGCGTTCGTTCATAAACACATCCTGAACAGTCTCTGCAGCTTCTTTATGACGCGAGGTTGCGATAATCGCAGTCGGAACACCTCTTCCTACCTCTTCTGCGTGGGAAGGACCTGAAAGTACAACTATCTTCGACTTTCCCTCAAGTTCCTCTTCGATTATCTCAGAAAGACGCATTGAGGTATCCTTTTCTATTCCCTTTGCGACATTTACAACGATATGATTTTCATTTACATACGCCTTAAGCTTTTTCGCAGTAGCTCTTACCGCAAATGACGGAACTGCCATTACGATAATTTCCGCATCCTTTGCAACGCTTATGTCGTTTGTGCACGAAAGTCCCTCAGGAAAAAGAACTCCCGAAAGAAACTCCCTGTTTTCACGGTCGTTGCGGAGTCTTTCGTATTCCTTATCCTCAAATGACCAGAGAGTAACATCATTTCCGTTTTTTGCAAGCATTACCGCGAGAGCTGTTCCCCAGCCTCCGCTTCCGATTACTGCAATTTTCATAAATCTACACCTCAGATGCTTTACTTTTTAAACTTGAGCTTATTTTCGTTTCCTGAAATAAGACGCTTTATGTTCGAACGGTGAAGCACCGTTACAAATATCGCAATCACCGTACCGAGCGCGATATATACCATTCCGTCAAAGTTCACGCCCTCAAACAAGGCAAAAAGGAACGGAACCGTCCAGATTGCGATTATTGAGCCGAGCGAAACATAGCGGGTCAAAGCTACGATAATGATAAACACAGATACTGCTATCAGGCATACAGGCAGATTGAAGCTTCCGACAACCGCCGCAGTCGTAAGAACTCCCTTTCCTCCGCGGAACTGGAAGAACACGGGATATGCATGCCCGAATATGCACGAAAGACTCGTAAGCGAGCGAAGAATCGCAATATTTGAATCAGGCACAAGTCTGATTGCAATAAAAATCGCAACAACGCCCTTTAAGATATCGCCAAGAAGAACGAGAACCGTCTTCTTCGCACCCATAACGCGGAGAGAGTTTGTCGTTCCTGCGTTTCCGCTTCCGAAATCTCTTACATCCTTTTTAAGCGTAAGCTTTGATATGATTATTGAAAAATTGAGGCTACCGAGAAGGTATGCACAAACTATCGCAATTATATATCTTATTGCAACATTCATTTTAACCGTTTTCTCCCTTTTGTCTTATAACAACTCTTATCGGAGTTCCCTCAAAGCCAAACACCTCGCGGAGCTTGTTTTCAAGATATCTCCTGTATGAAAAGTGGAACAGCTTTGCATCATTACAGAACATGACAAAGTTTGGCGGCTGAACGCCTGTCTGCGTAATGTAATAAACCTTGAGACGCTTACCGCGGTCTGTCGGCGGTTGAACTCTCGAAACCGCATCTGCGAGAACATTGTTGAGCATTCCCGTAGTTATGCGCTTCTTGCTTTCAGCATAAGCCGATGTGATGAGCTCAAAAAGCTTTCCGACGCGCTGACCTGTCTTTGCCGAAATGAAGATAATCGGCGCATAAGTCATATACGAAAGGTCGCGGCGAATCTTTTCTTCTTCGTTTTTCATTGTCTTGTCGTCTTTTTCGACAAGGTCCCATTTGTTTACAACGATGATACACGCTTTTCCTGCATCATGAGCGATACCTGCAACCTTTGTATCCTGCTCTGTTACGCCGTCTTCAGCATCTATCATAATAAGGCAGACATCGCTTCGCTCAACCGCAAGAGATGCGCGCAATACTGAGAACTTTTCGATATCGTCGTTTACCTTTGACTTTTTGCGGATACCTGCCGTATCTATGAACACAAATTTACCGTATTCGTTTTCAAACTCCGAGTCAACCGCGTCACGGGTTGTACCTGCTACATTACTTACTATAACTCTTTCCTGACCGAGAATTTTGTTGGTTAATGACGACTTGCCGACATTCGGCTTTCCGATAAGCGCGACATGAATCCTGTCGTCCTCTTCCTCTTCTTCGACCTCTTCAGGGAAGAATTCAAGGCAACGGTCGAGAAGGTCGCCCGTACCGTGACCGTGGACTGCAGAAACCGCAATCGGCTCACCGAGTCCGAGGTTATAGAACTCATAAAAATCTGCAGGAGGCTCACCTACCGAGTCAACCTTGTTTACTGCAAGAATTATCGGCTTATTGGAACGGAGCAGCATACTCGCAACATCGTTATCTGCCGCTGTAACGCCCGTTTTTATATCAGTTATAAAAACAATGACATCGGCATTTGCTACTGCAATTTCCGCCTGGTCACGCATAAATTTCAAAATTTCACTGTCTGTTCTCGGCTCTATTCCTCCCGTATCAACAAGAGAGAAAACTCTGCCGTTCCATTCACAGTCTGCATATAATCTGTCGCGCGTAACGCCCGGAGTATCCTCAACTATGGACATACGCTTTCCTATGAGCTTATTAAAAAGCATTGATTTTCCGACATTCGGTCGCCCGACTATCGCAACAACGGGTTTTGCCATGTTCAGTACCTCCTATCTAAACACCGAGCATTGCAGAAAGAAGCGCATCGCCGTCATTCTCTACCGGAACAACCGTAACGCCAAGTTCTCTTTCCACATCGCAGACGCTGACATCATCAAGAAAAACATTTTCGCCGTGACGAAGCATAACAGACGGGATAAGAAGCCTCTTTCCAAGCTCTTTTCCCGAAAGTGTTTTTATAAGGTCTCGTCCTGTTACAAGACCTGCAACATCTATGGTTTCTCCAAAGAAATCATTTTTTATTGCATACACTTCGCTACCATTTATATTATTACATTTTTTTGCCAATTCGTCAATGAGTTTTCGTATAAACGGAGCCGCAGAAACGCCTGTTGCCACCGTAAATTTCTCTACCTCTGAGGGAATGTCCGTATAGTCAAGCGCTGCGAGAAATTCTTCAGAAAGAAGACGCATAAGCCCGACACCGTTATCAAGCTGCGGATATGAGCCGTAATATTCATCAGATGGAATCGGAATGTGTGCCTTTATATAAAGCTCGTCCGCACCGTAAACAACTCTCTCACCGCGTTTTTTCAAGTTTTCTTCACCGAAGGAATCTATTATCTGAAGCGTTTCTTTTGCACATTCCTCATTCATCGGAGAAAGCGGATAGAGCCCGTCTCTATGCTTTGTTATTCCGACAGGAACAATCGCGATACTCTCTATCTCCTCACCGAGAGAGAGCAGGTCAGAGATTGAATTTTTAAGAACTTCTCCGTCATTAAGCCCCGGGCATACTACTATCTGGCAGTTGATTCTGATGTCTGCCTTAGTAAGCCGTCTTAGGATGTTCATGCATTCGCCTGCCTTGGGGTTTCTGACCATCTTACGGCGGAGTTCAGGGTCCGTAACATGAACCGAAACATTGACCGGGCTTATATGCATACGAATCATTCTGTCGATATCCTCTTCAGAGAGATTTGTAAGCGAGATATAATTTCCGAGAAGAAAAGACATTCTCGCATCGTCATCTTTAAAGTAAAGCGTTTCGCGCATACCCTTTGGCATCTGGTCAACAAAGCAGAAAACACAGTTATTTGCACAGCGTTTTGCCTTGTCCATAAGGTATGTTTCAAAGACGAGACCCAAGTCCTCGCCTTCGTCTTTCTTTATTTTGACCGTTCTTCCGGAAAGCTCAACCTTCAGCCTTTTATCATAAGAATAAAACTTATAATCAAGCACATCGCGGACGAGTCTTCCGTTTATCGAGATAAGCTCTTCGCCTGCCCTGATTCCGGCACGCTCAGCAACACTCCCCGCTTCAACCCCGGTAATATATGCGCTCATATCTTTACCTTCCTTTTACAATAAAAATAGAGGAGGATTAATCCATCCACCTCTACCCTTTTACCGAATTGAGTTTCGCTAAATTATTCAGCTGCTTCTGACACAGAAATAACTTCGCGACCGTTGTATGTTCCGCACTTCTTGCAAGCTCTGTGAGAAAGCTTCATTGCTCCGCACTTCGGGCATGCTCCGATTCCCGGGAGTGAAAGCTTCCAATGTGCATTGCGGTTCATGTCTCTCCTCGATTTAGAATGTTTTCTCTTTGGTACCGCCATGGTGACACCTCCTTCGATATATCAACCGTTAATAATTTATTCAGTCATCAAGCAACTGCGAAAGGATTTCAAGCCTTGGGTCAATCGACTCGTCCTTACAGTTACATGCTTGCTCATTTAAGTTTGCTCCGCAGATCTGGCACAAGCCTTTACAATCAGGGGAACAAAGATTCTTGCTGTCAAAGCCGAGAATGAACACCGAAACAGCAAGCTCTGAAAGATCAAGCTCGTCTCCCTCACAGACGATGAAATCGTCTTCGTCGGTGTCGTTGTCGAGGTGATCGACAATACACGACTCAAAGGGAACGCTCGTAACTCTCTTAAACTCTTTTGCGCATCTGTCGCAAATAAGGTTTCGCTCACCTTCTGCCTTCATTGAAAGAAGAAGAACTCCTGCAAGAACACTAACCTCTCCCGAAACCGTAACTTCGGAAGCCATCGTCGGCTCAATGTCAGAAATGTCTGTCTTAAATTCAAACGGCAGGGATGAAACTTCTCCGCTTCGGAGCTGTTTAATATTAATTCTCATAATCGACTCCATAACCGTAACACAAAATGTCACGATATATATTATACTTGGAAGAATTCAATTTGTCAACCAAAAAAAGCGAAATTTTCTTAGATATTCGCACAATTTTGAATACATGCAGCCTTGAGTGTGTTCTTCATAAGCATTGTAATAGTCATCGGACCTACTCCGCCGGGAACAGGAGTTATGTATGATGCTTTTTCGGAAACCGATGCAAAATCAACATCGCCACAAAGCTTGCCCTCCGCATTTCTGTTTATTCCGACATCCATCACAACTGCACCGTCAGCTACCATATCAGCCGTAACAAAACCTGCTCTGCCTACTGCCGCAACGATTATATCTGCGCTCTTTACAATTTCCGGAAGGTTCTTTGTCTTCGAATGGCAGATTGTTACTGTTGCGTTCTTGTGGAGAAGAAGCATTGACATAGGCTTACCTACGATATTTGAACGACCGATAACAACTGCGTTCTTGCCTGCAACATCGATTCCATACTCTTCAAAAAGTGCCATAACGCCTGCCGGAGTACACGGAAGAAAATCAAAATCACCTGTCATAATCTTTCCGACATTCTGGACATGGAAAGCATCAACATCTTTGTCGGGGTTGATAGCAGCGATAACCTTATCCTCCGAGATATGCTTCGGAAGCGGAAGCTGAACGAGAATTCCGTTAATATCAGCTTTGTTGTTGAGTGTATCGATAAGTGAGAGAAGTTCTTCTTCGCTTGTCTCGGCAGGAAGAGCATATTCTTCGCTGTATATTCCGCATTCTGCACAAGCCTTTTTCTTGTTGTTTACATAAGTACGGCTAGCAGGGTCATCGCCTACGATTACAACCGCGAGACCTGCTTTTATTCCCATATCTGAAAGCTTTTTTACTCCCTCATAAACCTCTTCGCGAAGCTTTTTTGAAGTAGCCTTTCCATCAATTATCACTGCACTCATTTATTTTTCCTCCGTTTTAATTTTTCTGTATCTGAATATCAAATATGCTCCTGCTAAAAGCGTCGTCACAATCGCAAGTGCCTGTGAGGTTCTTATTCCCGTACCGAAGAAATACAGGCTGTCCGAGCGAAGCCCCTCTATCATAGCTCTTCCGATTCCGTACCAGACTACATAAAGCAGAAAAACTTCGCCATCGAACTTTCTCTTCTTTGAATAGAAATGTAAAATTACAAAACCTACGGCATTCCACAGCGATTCGTAGAGAAATGTAGGATGAACTCCGACGCCGCCGTTTATAACCATACGCCACGGAAGGTCTGTTTCTCCGCCAAACGCCTCGGCGTTCACGAAGTTTCCCCAGCGACCAATTGACTGCCCTATCATAAGACCGAGAGCACCTATGTCAAGAAACCTTATTATGCTTATTTTTTTTATTTTACAGTAGATAAGCGCGCCAAGAACCGAACCGATGATTGCACCGTATATCGCAATTCCGCCTTCCCAGATATATAAAACGCTTATCGGGTCAGCAAGATACGGTTCAATATTGAAAATTACATAGTATGCGCGCGCTGAGATTATTGCAAGCGGAACTGCAAAAAGGAGCATTTCCATAATCTCATCGTCATTTGTTCCAAACTCACGGCTTCGCTTCATGCCGTAGTATGTCGCAAGGAGAAAACCGCTCGCTATTATTATTGCATACCAGTATATCGGTCGGGAGAAGACAGTAAACGCGATGCGGTTTACCTCAAGCTCTATCCCAAGCCCTGGGAAAGAAATCATATTTGTCATACGCTACTTACCCCTTACAACCGAAAGAGCCATACTCTCTTCTTTGAAGACTTTTCCGATAAACCGGGCAATCTCTGACGGCTCTATTTCGTTTATCACCTCAAGCGTATCGAGATAATCGAAACCTGCAAAGGTCGCCTCAGCCTGCTCACGGCAAAGTGTCTTTACGCTGTCAAGCGAGCGAAGCATAACTCCGATATGCGCTTTTCTGATTCTTTCAAAATATGCAACATCGATCTCACGGGAGAGCTTATATGCCGCATCCTTTACCTTTTCAAGAACCCCATCAGGGTCACGGCTCTCGCCTGAAATCATAATAGCTACCGTTCCCGGGAAAACCATCGACTCAGCTGCAAAGTCTGCAGTTATGTCGCCGTTTGCATAAAGGCGTGAATACAGAGCAGACGATGGACCCGCAAGGATATCAGCCGCAAGCTCGGCAATTATCCGATTCCGCAGCCCCTCTTCGCCGAATGTTTTCATATTGTACTTCGCTCCGATTGCAAACTGCGGAATTGCAATTTCCACCGTTTCGGTGGCGCGAGCTCTTGCTACATAGTTTTCTTCAACGCCGTAATCGCGCTTTATCGCAGGAGCTTTCTCCTTCGGGAGAATTGACTCTGCAGCCGCGATTACCTCTTCTGCCGAAACATCTCCCGCTACGCACAGCGTCATATTCGACGGAACATAGAAGGTATTATAGCACCTAAAGAGAACATCACGGGTTATCTTCCCGATACTCTCGACCGTTCCTATAATCGAATCTTTTACGGGATGTGTAATATAGAGCGAACTCATAAGATTTTCATAAACGCGCCAACCGGGACGGTCGTTTACCATACTTATTTCCTGACCGATTATCCCCTGCTCCTTCGCTACATTCTCTTCCGTAAAATACGGAGATGTAACAAAGCTTAAAAGCACCTCGAGATTTCGCATAAACTTATCCGTTCCCGAGAAGTGGTACGCGGTCATAGTACTGCTCGTAAACGCGTTCGGTGATGCACCCGTTTTTGCAAATATCGTAAGAGCGTTTCCGCCGTCAGGCTGTTCAAACACCTTATGCTCAAGAAAATGAGCTACTCCGAGCGGAGAGGTATATTTCTCACCTTCCGAATCAAAACTTATATCTATCGAACCGTAGTTTACGGAAAGCTGTGCATACGCGCGTCTGAAACCGGGTTTTTCAAAAACGCATATCTTGAGCCCGTTCGGCAGGGTATGGGAAATCATTTTCTGTTTAAGCATGGGATAAGAGTTTTCTTTCATTTCCTTCACCCTCCAATCCTGTCAAAAGATATGTTACCGATGGTTTAAGTGATGCTGCAGCAGCAGAAAGTCCCGTTGCATCAATTTTTCTTATAGCATCGGCAATCTCAAGCGGAGTTCTTTCATCACCTATAAGGCTTCCGCGAAGCCAGAAAGCTTCCATAGTGCCGACTGAATCTTCAGTCGTTACAAGGTCATCTATCATTCCCTTTTTGGCGTTTGCTATCTCGTCATCGGTAATGTTTCCGTCGATGCAGTTTTTAAGCTCTGCGAGAACTGACTTTTCAGCACGAGAAGCATTCTTCGGGTCAATTCCGCAATACATAAACATATTTTTCTTGAATGAATCAAACATTGCCCCTGCAAAATAACAGAGAGACTGCTTCTCACGGACATTCTCAAAGAGCTTTGAGCTTGTCCCTCCGCCGATTATCGCACCGAGCAATTTATAGAGATAAATGTCCTCGGTGTCTGCATACAACCCAATGAGAAGATTTGCCTGTGCAATATCAAGGCGCTCCGTAACGCGAATATTATCCGCATAACGCGGAGGCTCTGAAGAAAGAGCTGATACCTTTTCCCTTTTGCACAAAGAAAACAGTTTTAAAATCTCTGCTTCAATTTCTTCTGCCGTATAGTTTCCGCAGAAGAAAATCTCACAAGGAAGAGACGAGACCATATTTTTATAAAATTTATAAAGAGAAGCTGAATCTATACTCTCGGCAGATTCTTCCGTTCCGAGTTCCGAAACTGCATAAGCGCTGCCTGAAAACATTTTTTCAGTAGCCCTTTTATGAGCATAGGAAAGCTTATTGTTTATCTCAGACTTAATTTCGTCAATGAGGTTTGACCTCTCGCCCGAAACATATTCAGAAACGAAAACTCCGTCTTCCTTTTTTGTCTTGAACATTATTTCCCCAAGGAGAGAGCAAAGCGGAGAAAGCATTTTTCCGCCGGCATCAACAAAATCGCACATAAAACCGCTTGTCATAATATCGCCGTATTTTCTCGAAATCGGTTCAATATGAGCGCCGTACATCTCATCAAGCGCAGCGGCAAGAGCTTCCATATCGGGATGCTTCACACTGCCCCTGCGGAGAACTCTCGGAACAAGAGTCATATTCGACACGCATTTCTCGTCAGCATGAGAGAGAAACTGAACAGAGAGAAAATTTGTTTCAAAACGGGAAGTTGTAGTGACGCGAAGTCTTATTCCCGGAAGTATTTCTTTATATGTCATATTCATAAGCTTACTGTCTCCTGAAAAAGCGAGATTTCTTCTTATATATTATACACAAACTCTCTCTTGATTACAATATGAACTTTCAAAATATGCCATATATTCTATGTTTTTTACCTTGACAAACAATACATTTTGTGGTAGAATACTTGATTGTAAAGCGAACTTACTTTACAAAGGAGGTTTTCACTATGAGAAATGTTTCTCTTGAACTTACTCTGCTGTATGATTTCTACGGCGAAATTCTTACCGAAAAGCAAAGAGAGCTTTTTGACCTTTACTATAACGAAGACCTTTCCCTTGCTGAAATAGCCGAGCATCTCGGCATTACCCGTCAGGGTGTCCGCGACGGTATCGTCCGTTCAGAGGAGATTCTCAGAAAGTTTGAAGATAAGCTCGGTCTTGCAGAAAAGTTCGGCAGAGTTTCCGAGGATGTCAAGAAGATTACCGCTTCTGCGAAGCGCATAAAGCTCATCAACGATACCAACTACCGAAATCTCGAAATTGATAATTGCACGGACGAGATAATCGAGCGTGCAAATGCTCTTGATATTTAATTAACTCGTTAATTTATACGGAGGATTTAAATGGCTTTTGAAAGTCTTACCGATAAACTCTCGGCCGCGTTCAAGAAACTGCGTTCAAAAGGCAGACTTACCGAGCGCGATGTCAAAGACGCGATGCGAGAGATCAAGCTCGCCTTGCTTGAGGCGGATGTCAACTTCAAGGTTGTCCGCGATTTTGTAAGCAAAGTTTCCGAGCGTGCTGTCGGAACTGAAGTCCTTGAGGGTCTCAATCCTGCACAGCAAATCGTTAAAATCGTAAACGAAGAAATTATTTCCCTTATGGGTGGCGAGGGCGAAAAGCTGAACATCTCCCCGAAACCTCCGACGGTTGTTATGTTCGTCGGTCTTCAGGGTGCAGGTAAAACCACCAACATTGCAAAGCTCGCTTCCCATCTTCGCAAAACAGCTTCAAAGAGACCGCTTCTTGTTGCGTGTGACACATACCGCCCTGCGGCTATAAAGCAGCTTGAAGTTCTCGGCTCTCAGCTTGATATTCCAGTTTTCAAGGCAGAGGGTAAAAACCCTGTTGAAATCGCGCGTCTTGCAAAGGCTCACGCCGAAAGCCACGGAAACGATCTTCTCTTTATAGATACTGCAGGTCGCCTGCACATTGACGAAGAGCTTATGAACGAGCTCAAGTCGATAAAAAGCGAGCTTTCCCCGAACGAGATTATGCTTGTTATCGACGCTATGAGCGGTCAGGATGCCGTTACTACAGCATCCGCGTTTGACGAAGCTCTCGGAATCGACAGCATCTTTCTCACAAAGCTCGACGGTGACGCCCGAGGCGGTGCCGCGCTTTCAGTAAGAGCCGTTACAGGTAAACCGATAAAGTTTGTCGGCGTCGGTGAGAAACTTGACGGCATTGAGCAGTTCCACCCCGACAGAATCGCGTCACGTATTCTCGGCATGGGCGATGTTCTCTCCCTTATTGAAAAGGCTGAACAGGCTTTTGACGAGAAGCAAGCTCAGGAGCTTGAAAAGAAGATTCGCGAGAACACATTCACTCTAACAGACTTCCGCGAACAGATGAAGCAGATTCAGGGTATGGGCTCGATGTCCGACCTTCTTAAGATGATTCCGGGTATTGACAGCAAAGCTCTCGCCGGTGCAAAGATTGACGAGCGCGCGCTTGTCAGACTCGATGCCATCATCTCTTCTATGACCGTATATGAACGGGAGAACCCATCTCAGATAAACTTCAGCCGCAAAAAGCGCATTGCCGCAGGCAGTGGCGTTTCGGTTGAAGAAGTCAACAAGCTTCTCAAGCAGTTCGAAGCATCACGCAAGATGATGAAACAAATGACAAACCCGTCATTTGCAAAGCAGATGTCGAGAAAGGCGCGCCGCCACGGAAAAGGCGGAGGCTTCCCCTTCGGCTTTTAAATTCCTTGTAAGCAAACAACTTAACATATATTTGCTTTTATAATTATTTTTTGGAGGTGAAATGAAAATGGTAAAAATCAGACTTCGCAGAATCGGTGCAAAGAAGGCTCCTTTCTATCGCGTTGTTGTTGCTGATTCCCGCTTCCCGCGTGACGGTAGATTCATCGAGGAGCTCGGAACATACAACCCGCTTACAGAGCCCGCTGAAATCAAGATCGACACCGATCGTGCTCTTGAGTGGATCAAGAAGGGTGCTCAGCCGACTGACACTGTAAAATCCCTCTTAAAGCGCACAGGCGCAATTCAGTAATTCGTGGCCGGTGGAACCGGAGAAAAGGGACATTAAATGAAAGACCTTTTAACTTACATCGCAAAAAGCCTTGTTGAAAACCCTGACGCTGTAAGCGTTAACGAAGTTACAAAAGAGGATGGTCTCGTTCTCGAGCTTCGCGTCGCTCCGGAAGACATGGGTAAGGTTATCGGTAAGCACGGTCGAATTGCGAAAGAGATTCGTACAATTATCAAAGCTTGTGCACTTCGCGATAACATCAAGGTATCAGTTGACATTCTTGACTGATTTAAATCTCGGGGCTGTCCTTATCCGGCAGCCCCGAATTTATAAACAAAAACATTTGAGGTGTTTTTATGGAACTTATTGAAGCCGGAAAAATCGTCAATACTCACAGTCTCTACGGTGAACTCAAGGTTCAGCCCTGGAGCGACACTGATGACTTTTTATGTGATTTTGATGTTGTATATATAGATAAAAAACCGTTTGAGGTTGAAAAGGCTCGCGTTCATAAGAACTGCGTTCTCTTAAAGCTTGCAGGTATAAACAACATAAACACCGCTGAACAGTACCGCAATAAGATTGTCTCGGTTGACCGCAATGAGGTCGAGCTTGATGAAGACACATACTTTATCCAGGACCTCGAAGGACTTACTGTTATCGACTCCGACGGATGCGAACTTGGAAAACTTACAGAAGTCATTACCCTCCCCTCGAACGATGTTTATGTAATCCGCGGAACGGATGAATATATGATTCCTGCAGTAGAGGAATTTATCGTTTCCGTTGACCTTGACGAAGGGACTATGACCGTCAGAACCATCCCCGGAATGAAAACCGAGAAAGGCGGCGCAAGAGATGCAGATTAGTATTATGACGCTCTTTCCCGAAGCTTGCGATGCCATGATGAGCGAGAGCATAATCGGCAGAGCAAGGCGCGACGGAAAGCTTACCATAAATTATTATCAGATCCGCGATTATACGAAAAACAAGCAGAAGCAGGTTGATGACTACCCCTACGGTGGTGGTATGGGTATGGTTATGTATGCCGATGCGCTCTACAACTGCTGGGCAGAGATAAAAAAAGATAGCCCCGATGCATACACAATTTACATGTCACCCCAGGGCTCGGTTTTCAATCAGGAAAAAGCAAAAACGCTCTCCAAAGATTATTCACACATCATTCTCGTCTGTGGTCACTACGAGGGCATTGACGAGCGATTTATCGAAGAGTGTGTAGATGAAGAGCTCTCAATCGGAGACTTTGTTCTCACCGGCGGTGAGATTCCTGCAATGGCAGTTACCGACGCTATCGCAAGAATGCTTCCGGGCGTTCTTTCCGATGAGGAGTGTTTTTCCGAGGAAAGCCATTTTGACGGACTTCTGGAATATCCGCAGTACACCCGTCCTGCCGTATGGCACGATAAGGAAGTACCCGAAATTTTGCTTTCAGGGCATCACGCAAACATAAAAAAATGGCGCCGCGAACAGTCTATAATAAGAACTTTCAAAAAGCGCCCCGATATGCTTGAGAATGCTCCTTTGACCAACAAAGAAAAAGTCTTTGTAGAAAAGCTTAAAAGCGAGGAGTTTTAATTCCGCAAAGAGCTACATATCCCGAAAAAAGCACAAGTGACGGATTTAATCTGCCGGAACAAGCAAGGGCGATACAAAGCCCACACAGTGTTCCGACTGCGAGAATTGCAAAAATATATGAAATTATATACGCGCATCTCATAGGGAAGATTTTCAGAAGAAAGCAGAGAACTATTCTCCCCCCGTCAAGAGGATACACGGGAACTAAATTTATCGCAGTTATTATAATATTTATTCCGATAAAGTAACCAAGAGAATATATACCAAAAACTTTAGCTGTCGCGAACGCGAGGCTTGCAGTGAGAATTCCTGCAAGCGGACCTGCGGCAGCTATTATTATTTCTTTTGAATATGACAGATACTCCATCCC